>NZ_LT629693.1:2595555-2920000 GCF_900099825.1 Bradyrhizobium ottawaense | reverse complement strand
CGAGCCGGTCGGAATGCACATCGTGTTGGATTCCTTCAGGAGGTCGTTGAGCAGATCCTGACCGCCGCCGAACAGCAGCCAGGAAATGTGAGCCCGCGTGTTCAGTCCGAACGGCAACGAGGTGCCGAAAGTGAATGCCGGGTTCTTGCCCCAGTAGTAATAAAGCGCGGTGTTGCCCATTTCGACGGTGCCATTGGAAACGGCGTCGAGCACCTGCAGGCCCGGCACGATTTCGCCGGCGGCGAACGATTGAATCTGGAATTTGTTGTCGGTGATCTCGGCCACGCGTTTGACGAAATATTCACAGCCGCCGTAGAGCGTATCGAGTGCCTTCGGCCAACTCGCCGTCAACCGCCACTTTATTTCAGGATTGGATTGGGCGATTGCGGGTGCGGCTACCGCGCTTGCAGCGAGACCGACACCGCCGACCTTCAAGAAATCACGACGTTTCATGCGCTTCCCCTCTTGCTTGTGCCGATACTCGACCAAGGGACAACGATCTTGATTGTCGTTTTTATTTTTGCCGATGGCCGATGTTTGGTTGGTGATTGAAACCCGAGCCTTCAAACGTGCGGTCAGGATGACCAATCGGGGATCGATAATCAAGCGTCCTGCTTCGACCGCAGTTGCGAACAAGCCCCGCCTCCGACTCGACGAAAGGCTAAGGCGGCCGGCTGACGCGACCGGCTTCGTCTGCTACTGAAAGCGGCAATCGGCGCTGGAGTATGGAATGGCGGACAAGAAAGTAGTGGTCGCGGGTGCGACCGGACTGGTCGGAAATGCCGCGTTGCGGCACTTCGGCGGCGCGGGTGGGTGCGACGTTGTGGCGCTGGCGCGGCGCAGGCCGCGTGAGCTCTACGGCGCCCGCTACGTCCCGATCGACCTTACCGATCCCTCGCAGTGCCTGCAGGCCGCCGCTGAAATGAAGGGCGCAACCCATCTCGTCTATGCCGCGCTCTATGAAGCGCCGAACCTGATCGACGGCTGGCGCGATCCCAACCAGATCCGCACCAACGATCTGATGCTGCGCCACCTGATGGCTGCACTCGAGCCGGTCGCGCCGACGCTTCGCCACGTCGCACTGCTACAGGGCACCAAGGCCTATGGCGTCCACGTCCGTCCGCTTACGGTGCCGGCGCGCGAAGGCCGCTCCGAAATGTACGAGCAGCCGAATTTCTACTGGGCGCAGGAAAACTTCTTGCGCGAGCTGCAGAACGGCAAGGCCTGGCACTGGAGCATTTTGCGTCCGGTCCTGATCGTTGGCTTGGCCATGGGCGGTGCCATGGATCTGATCCCGCCGCTGGGTGTCTATGCGGCGATGCTGCGCGAACAGGGACGCGCGCTGGATTATCCCGGAGGTGCGGCGCGGGTGTCGCAGGCGGTCGACGTCGATCTGCTGGCGCGCGCCATCGCATGGTCGGGTGAGGCCGATGCCGCGCGCAACGAGGCCTTCAATGTCACCAATGGCGATGTCTTTACCTGGGAGAATATCTGGCCGGCGATTGCAGATGCGCTGGACATGAAGCCGGGCGCCGCTGTGCCGCTGTCGCTGGCGCAGGAATATCCGAAGTGGATCGCGCCGTGGGACGAACTGCGCCGCAAGCACGATCTGATCGCGCCGGGCCTGGAGGCCTTTGTCGGCCTGTCGTTTCAATATGCCGATTACAGCATGCGCCATGGCCAGACCCAATCGGGTCCGCCCTCGATTGTTTCGACCGTCAAGATCAATCAGGCCGGTTTCACCGAAATGATGGATACCGAAGCGATGTTCCGAAAATGGTTCAGGCAGGCCAAGGCCAGCCGCCTGTTGCCTTAGGTCTTCGAAAACGTCGCTTCCATCGCCTTGCGCGTCTTGATGGTGTCGTTGTTGGCATCGACTTCGACGTCGCTCCAGCGCACGACCGCGCCGTGGGCGACGTTGTTCGTCAACTTGACGCGATGGGCGAGCCCGATCGGCAGCGCGCCGGCCGCAAGGCTGGCGGACGCCGGCATCAGTTTGCCCCACACCGTGTAGCCGCCTTCGCCGTCGAGCATTTCGCCCGCGCGCAGATCGCGCTTGGCCACGGCGGCGACGTCGCCGCGAAAACCGTGCGGTTGCCCGGTCGGCTCGTTGCGCAGCGCCGCCGACAGGATCGAGATGTTCAGCTCCAGCCCGATCAGATGATAGGGCTTGTACATCGCGGCATATCTGCCCGAGGCGTCGGTCTTGAGCCCGTACTGCTTGAAACAATCGGCGGCATAGTCGTTCGGCGCTTCCAGCACGACATAGACGCCCCAGCGCAGGTCACGAAACACCGGGCGCCCGTCGCGTTCCAGCGACGACACCACTTCCACCACGCCGGATTTCTCCAGCACGCCGCCCTTGTCGCGCGGCCGCATCACATGCGGCAGGTCGTCGACGCCGCAGGGCGGAAACAGCAAGCCATCCGTGGGTACGTCGAGCCCGGTGGCGTTGGCGATCGCCGCCATTTCGATCGCGGATTTGGTACCGTCCAGAAATGAATTGAACATTTGCGGGTTCATGCCGGCCGATTGCGCTTCGCCCGCCGTCAACCCGTAATGGCCCCAGACGCCGTCCGGGGTCACGTCATGATAGGCCGGCAGGTATTTGGTGCCCTTGCCGGCGGCGACGACGCGAAAGCCGGTCGCGCGCGCCCAGTCCACCATCTCGGCGGTCAGCGCCGGCTGGTCGCCATAGGCCAGCGAATAGACCACGCCGGCCTTGCGCGCCTCCTCGGCGAGCAGCGGCCCTGCCAGTACGTCGGCCTCGACATTGACCATCACGACATGCTTGCCCGCCGCAATCGCCGCGCGGGCATGCCGGATGCCGACCGCGGGGTTGCCGGTGGCTTCGACCACGACATCCATCGCGCCGCCCGCAATCGCACGCAGGCCGTCGTCGGTGAAGGCCGTCCGCGCGATCCGCGCCTGATCCCAGCCGACCGTGCGGCACGCCTCGCGCGCCCGATCGCGGTCGAGATCGATGATCAGCGGTACTTCGAGCCCCGGCGTGTGCGGCACCTGCGCCAGAAACATCGAGCCGAATTTGCCGGCGCCGATCAGCGCAACGCGAACCGGCTTGCCGGCCGCGAGGCGGGCGTTGAGGAGATGATGAAGGTTCATGGGGGGATCCGGAAGCTGCCGTGTCCCGGACGCGGTGCAGCGTACAACGCTGCTCCGCAGAGCCGGGACCCATCGGGGGAAACTGGGAAAAGATTGAGCCCCGGCTCAGCAGCGCATCACTTCGTGCTGCGCTGCGTCCGGGGCACGAGAGCTACCTTTACTCCGCCGCCTGCCGATGTGCCCGCGCGAGCCGCAACAGCGCGTCGTCATCCACGGTCTGGATCGGCGTGAAATCGCGGTGGGCGATGTATTCCGGCCGCGTCGGGGTGCGGATGTAGTTCGAGACCGCGTTCAGCGTGAGATAGACGATCTTGCGCGGATAGGGCGTGATGTTGCCGGCCGAGCCGTGCACCAGGTTGCCGTGGAACATCAGCATGCCGCCGGCCTTGCCGGTCGGGGCGACGATGCCGCCTTCCTTCACCAGCCTCGTCACGGTGGCCTCGTCGAGCGTCCACAGCGGATAGGACGTTGTCGCAAGATCATGCGCGGCCGGCAAATCGCCGGCGTGCTGGCTCCTCGGCACCAGCATCAACGGGCCGTTGATCGGCATCACCTCGTCGAGGAAGATCGCGATGTTCATCGCGCGCGGCAACGGCATGCCGTCGTCGCGCTTCCAGGTGCCGTAATCCTGGTGCCATTGCCAGACGTCGCCGGTGAAGGCGGATTTGGCGTTGATCTTGTACTGATGCATGTAGACCTTCTCGCCGAACACCTGTTCGACCGGATCGATCATGCGCGGATGGGCGCCGAGCGCGCCGAACGCCTCGTTGTAGAGATGGGCGGCAAAGGCGGTGCGCGGCGCGCCGCTCTTCTCGCGCCATACCTCCGGGCGGCTGGTGTCGTAGATGCCCTCGGCCTCGCGGGCGAGATAGGCGACTTCCTCGGGGCTGAACAGCTCGGGCAGGAACAGCCAGCCTTCGCGGTTGAACGTGTCGATCTGCTGCTGGGTCAATTTCATGACGTCTCTCCTGTGGTTTTTTATGGTCATTCCGGGTTCGAAGCTACCGCTTCGCCCCGGAACGACAGCCTCTTGCTACGCGGCTCTATCGGTCGCCTTCAGTCTTTCCTCGGTCATTCGTCCTGCCGTCTGCGCATGCGCCAGTGCGGCGGCCTCCGCGGCCTTGGCGTTGCCGGCCAGAATCTGCGCTGCGATGGTTTCGTGTTCGGTCCAGGCGCTGTCGCGGTAATCGAGTTCGGCCAGCACGGTTGCCATCGAGCGGCGCATATGCGGCCATTGCGGCGCGATCATTTCCTCGATCGCGGGATTGCCGGCGAGACGATAGATGGCGCTGTGAAAGTCGACATCGAGCGCGATCAGTTGCGCCAGCGGGGTGTTGCTGCCGATCGCCCGCCCGGCCTGCAGCGCCGCCTCGAGCTGCGCGCGCCCGGTTGCATCCGTCCTGGTCCTTCCGGCCGCAAGCCGCGCGGCGAGGGCATCGATGGCGCCGCGCACTTCGTAGAGCTGGCGGATGCGCGAGGGGTCCAGCCGCGTCACCTCAAAGCCGCGGCGGCCGCTTTCGGCGACGAGGCCCTGCCGGTGCAGCAAATGCAGCGCGTGGGAGACCGGCTGGCGAGAGACGCCGAGCCGTTCGGCGAGTTCGTTCTGCCGGATGCGATGCCCCGGCGGCAGCGAGCGATCGGTGATCGCCTCGAGGATCCGGGCGTAGACCTGGTCGATCAGGTTCGGGAGCGGGTCTAGCGGGATCATGCCGGTCGTCCAATTCGGAATACGGAATTCCGTATTCCTTAAACGTATCGCTGCCGTGACCGGCGGTCAAGGCTTCCCGATCGGCTTTTCGACGGAACGAGCCCGGTTGGCCTGCCCCCCTCTCTCGGAGGCAGGCTTTCCCGTCGCGACGGCAAAGTGCGACCACGCGCCTACTTCTTCTTTCCCAGTTCCGTCAGCATGCGCGTCATCAGATAGAGCCGCGGCATGATCGAGCCGGTGTCGATATATTCGTCGCGGGCGTGATAGCCGAAGCCGGCCAGGCCAAAGCTTTCGACCACGACCGCCTTGCCGCTGCGGTTGGCGAAGCCGGCATCGGTGGCGCCGCCGGTCATCTCGGCGATATCCAGGGTGCGCTCGAGTTCGGCGTAGATCGCCTGCCCCTCGCGGGCGAGTGCGCGGCCGCGGTCGCTGGCGACGAAGGCCGGCCGGCCCGCCTCGATCTTCACGGTGGTTTCGGTGTCGGGAACGAGCTTGTTCTTCACCTTCTCGTCCAATGCGGCCTGCAGCTTCTGCACGCCGTCGGGAATGGTGAGGCGGATATCCGCGCCGGCGCTGGCCTTGTCGGGAATCTGGTTGCGCACGGTGCCGGCCTGCGCGGTGGTCCAGTTCAGTTGCGTGCCGGGAATCGATTTCGCGACGTCCTGGGTCTGCAGCAATTGGTGCGCCAGTTCGATCACCGCGTTGCGGCCAAGCTGCGGCGCAGCGCCGGCATGCGACGCGCGTCCCTTCACTTCCATGGTGCCGGTGGCGGTGCCGCTGGCGCCGAGCAGCAGGCTGTCATTTTTGGCGGCGGGCGCCGCCACCGTCGGTTCGCAGGACAGCACCACATCGTGCTGGTCGGCCAGTTCGGCTATCAACTCGCCGGAACCGATCGAGCCGACTTCCTCGTCCGGATTGAGCGCGACCGTCAGCCTTGCATAGTCGCGCCAGCCGGCATCGCCGAGGATTTTCAGCGCATGCAGGATTACCGCGATGCCGCCCTTGTCGTCGGCGATCCCCGGCCCGAAGATCCGGTTGCCGTCGATGCGATAGGGCTGCGTGGTGAGGATGCCCTTCTGATAAACCGTATCCATGTGGGCAATCAGCATCAGCTTCTTGCTGCCGCTGCCATCGAAGGTACCGATCACGATATCGGCCCCGGCGCCCCGCGTCGCCTTGCGCCGCTCTGTCTTCGCGCCCAGCGCCTTCAGCCGCGCCTCGGTGAAGTCGGCCATCTTGCCGAGCCCTTCGAGATCGCCGCTGCCGGATTCGATCATCACCATGTCGTGCAAGGTCTCGATCAGCGCCGGCTTGGCCTGTTCGGCCGCCGCGCGCAGCTTTTCATCCGGCGCGGCCAGCGCCGGGGATGAGGCAAAGGCGATGCCGAGGAGAGCGACCGAGACGAGCCATTGGCTGGATGTTTTCATGTTGTTTCCTCCGCGCGCTTTCTGATCAACCCATAAATCTGCCGGGTAACCAGCTTGCCAGAGTCCGCTATGCCTCGATAGTGACCAAATTCAGCAGCGCAGCGAAAGGAAGCGATGTGCCAACAACGGACTTGTCTCTCAACAATCGGAGGGCCGAGCACGGCCCTTGCATCAATCCCTACGAGCCCCGGCTACTTCGCGTCTTAGGCTGCGCGGTACCCATCCGTTATCCTCAGGCGCCAACTTCGGCCGCTCAATCGAGAGCGTCGGCTTGTTGAGCTTGCCGGTGAACTTGAACGGCACCTGGTTAGTCTTGTCGTACACGGGAGTGCCGGTATCGGCTCCGACGTCGAAGGTCTCGTCCCACCGCAGGATGAGCACGCCAGCGCCGTCGCGTCCGACGCCGCTGATGTTGTTGAACGCGAGCGTCGCGAACCCCGCCGCGCGCGAGCGCGTGAGAGTCCGCGCCGTAAAATAGAACGGGCTCCGGTGCGAGAACCGGAGCCCTTATGATCGCCAAAGTCAAAAGTGGATTCAGTTATTAATATCTGGCGGCAACCGGTGCGCCCCAGTTGAACAGGTAGTTGACCCCAACTTTCACCATCTGGACATTCCGGTTATTGGAGGTGAACGTATCGCCGGCAAGTAGCGGGGCCGCGGCCGGAATGAAGAGGGTCCGGTTGCCCAACCCGAGATAATCGTACTCGAACTTCACCGTCCAATTGTTCGTGAACGCATATTCGACGCCAGCGCCTACCAGCCAGCCGCCGGTGTTGTTGCCGCAGTTGGTGAAGTTGCCACAGGTGAGCGACACGCCCGTCGTGACGTTGGTGACGGTCAGGTTATTGTTGCCGACCCAGCCGCCGCCGGCCTTGCCGTAGAACAGCCAGTGATCGACGGCAAGGCCGAAGCGGGCGGCCACCGTCGTGATCCAGCGATTGTTGTTGGTGACCACAATGTTTCCAACGCCCGGAATGATGACTCCAGTGCCGCCGTTGTTGTTGCCGGCCCAGTCGAAGTCCCATTCGCCGCCGATGACGAAGCTGCCGATCTGGTAATTGCCGCCGATCTGCCCGCCGCCGATGAATACGCCGTTGTTGCGGTTGTTGTTGAAGTTCGTCAGGAAGAGGCTGTCCCTCCAGTTGTTGTCGGCCCAGGCACCGCCGATATTGGCGCCGACGTAGAATCCGGTCCAACTGAACACGGGCGGTAGCGGTGGCGGCGGAGCCTTGACGGCGAGATCAGCCGAATGCGCAGCCAACGGACCAATAAGCAGCATCGCGGCACTCGCCAGATATTTGAGAAGACGTTTCATGTAATCCCCCCTAGGTTGAGAAAATGCCTTGTGTGGCGCAACAGTCGCACGACTGTAAGGTGGAAATTTTGACGCTCCCTATGCAGAAACGGCAATTACTAAAAAAAACAGGCAGTGTTGTAACAGAGCAACGATCTTTTGGCCTTGAACCAATTATATCGCTCGGGTGAGGAGTATGATCCGCGCGATTTTGTCTATTGAAGAGGGCAGCAGCCCCTCGAAGGTCGCCTGAGGGTCATTCGCGACCGGTTCGATCCAGCAGCGGGTCCCGCCATGTCCGCGATGCCACCGGAACCAGAAGTCAAGCCGCATCGCCCCGGGCCATTGTCGGCTGACGACGCTGCCTGAGACGTGACTCAGATTGCCGTCTCGGGAGCAGGGCCGATCGGGATCCAATCCGGTTGAAGATTCTCGTCAATTTTCACGTTCCGCTCGTGCTAAATTTACCGCTGCGCGCTAAACAACGCCCGGGCGAACCGGCTGGGCTTTCGTATCCGTTGCCCTCATCCGCTCAAGCCGCCCCATCCTGCTTCTCCTGTCAGAGTTCTGATCCGTGCTGCGACCGACCATCCGAAAACGCATTCTCGGCATTGCCATCGGCTTGATCTTGCTGATGGCGATCACGTCGGTGCTGTCGACGGTGATGACGCGGAAGATTGCCCATCAGCTCGACGAGTTCAGCAGCAAATATGTCGAAGCCTACGGCCATCTGGCGCGGATGAATGTCCGTTCGCTGGAGCAGTCGCTGGCGCTGCAGCGGATGGTGATCGCGAAGATGCAATCGCCACCGGACAACGCCGGTTTTGCGGACCGTCAAAAGATCTACGAGGCCAAGGGGCTGGAAATCGAGCAGGAAGCGCAGGCGGCGCGTAGCCTGATCAATGCGATCATCGAAGATACCTCAACCGAATCCGACAACGCCCGGCTCGGCCGGATCGACGACCGGATCGAGCACGTCAACGGCGATCTGCGACGCTATCTCAGCGAGGAATACAAGCGGCTGTTGTCGCCGCTCGAAGCCGGCAATTTTCCGGAAGTCAGGTCCATCCTGGCGCGCTCCGACACGTTTCGTGACGAATTCAATCAGAAGGTCGAGGAAATCCGCACGGACATGCTGGCACAGGTCCGCGGCGATTCCGTCGTGACGATGCGCGACCAGCAGACGGCCATCACGATATCGGCCATTCTGACGGGACTGGCGGCCATCCTCGGACTGATGTTCTCGCTCTTCATCAGCACCGGCATCACCACGCCGGTACGGCGGCTGCTGGATGGTACCCGCGCGGTCGAGGCCGGCCGGCTCGACGGATCGATCGACGTCACCACGCGTGACGAAATCGGGCAACTGACCGCCGCGTTCAACAACATGGTCGAGCAGTTGCGCCACAAGGAGCGGCTGCGCGAAACCTTCGGCAGGTATGTCGACCCGCGCGTCGTCGAAGGACTGATCGACCCGAAGTCGCTGACGGCAAGCGACGGCGAGCGGCGGGTGATGACGGTGCTGTTCTGCGACATGAAGGGATTTACCGGCCTCAGCGAGGGCATGACGCCGAAGGGCCTCGTCAAGGTGATGAACCACTATCTGTCGACGATGTCGGGGCCGATCCGCAGCCATCGCGGCATCATCGACAAATATATCGGCGACGCGATCATGGCCTATTGGGGCCCTCCCTTTACCGAGAACGACGAGCAGGCGCGGCTGGCCTGTCTCGCCGCCGTCGAGATGGCCCAGCGCGGCGTGGCGTTGCGGACCGAACTGCCCGAATTGCTCGGCGTGCGAACCATCCCGAGCGATTGCACGATCCGTATCGGCATCGCCACCGGCGAGGTGCTGGTCGGCAGCATCGGCTCGGAATTCATGATGAGCTACACCGTGATGGGCGACGCGGTGAACCTGGCGTCGCGCCTGGAAGGCGCCAACAAGATCTACGGCAGCTCATCGCTGGCCTCGGAACCGACGATCAAGGCCGCCGGCGACGCGGTCGCGTTTCGCGAGATCGACCGGCTGATCGTTGTCGGCCAGAGCCATCCCGAGGCGGTGTTCGAGATCATGGGACGCAAGGACGAACTCGACGACAACCAGTCGCGGTTACAGGAGCGCTATGCCGAGGGGCTGGCCGCTTATCGCGCCCGCCATTGGGACGACGCGCGCCAGGCGTTCGATGCCGCGCTCGAAGCTTTTCCAGGCGACGGGCCGTCGACGGCGATGGCCCGGCGTGTCGCGCAGTTTCAAGCCAATCCGCCGCCAGCGGATTGGGACGGCGCGTGGCGCCTCGATCAAAAATAACAGCGCTTACGCCGCCAGAAATGCCAGCACGAGCTCGCAATATTTTTGCGGCGCCTGTTCGAACATCGGATGCGTGGCGCCCGGGATCATCTCGGTGCGCGATCCCTTCACATTCGCGGCCAGCGTGTGCAGCACCTGCGGCAGCGTTCCCTTGGTATTGGCGCCGCCGATGAACAAGGTCGGCGTCTCGATCGCCTCGGCATCGGCCTTGGAGAAGGGCGGGCGCTGGTCCTTCATCTGCCCGATCAGCGTGGTGGCGTTGTCGCGCAAGAGCTGTTTGGGCGTCGCCGGCAGGCGCTTCCAGGTGCCGGGGCCTTCCAGCGCATCCATGAAAATCTGCAAGCCGCCATCGATGTCGCCTTGGGCGACCACCTCGGCGGAAGCCGCGATGCGCGCAGCCAGCGGCGAGGGGCCGGGCTTGAACGCCAGATCGAGCGTGGCGTCGAGCTCGCCGCCGGGTTCGGCCAGGATCAGCTTGCGCAGCAGGTCCGGCCGGCGCTGGGCGACGCGGAAGCAGATGTGCCCGCCGCGGGAATGGCCCATCAGGTCGACCGGTTTGCCATCGAGCTTCTCGATAAAGGCGATGACGTCGTCGACATGCTGGGCGATCGAATAGGTATCGCCGACACCGTCCCAATGGTCGGGAAAGAAGTGCCGCAGCGATACCGCAATCACGCGGTGTTTTCGCGTCAGCGGACCCAGCACCGACGACCAGATCCGGAAATCGCACAGCGAGCCGTGCACGCACACCAGTGGCGGCCCGTTGCCGGCTTCGCCGACCTCGAGATAGGCCATGTCATAACCGTTGACGCGAAGCGTTTGCATGGGAGGCTCGTGAAGATGGGAGTGGCTGGAGGCCATTGAATGGCCGACGTGAGAACCCCAGATCATCGGAAGTTGTTTATGCCGTCAAGTTCCCTCAGCTTTCGGGTGGATAGCAATAATCTCCAAGCCTAGATTTGGACCCGACACGAAGCTGGTGGCATTGAACGGAGAACTGGAGCCAGCCATGACCGGGCACCATTTTGCGATATTCGACACCGCGATCGGCCGCTGCGGCATTGTCTGGGGCGAGCGCGGCATCACCTCGGTGCAATTGCCGATGGGCAACGAGAAAATGACCCGCACCCGGCTGCAGCAGCGCCATGACGACCTGATTGAAACGCCGCCGCCGGCCAGTATACAGGCCGCGATCGACGGGATCGTCGAACTGCTGCAAGGCCGGCCGAACGACCTCGCCGACGTCGTGCTCGATCTCGACGGCGTTCCCGCCTTCAACCGCGGCGTCTACGACATCGCGCGGAAAATTCCGCCGGGCAGGACGCTGACCTATGGCGACATCGCCAAACAGCTTGGCGGCGTCGAGCTGTCGCGTGACGTCGGCCAGGCGCTCGGGCGCAACCCCTGTCCGATCGTGGTGCCTTGCCATCGTGTGCTGGCCGCCGGCAACAAGCCCGGCGGTTTCTCCGCCAATGGCGGCGTGGTGACCAAGCTCAAGATGCTGGAGATCGAAGGCGCCCCGGTGAATTACACGCCGAGCCTGTTCGACTGAGCCCGACTGCCGCGGACTTTTCACCTCTCCCGCCGGGAGAGGTGAAGCCTCACCGCCCCTTGAAATTCGGTGGCCGTTTCTCATTAAAGGCCAGCACGCCCTCGCGGCGATCTTCGGTCGGAACCATCCGGTTATAGGCCTCGATCTCCAGCGCCAGCCCGTCGCGCAGCGAGGACTGCAGGCCGCGATGGATCGACAGCTTGGCTTGCCGCACTGAGATCGGCGCATTGCGGGCGATATGAGATGCCGTCGCCAGCGCCTCCCGCAACAGATCGGCCCGTGGAAATACTTCGTTCACGAGACCCCAAGTGTGCGCTTGCGCTGCCGTAAAGGGTTTTCCGGTCAGGATCAGCTCCTTGGCGCGGCGCTCGCCGACGGCGCGTGGCAGCGTTTGGGTGCCGCCGCCGCCCGGCATAATGCCGAGCGTCACCTCGGTCAGCGCAAAGCGCGCGCTTTCGGCGGCGTAGAGAAAGTCGCAGCAACCGGCGATCTCGCAGCCGCCGCCATAGGCAGCACCATTGATGGCGCCGATGATCGGCACCGGGCAATCGATCAGCGCCCGCACCATCCGTTCGAAGATGACATGCTGACGCGTCCATGCCTCGTCGGTCATGCCGCGGCGTTCCTTGAGGTCGCCGCCGGCGCAGAAGGCTTTTTCGCCCGATCCGGTCAGCACGATGCAGCGCAGCCCTTTGGGATCGAGAGCAACGTCCTCGAAGCAGCGCACGAGATCCTTGCCCATCTGGGTGTTGAGCGCATTGGACGCGTCGGGACGGTTCAGCCGGACGATGGTGACGTGCTCGCCGGCGGCTTCCAGCGAAAGGGTTTCAAACGCTTCGGATGAGCTCATATCGCCTCGCAGGAAAATCCGTTGCCGGCGCGGCGAATCCTTCCCGCGGACGGCGAGGGGAAATGCGCGGTGCAGCACAGCGTATCAGTGTCGCAGTAGCGCTCCATGAAGCCGCGTCGCGTCGCTGCGGCCTGCGGCTGGTCGACGTCGAACTTGGCCGACAATTCCGGATAGCGCGTCTGCAGCGGCGAATGCATCAGATCGCCCGAGAACACCGCGTCGTCCTTGCCGCGGCCGAAGGTGAAGGCGACATGGCCGGGCGTATGGCCCGGGGTCGGCAGGATGCGGGCGTGATCGCCGATCGCGTGATCGTCGCGCACAATCTCCGCCTGTCTGGCTTCGACCACCGGCAGCACGCTATCGGCGAACGGCGGCACGGGAGCCTTGGCATTCTGCTCGGTCCAGTAATCGTATTCGGTCTTGCCGAACACGTAGCGCGCCTTCGGGAAGGTCGGCACCCAGCGGCCGTTTTCGAGCCTGGTGTTCCAGCCGACGTGATCGACATGCAGATGCGTGCACATCACGTAGTCGATATCACCTGGCGTAAAGCCCGCGCCAGCCAGCGCGCGCAGATAGGTGTCGTCGGTCTTCATGTTCCATTTCGGGCGCTGCGGCCGCGGCTTGTCGTTGCCGATGCAGCTGTCGATCAGGATGGTGTGGTGCGGCGTCTTCACCACATAGGACTGGAAGCACAGGATCAGTACGTCCTTGTCGTCGAGCGCGCCGGCCTTCTGCATCCATGACCGGTTCTCGGCCAGAACTTCCGGCGTCAGGCCCGGCAGCATCTCCAGCGCCGGCAGGAACGTGGTTTCCTGCTCGATGATGCGGTGGATGGTAAGGTCGCCGACGGTGAAGTTGAGTTTCATGGTTCTTCCTTGATCTTTTCTTGGCGAGACCGGCGCGCTAGTTTTTGTCGCGAGCGGATGGAAGGATGACGTTGGTCAGCATGTCCAGCGCGCCGTCGCCCTGGTGCGGCCGGAAATAAAGGCCCGAGGTCGTCATCACGACGAGGTCGCGGTCGGGCACGATGAAGATGCGCTGGCCGCCCGAGCCCATTGCGGCGATCCACTTCACTTCCGTGCCTTCGGAGATCGACCGCCCCAGCCACCATTGCTGGCCGTAGAAAAATAATCCGCTGAAATAGCCGATGGCCTGAAAGCGCGGCCTGACCGATTGCGCGATCCAGTCGGCGGATACGATCTGTTTGCCGCGCCATGCCCCTTGGTCGAGCACGAGCTGGCCGATCTTGGCGGCATCGCGCGGCCGAATCCGCAAGCCGGCGGCGGAGGCAACCTTGGCGTTCTTTGGGTAGTTCATCCATTCCACGTCGTTAATTCCGAGCGGCTGGAACAGCACCTCGCGCGCGAAGGCCTCCAGTGGGTTGCCGGAGACACGCTCGAGAATGTTGCCGAGCAGATCGGTGCTGCCGCCATTATAGGTCCACAGCGCGTCCGGCGGCTTGGCGACCGGCTTCGACAGCACGTAGCGGATTGGATCGGCTTCGCTGCCGAGATGCGGTTCGTCGTTTTTCGGATCGGTCCAGCCGCGGTTCTCGTCCCACTGCATGCCCGACGACATCGTCAGGAGATGGCGGAGCGTGATCTGGTCCCAGCCTGCGGATTGGACGTCAGCGTGTTCCGGATAGAATTTTACGACCGGTTCGTCGACGCTGGCGATCAGTCCGCGGTCGATGGCGATGCCGACCAGCAGCGAGACCACGCTCTTCGATGCCGACCGCATGTCGTGCTTGATGGTGGCGTCGAATGTGTGCTGGCCGCCGTCCTGGCCCCAGGGTTCGTCATAGCCGGGGAAATATTGTTCGAACACCAGCTTGCCGTGGCGGACGATGACCACGGAATGGACGTCGGCTTCCATTTCCTTCAGACGCGCCGCGATGCCGCAGAGCCGCGCGCCGTCGAGGCCGACGCTTTCGGGGGAGGCGGTGGTCCAGCCATCGTCGAGTGCAGCCGGCGACCCACAGGCCAGGTTTCGCTGGCCCAATGACATTTCGTTCAATTGGGCCAGCGCGCCGGTGGTCGCGAGCGCGAAACCGAAACCGAAGCCGGCAGCGAGGCCGAGGCGTCGCAATTTCTTGCCATCCTCGCGCATGCTGCCGTCTCCGTTGTCGTTGTTACGCCGTCGGCGGCACCGAGATTTTCACCGACGGCCGTTCCAGCATTTTCTGATGGAAGGCGTCGAGTTTCGGATAGGCCTTGCGCCAGCCGCAATCGGCGAAGCGGAAGTCGGCATAGCCGAGCACGCAGACGAGGCCGATCTGGGCGACGTTGAACGGACCCGACAGCACGTCGGTCCTGTTCTCGAACCGCGCCATGCCGGCCCAGGCTCGATTCCAGTGGTCCTTGTGCCAGTCGCTCCAGCGCAGCCCTTCCGGGCGCACCATTTTCTCGTAGCGGCACAGCAGCATCGAATCGAGCATGCCCTGCAGCAGGGAATGATCGCTCTTGACCTTCCACCGATTGGGGCCGGAAGCCGGGATCAGCTTGTTGCCGCCGGCCAGTTCGTCGAGATATTCGACGATGACGTAGGAATCGAGGATGACGTCGCCATTGTCGAGGATCAGGACCGGCAGCTTCTTCAGCGGCGTGATCTTCGAATATTCCTCATTGGGCTGGCCCGGAGCGACCGCTGCCGGAACGAACTCGATCTTGTCGATCAGGCCGGTCTCGATCGCGGCGATGCGTACCTTGCGGGCGAACGGCGAGGCGGGAGAGAAGGTGAGTTTCATGTCATTTTTTCCTTGGGAAATGCTCGATCACGCAGTGGCCCGTTATTGCCTGCAACAAACGCGATGCGTTTGTGCAAGGGAGCGAAGCGACGAAGCAATCCAGTCTTTCTTTATGAGGTCAGATGGATTGCTTCGCGGAGCTTGTCATCGGGCGGGCATTCGCCCGACCCGTTGGCTCGCGATGACGGTAGCGCGCGCGAGCGCCATGCATGGCTTTACGCCGCGATGATTTCCTGGCGCTGCTCGCCGAGGCCTTCGATGCCAAGGGTGACGACGTCGCCGACATTGAGGAACTGCGGCGGCTTCATGCCGGTGCCGACGCCGGGGGGCGTGCCCGTGGTGACGATGTCACCGGGCAGCAGCGTCATGAACTGCGAGACGTAGGAAATGCACTTCGCCATGGTGAAGATCATGGTCGAGGTCGATCCGGTCTGGCGGCGCTGGCCGTTGACGTCGAGCCACATCGACAGCTTCTGCACGTCGGGGATTTCATCCCTGGTCACCAGCCACGGACCGACCGGACCGAACGTGTCGTGCGACTTGCCCTTGGTCCACTGACCGAGGCGCTCGATCTGGAAGTTGCGTTCCGAGACGTCGTTGCAGACGCAATAGCCGGCGACGTGATTGAGGGCATCGGCTTCGCTGACATACTTGGCGCGGGTGCCGATGATGGCCGCGATCTCGACTTCCCAGTCGAGCTTGGTCGAGCCGCGGGGTTTTTCGACCGCATCATTGGGGCCGGAGAGCGCGGTGTTGGCCTTGATGAAGAAGATCGGCTCGGTCGGGATCGGCGAGCCGGTTTCCTTGGCGTGATCGACATAGTTCAGGCCGATCGCGACGAATTTCGAGATGCCGGTGACCGGGGCGCCGAAGCGCGGCTTGCCGTCGACGGCGGGCAGCTTGGACGCATCGAGGCCGGCGAGCTTGGCCAGCGAGGCCGGCGCATAGGCCTCGCCGTCGAGGTCCTTCACATGGGCGGAGAGATCGCGCAATTGGCCGGATTTATCGATCAGGCCCGGCTTTTCCGCACCCTTGGCGCCGTAACGAACAAGCTTCATTTTCTTCACTCCCTGGCGGGTTTTCTTGTGGACTTCTCGACTTGGAATGCTTTTGGAACAGCGCGGGGGGAAATTCAACTGCCGATGTAAAGCGCCGCTGCATTGCACACCCTCATCCTGAGGAGGCCGCAACGCTGCCGTCTCGAAGGATGGGCCGCGGGCCTCATGGTTCGCAGGGCGACGCGTAGCGCCGTCCCGAGACGCGCGAAGACGCGCTCCTCACCATGAGGGGAAGCGGAGCGGCATCACCCCAAGGCGACGAACTTGAAGGCAGCCCCCTCGCGCTTGATATGGCCGGCATTGAAGTGGCCGCCGATCACCAGCGTCGGCGTGTCGGCAAAGCGCGAGAACAGCTCGCGCCGCGTCTCCGCGGATTGTTTGGGGTCGGAATCCGCCGTTGACGACCAGTCGAGATGGGCCATCTGGCAGGGATGATGGGCAACGTCGCCGGTGAGCAGGGCTTCGTGGCCGTCCGACGTGACGTGGATGCTGATATGGCCGGGGCTGTGGCCGGGGGTCGGGATCAGGGTGATCTCGTCCGCAAGCCTGGCGTCGGAGGCGACCAGATCGGCCCGGCCGGCATCGGCGATGGGTTTCACGGAATCGTTGAAGACGGCCAATTTGTCCGGCTCTTCGTGGCTATGGTCGCGCCAGTGCTCATATTCGGTCTTGCCGAACACATAGCGCGCCCCAGGGAAAGTCGGCACCCATTTGCCGTCGACCAGCCTTGTGTTCCAGCCGACATGGTCGACATGCAGATGGGTGCAAAGCACCGTGTCGATGCTGTCGGGCGCAAAACCTGCCGCGGTCAGGGTGTCGAGGAACGGATCCTGGCGGTTGTTCCAGGTCGGCACGTTGCGGCCCTGCTTGTCGTTGCCGAGGCCGGTGTCGACGATGATCCGGCGCGACGGCGTCTCCACCAGGAGCGAGTGGATCGACATTTTCAGCCGGCCTTCCTCGGTGGCGAAATGGGGGATCAGCCAGGGAAGTTTCTGCATCTCCTGGTTGGTCGCCAGCGGCAGGATGAAGCGGGTGCTGCCGACGGTTTCCATTTCGACGATCTTGGTGATTTTGACCTTGCCCACATTCCAGTGCATCCGGCATTTCCCTGTTTTATTCTGGCGTTCTCGCTGCGGCTCACCGCGCGCAGTCGACGATGACGGTGCCGAGCTTGTCGCCTTTTTCCACGGCCAGGTGCGCCTGCGCGGTGTCCGACAGCGCGAACTGACCGGCGACGTTGTGAAGACGGGTGCCGGCCGTGAGCCATTTCGTGATGTCAGCCTGTCCTGCCGCCAACAGCGGCGGTGGCAGCGCGAACAGCACCAGCGCACGCAGGGCGATGCATTTTTCCATCAGGTCGCGCATCGGGACGAGCGGCGTCCGGTTGCCGTTGGTGGCGTAGACCGCGATGGTCGAATTCATGGCCATCAGTTTCAAGGTGATCTCGATGTTGCCGCCGAAATCGACATCGACCACGCGGTCGACGCCGCGCTGCCCGGTAAAGGCCAGCACTTTCGCGATGACGTCCTCGTTGCGGTAATTGATGGCGAGATCGGCGCCGGCGAGCCGCGCCTGTTCCGCCTTCATCGCCGAACTGACGGTCGCGATCACCTTGGCGCCGCCCCACTTGGCGAGCTGCACGGCATAATGTCCGACAGCACCGGCGCCGCCGGTGACGAGCACGGTCTGTCCCGCGATCGGTCCGTCGCAATAGAGGCAGCACCACGCCGTCATGCCGGGAATGCCGAGCGTGGCGCCGGCTGCGAACGACAGGTTGTCCGGCAGCGGCGTCACCAGATGTTCTGATAGCGTGATGTATTCGGCCGCGGTGCCGAAGGCGCGGCCGTTGCGCTGGCCGTTGAACAGCCAGACCCGCTGGCCGGCCTGCAATCGCGTGACGCCGTCGCCGACCTGATCGACAATCCCGGCGCCATCGCTGTTCGGAATCACACGCGGATATTCCAGCGTGCGATAGCTGCCGCCGCGGCGGCCGACATCGGCGGGGTTGACGCCGGACGCCTCCAGCCGCACCCGGACTTCGCCCGGGCCGGCCACCGGCGTCGGCATCTCGCCATAGGTCAAAACCTCGAGCGCGGGGCCCGTTCGTTCGTACCAGACTGCCTTCATCTAACGGCCCTCCGGCGGCACTAGAGCGTGCCCGGGAATGCGCCGCCGTCGAGCAGGATGTTCTGGCCGGTGATGAAGCCGGACTTGGCGCTGCACAGGAACGCGCAGGCATCGCCGAATTCTTCGGGCGTGCCGAAACGTCCGGCCGGATTGAGCTTGGCGCGTTCCGCCAGCACCTGCTCGACGGGAAGACCGCGCTTTTCCGATTCGCCCTTCGCCGTGCCGCGCAGGCGGTCGGTGTCGAACGGGCCGGGCAGCAGGCCGTTGATGGTGACGTTGTTGATGACGGTCTTGCGCGAGATGCCGGCGACGAAGCCGGTGAGGCCGGCGCGGGCGCCGTTGGAAAGACCCAGTATCTCGATCGGCGCCTTCACCGCGGCCGAGGTGATGTTGACGATGCGGCCGAACTTGCGGGCCATCATGCCGTCCACCGTCGCCTTGATCAGCTCGATCGGGGTCAGCATGTTGGCGTCGATCGCCTTGATCCAGTCGTCGCGAGTCCAGTTGCGGAAGTCGCCGGGCGGCGGGCCGCCGGCATTGTTGATCAGGATGTCCGGATCGGGACAGGCTTTCAGCGCGGCATCGCGCCCCTCAGGCGTGGTGATGTCGCCGGCGACCTCGGTCACCGTGACGCCGGGATGGGCTTTGCGGATTTCATCGGCGGTCTTTTTCAGCGTTTCGGCGCCGCGCGCCGTCAGCGTCACATGCACGCCCTCGTTGGCCAGCGCCATCGCGCAGGCGCGCCCGAGTCCCTTGCTGGATGCGCACACGATGGCGCGGCGGCCTTTGATCCCAAGATCCACAGTTTCACTCCCGTTATGTCAGGTGATTTTTTGAAAGTTCCGATGGGGCCACTGTAGCCAAGTCAGGCAGGCATGATAAGTGGCTGCACGCCGGTCGAAACGCATATCAGTAAGTCTATTATATCTGCTGGTTTCGCTTCAGCCGATCGAGGGTGGCGGCGACATCCGGCGGCAGCGATTTGACGCCTTTTTGCCCGGCCGCGGAGAGCCATGGCCGCAGTTGCGAGCCGGTCAGCCAGGGCGGCTGAAGTCGTGGCGGCAGCAGCTGGTCGACGACCAGAACGACGGTAACCGCAATCAGGCCGACGCGCACCGCGCCCAGTACGGCGCCGCAGAGCCGGTCCACGATGCCGGCTTGCGATCCGGTGGCCTCGTCGACTGCCACCCGCGCCAGCTTTCCGAGCGCCATGCCGGCGAACAGAAAAATGCCGAAGAACACCAACCCGTTCTGAGCCATGGCCGAGGCAAGATTGCCGCTCGCGGGCGGCGACAGCGCGGACATCGCCCACATCGCGATCGGCGCTGCCACCACATACGCCAGGATCGTGACCGCGCTGCGCACCAGTCCGGTATTGAAACCGGTGACCACGGCGAACACCAGGCCGACACAGACAATGGCATCGAAATTGTTCATGGCGAACGCTCCGCCGGTTCCAATACGACTGACGTGTCAAGGAACCGGGTTCGCGATCGCTAAAATCGTCTGTAAAAAAGCAATGGCCGGGACATCGGGCACGAAGACGCGCTTCGCGCTCTTGCCCGGCCATAGCGAGAAAGCAACTTAGCTTGCCCGCATCTCGGCCTTGATCATGTCGGCGGCCTTTTCGCCGATCATGATGGTCGGGGCGTTGGTGTTGCCGCCGATCAACGTCGGCATCACTGACGCGTCGACCACGCGCAGGCCCTCGAGGCCGTATACCCTGAGCTTGGGATCGACCACGGCCATGGGATCGTTGACGCCCATCTTGCAGGTGCCGACCGGGTGATAGACGGTATCGACGCGCTGGCGCAGCAGGCTTCGGATCTCGTCGTCGGTGTGCACGCCTTCGGTGTACATTTCCTTTTTCTGCAGGGCTTTCAGTGCCGGCGTCTCCATCAGCCGCCGGGTGGTCTTGAAGCCCGCGACCATGGTTTCCAGATCCGCCTCGTCGCCGAAGAAGTTCGGATCGATCAGGGGGGCTGCGAACGGATCGACGCTGCCGAGCGAAACCGTGCCGCGGCTCTTCGGCCGCAGCAGGCAGACGTGGCAGGTGAAGCCGGTGCCGCGGTGGCGCTTGCGGCCGTGATCATCCGCCATCGCCATGCCGAAATGGAGCTGGATATCGGGGATATCGAGGTCGGGCCGGGTCTTCAGAAAGCCGCCGCATTCGGCAAAATTCGACGTCATCGGCCCGCGGCGTTCGCGCCGGTACTGGCCGATCGCGCGCAACAGCCGCGGGATGCCCTTGAGCGAGAGGCCGTTGAAGTTCGGATTGTCGGACATGTAGCCGAACACGAAATCCGGATGGTCCTGCAGGTTGGCGCCAACGCCCGGCAGATGATGCACGCTCGCAATGCCGTGCTTGCCAAGCGCTGCGCCATCGCCGACGCCGGACAACTGCAGCAGTTGCGGCGTCTGGAACGCGCCGGAAGCGACAATCACCTCGCGCCGCGCGCGGATCTGCTTCAGCTCCTTGCCCTGGCGGTACTCTACGCCGACGGCACGCTTGCCTTCGAACAGGATGCGGGTCGCGTGCGCGCCGGTATCGACCCGCAGGTTGGCGCGGTTCTCCATGTGGGGGTGGATATAGGCGCGCGCGGCGCTGCAGCGCTCGCCGTTCTTCTGCGTCACCTGGTAGATGCCAAGCCCTTCGTGTTCGTCGGCATTGAAATCCTCGCGCAGGCGAAACTGTCCTTCCTGCGCCGCCTGCAGGAAGATCTGCTGCACCGGATTGTCGGTGCGCAATTTATTGACCGAGAGCGGGCCGTCCTTGCCGTGATACTCGCCGCCGAAATCGGCGTTGTTTTCCGAACGCTTGAAATAGGGCAGCACGTCGTTGAAGGACCAGCCGGTGTTGCCGAGCGAGGCCCATCGGTCGTAGTCGGCACGGTGGCCGCGGATATAGACCATCGCGTTGATCGCCGACGAACCGCCGAGCCCCTTGCCGCGCGGCTGATAGCCGATGCGGCCGTTGAGGCCCTTTTGCGGCACGGTGTTGAAGGCCCAGTTGTTGACGTTGCCGGCGACCATCAGCACCAGCGCGAACGGCGTCGTCACCACCCAATTGTCGTTCCTGCCGCCGGCATCCAGCAACGCCACCGAGGTCTGCGGATCCTCCGAAAGCCGTCCCGCCACCGTACAGCCGCCGGAGCCGCCGCCCACCACCACGAAATCGTATGTATCCGTCACGCGCATTTCCCCCAATTGTTCTTGTTCGTCATTCCGGGTGGTCCGAAGGACCAGACCCGGAGCGGCTCCCAGGCGGTTTACCCGCCGGTATTTGTCCGGAAACTCCGCTTTTGCGGCGTTTATGGCAAGGCCGGTTCCATGGGATGGTTTTGCCGCGTTTCCGGCGTCACAAAAACCTCAAAAACGGTAGCTTTTGGCCTTTCCAAAGCGGGTGCACGTTGATACATACCGCTCGCACCCGATGGCTTTGCCCGGGTTGCCTTCTCAGGAAGCCTCCGGTCGGGACGATCGACGCCCAAAGCGTTGGCCGCTTTCGCTTCGGATCAGCTTTTGAGACGGCATCGCAACGGTTTAACGCGGGGTGGAGCAGCCCGGTAGCTCGTCAGGCTCATAACCTGAAGGTCATAGGTTCAAATCCTATCCCCGCAACCAAATTCGGACACACTGGTCCCGATGAGAAAATGGCCCGCCTCGCGCGGGCCATTTTTGTTTGGCGAGTGGGTCGCCTGCCGTTTCAGGCGACGACGAGTCCCCACCCGTTCCGGCCTATTCAGACGAAACCACGCAGTCCCCGTGATCACGCAAGCCGGCCCGCGGGTGCCTGCTGGCGCCCGTCGTCGTGGACGGTTACGCCCTCACCAGTTGTCTCGTCCAGTTCGATGCCGGTGGTTTCCGGCAGCAGTGCGGCCGAGAGGATCACCATGGCATAACCAACGCCGGCCACCAGAGCGATCGCCAGCGGCAGAGAGGTGCCATTGCTGCTCAGCCATCCCACCGACAGCGGGAAGAGCGAACCGATGACACGGCCCACGTTGTAGGACACGCCATAGCCGGTCGCGCGAACGTCGTTCGGATACGACTCCGAGATAGTCGCGCCGATGCCGGAGAACACGCCTTGCATCATTACTCCGAGCGGAAAGCCGAGGAACAGCATCGACGTATTGGAGATGGGGATCACCATATACGTCAGCGCCATCGCGAAGGCGCCTGCCGCGAAGACAATATAGGTCAGGCGGCGGCCCCAGCGGTCCGTGGCGTAGGCGCCGGCCACGTAGCCGACAAACGAGCCGAGGATGGTCACGGTGAGATACGAACTGGTGCCGAAGACGGACAAGCCGCGCTCGGTCTTCAGGAAGGTCGGCAGCCAGGTGGCGATCGCGTAATACGCTCCGAGCATGCCGCCGGACAACAGGCTGCACAGCACCGTCTTTCTCATCAGCGGTTTGCGGAACACGCGCATGAAGCTCTGCGCCGGCGACGCTCCGTTCTGCCGCGCGCGGCTCCTGAGAAAAAGCTCGGGTTCTTCCAGATTACGACGCAAATACACCACTACCAGCGCCGGCAGGATGCCGAGGAAGAAGCAAACCCGCCAAGCAATGCCCGGCGCGAACAGGTTGAAGGTGATCGCATAGGCGATCGCTGCGGCGCCCCAGCCAAACGAAAAGCTGCTTGCGGTAAAACCGGAATATTTGCCTCGGTGCGCCGGATTGCGGATCATCTCCGTCACCAGCACCATGCACAGCGACGATTCACCGCCGAAGCCAAGCCCCTGGATGGTGCGGAAGATCATGAGCTGCTCGGGCGAATTGGCCATGCCGCACAGGAAACAAGCTACCGCAAACACGACGATCGTCCAGCGCAGCACGCGCACGCGACCGTAGCGGTCCGCCAGCAGCCCCGCACCGATCGCGCCCACGAGGGACGATACCAGCGTCCACGTGACGATGGCGCCCGCCGCCGATTTGCTCATGCCCCACTGCAGAAGCAGCGTGGGGATCAAGAACGAATAGATCATGAAGTCGAAGATGTCGACCGCGTGTCCGAGGAACGCGCCATAGAAGCCCTTGCGTTCCATGCGTGACAACTCTTTAAACCAATCCAGCATTATCGCCCCCTTCTTACCGTTGTACGTGGCCTTCACTGGCCGTGAACACCTTGCGCCGCCGGCGTAACTGCCAGCGGCGGCTCGAATGCGTGACCGTGACTCTCCAACAGCTGGGCAAAACGCAGCGACGTCAGATCGCCGAAGCGCGGAGCGACGATCTGCACGCCGACCGGCAGTCCGCTGTGCCCGGGGCCGATGGGCGCTATGGTCGACGGCAGACCGCACAAGCCAGAATACCCGGCCCAGAATAGCTGGGTCGTCATCGGCTGCGGGTTGCCGTTGACGGACAGCACGCGCTGCCACGGCTCACCCGCTTCGTTGAGCGGGAACGCGGTCGTGGCGGCAGCCGGGCACAGCAGCACATCGTAGTCGCAAAAGAACCGCTGCCATGCCTGAGCGAAGCGCCTGCGCGCCGCCTGCAGGTGCAGCCAGCGCCGGTGGTGCATGCCGGCGCCGACGAATTGCAGGGCCGCATAGCTGTGGTCGGTGGAATTAGGTTCCGCCCGGTCGAGCAGAGCGGCAAAAGCCGCGTCGTCCGTGTAGATGGATGTGGTTGCTCGGAGCAGCAGAATATAGATGTGCCACAACTCGATCGCATCGATGTCGGGGCGCGCCTGCCAGCTAACCTTCGCATTCTGGCTCTCCAGCCACCGTCCGAGCGCTTCAATGGTCTCGCTCACTTCCGCGTCGACTTCGGCAAAGGGGTGGCTGGGAAGAACGGCAACGCGGAACGTGCTCAATGCCGTATGCGCGCAGCGCGGTAATGTCAGGTGGTAGGCCAGCGCCTCGTCCGCCTCGGGTCCAGCAATTGTCTGCAGCACGCATTCGAGGTCGTGCGCACTGCGGGCCACCGGTCCGGCAACGTTGATGTCTTGGGTGGCAAACCCAGGGGCCGCAGTTCCGTGGCCCGTCAACGGCACGATGCCGAGACTGCTCTTGTGCGAGAACACACCGCAATAATGTGCCGGATTGCGCAGCGACGAACCGATGTCCGAGCCGATGTCGAAAAAGCTCATACCAGCACACACGGCCGCCGCGCTACCTCCCGACGATCCGCCTGGCGTCCGGCTCGGGTCGCGCGGATTGCGGGTCGTGCCATAGAGGGCGTTGTAGGTCTGCCAGTCGCGCAGGCCGAGGGGCACGTTGGTTTTGCCGAGCAGCACAGCGCCTTGCGCCCGCAGGCGCTCGACCACAAGCGCATCCTGGCTCGCGCAATGAGTGGCGTGGGCGGGGCTGCCGCAGGTAGTGGGCCATCCCTGCACGTCGAAGGATTCCTTGATGCTGAAGGGAATGCCATCCAGCGCGCCGAGCGCGGCGTTGGCGCGCCGACGCTGGTCACTTTCGGCGGCGGCCCGGTGAGCGCCCTCGAAATCTGCCACCACCATCGCGTTAACGGTCGCGTTCGCGGCGAGGTAGGCGTGTTCGCAAGCGTCCACCAGTTCGGCCGCGCTGGTTTGTCCGGACTGCAGCCACTGCACGGCGCGCCAGAGTGGCGCGAAGCAAAGGCTGCCCCGGCTGTCGTCAGGACAGGGCAGGTCTAAAGCGTTCAAGCAGTTTCCTCCTGGCGTTGATGAGGGCATACCACTAGATTGTATACTATATACAATATCGTCACGCGCAATGTGCGATATTTGCCAGTAATAATGAAATATCGTGGTTGCAAAGCAGAATACAGTAGACAATCCTAGCTGCCCAAACGACCTGCGTCGTCGCTTGGGGCAGCTGCTTGCCATCGCTCTGGCCGCTCCGACCTGTTCCAGGCCGGTGGGAGGCAACCGCAACAACATCAGTAACTTAGCTCGCAGGTTCAAATCCCCTGCAACCAAACTCACATGCCGTCAGGGCGGAGAATCTCAAAGACAGCAGGACGCTTCAGCAGCAATGCGGCGTCGAAAACCGTCTTGCGCGATGCCTGAATCAAGGAGCGGCCGCGAGTTTACATGAGCCGTTCGTCGAGTGCAGCGTGTTCCGGACTGAGCGGACATCCGGAAAAACACTGACGTTGGCCAGGCGCTAACAGCCGTCACATCGATTATCGCAGCGATCAACTTGCGCTGTCCTGCGCTGCGAGCGCTGCAACAATGGTACGCGCAGTTGTGTTGAGTGGTCCAAGGTAACGATCGGCCGCCTGTTCGTGCGTCATGACCGATCGAGGAAAACGCATCACGAGACACGCGATCACCTGGCGGCCCTGCCGCACGGGAACCGCGAGCCCAAGCACCTTGAAGGGGCGGGGCGACAATGTCACGGCGTAGCCACGGCGCCGAACCACGGCGAGATGCGCCTCGAGCGCTCGGGCGTCGCGCATACCCAAAACGGCGAGCTCCGCTTCAGGAAGCAACTCCCGGATCAAACGCCGTCGTTCCTCCGCAGGGCAGAAGGCCAGGTAGGCCTGCCCGAGCGCGCTGGGTATGAGCGGATAGGTCCGATTGTATCCAGCTCGCTCGAACGACAGCGGACTTTGCGGCGCGGTGCTGTGGAGAAGCACCACAACGGCGCCCCGGACCTTGGCGAGCCCGATCGGCCAATTGTGTTGGCGGGTAAATTGGCTCATTGTGGACCAGGATTGCTGTTTGGCTCGGAACAAACGCTCCACAAATGGCCGCCACCAGCGAATGTCGGTATCGGTGGTTGCGCCTCCCCGCAACCAAACTGATGACGACATCAGCAAAACCGCCCGCCCTTGGCGGGCCTTTTCGTTTTGCGCTAACTGTTCGCTCCGGTGGGAGTGACGCCGATGCCGTTCTGGACCTGCGAACAATGTGGTGCCCAGTTTCCCGACAGCGACGTGCCGCCGGCGGCGTGTTTGGTCTGCGAGGACGAGCGGCAATATGTGAACTGGAAGGGCCAGACATGGCTCTCGCGCGAACAATTCGCGAAAAGTCACCGGCTGGTGTGGCGCGACGATCTCGGCATTCCCGGTATCGGCGTCGAGCCGGGCTTTGCGATCGGGCAACGTGCGCTGCTGGTGCCCGAGGCCGACGGCTGCGTGATGTGGGATTGCGTGCCGCTCGTCACGCCGGAAGCCGTGGAGTATGTCCGCTCGCTGGGTGGCCTGAAGGCGATTGCGATTTCGCACCCGCATTATTATGGCGCGGTCGCCGACTGGAGCGAGGCGTTCGGCGGCGTGCCGGTTTATCTGCATGGCGACGATCGCGGCTTTGTCACGCGGTCGCATCCCGCCATCGTGCCGTGGAGTGGCGATAGCCACCGGCTGTCGGACGACATCCTGCTGGTGCGGACCGGCGGCCATTTTGCCGGCGGCACCATCCTTCATTGGCGCGCGGGCGCGGCAGGGCAGGGCGCGCTGCTCACCGGCGATGTCGCGATGGTGGCGATGGATCGCCGCTCCCTGAGCTTCATGTATAGCTACCCGAACTACATTCCCCTCAACGCGGCGGCGGTGCAGCGAATTGCGCACGCGGTCGCGCCGCTCACGTTCGATCGCATCTATGGCGCGTGGTGGGGAAGAAACATCGGCAGCGATGCGAAGGCTGCCTTCGAGATGTCGGTCCGGCGATACCTCGCGACGATTTCCGATCAGGCGTGAGCCTCTTCTTCAACCTCGCCGGGAGTCCGGCCTGGGTTTGATCGGTTAGATCGTGCTGGGCACGGATGCGGGGCGCCAGACATTTCCATCACTGTTCACAAACAGGGCGGGCAGCAGTCTATCAGCCGTGAACATCGCCGCTGTCAGCGGGCCGCCGAAGCAGGCGCCGGTATCCAGGTTGAGCCGGTTCGGACGCAGGTCCGGAAGTCTCGACTTTGTGGGAGTATGGCCGTGCACGACGAACGAACCATGGCTGGCGTCAGACGAAAGAAACGGCTCACGTATGCAAAGCAGATCTCTCTCGGATTGCTCCGCGAGCGGCAGTCCCGGTCGAATGCCTGCGTGTACGTACAGCCTGTTCAAATCGCTGAATTGCACCGGCAGTGCCTTGATCCAGGCGAGGTGATCGGCAGGAAGGGCGCTCGGATCATTGACACCGTAGCTATCGAGAGTCTGTTCGCCGCCATTTGCCCACCAATTCATGAGATCCCGGTCGGTGCGATCGCTGTGGGCGCTTGCGATCAGCATGTCCTCGTGGTTGCCCCGAAGGCAGATGAAGCGATCCGGTTCGGGAACCTGCTTCCGGATTAAAAAGTCTATGACCTTTCTGGAGTCGGGGCCCCGATCGATATAGTCCCCGATCAGCACAAAGCGAGCGTCTCGTCCGTCGCCGACCAGATCGCAGACCGCCAACAGCGTTTTCAGTTTGTCAAAACACCCGTGAATATCGCCAATTGCAAAGACGATCGAGCCATTCATGAAGCAAATCCATTGCGCGGTGCGGCAGATGACACGGCCAGGAGGTCCGGTACCAGATAAATATTTTTTCGAAATATTCCATAACGTGTAAATTTCTCCGGGCCTCGTTTGAATCCAGCAAGGTAGCGCATCGGTAAGCCACGTCGCCAAAATCATGTTGTCGAATCGGCGCCGGCCGAGCTCGCGACTTGTCTGGATGGTATCACCGCAATACCGTGTTCGGCTTCCGGCGCGATCTAAAAGGACATTGGGTGCAGCTACGAATTCATCGGGGAACACGAGAAATTGGCGGCACATGTGTCGAACTGGAAAGCTCCGGCCAGCGCATTTTGCTCGACCTGGGGCTGCCGCTCAATGCCACCGATCTCGCATCCACGCCGCTTCCCGACGTCGATGGGCTTGCGGAAGGCAAGCCGAGCCTGCTCGCGATTGTTCTGTCGCACGGACACCGGGACCATTGGGGGCTTGTCCCGAAGGTCAGCCGCCAGATTCCTGTCGTTATGGGGAAGGCGACCGAAAGTATCATGCGGGCGGCGGCCGACTTTGTGCCTGACGCGATCGCGCTGAATGCGGCGCAATATCTGGAGCACGGAAAACGAATCCAGCTTGGCCCTTTCGCGATCCTGCCGCATCTGGTCGATCACTCCGGATTCGATGCCTATGCCGTGGAGGTCGAGGCAAACGGCAAGCGCCTGTTCTATTCCGGCGATCTGCGCGCGCACGGTCGCAAGGGCAAGCTGTTCGAAGCGCTCGTCAATACGCCGCCTCGCAACGTCGATACGATGTTGATGGAGGGCTCCAGCCTCGGGCGCCTGGCGGACGATCAAGCATTTCTGACGGAGCAAGCGCTGGAAGAGCGCTTCATCGATCGCTTCAGGTCAACGGAGGGGATGGCCCTCGTCGCTTGCTCCGCCCAAAATATCGATCGAGTGGTGACCGTGTATCGTGCGGCAAAGCAGGCCGGCCGGACTCTGATCGTCGATGCCTATGCGGCGGAGGTCCTGAAAGCCACCGGACACGACAGCATTCCAAAGCCCGCTCCCGGCTGGTCGAATCTGGCCGTCTATATTCCCCAGAGCCAGCGCGTGCAGTTGCTGAAGAAGAACATCGCGCCTCTCGTCGACAGCTATCGCGGCTTCAGACTGTGGCCGGAGCAACTGGCGCAACAAGCCTCGCGATCGGTCATGCTGTTTCGCGGCTGGATGATGCGTGATCTTGATCGGGCTAAGGCCTTGCAGGGCGCCAGGGTGTTCTGGTCCCAGTGGGACGGCTATCTGGGCGCAGGCGGCTCAGGCGAGGCGCTCAAGGCGGACTGCGACAGCCGCGGTATCCCGTTCGAGACGATCCACACCTCCGGACACGCAAGCCCCGGCGACCTGAAGCGGCTGGCTTCGGCGATCGTACCGAAACGGCTCATTCCGATTCACACGTTTCAGCGGGAACGGTTTCCGGATCTTTTCGACAATGTCGTACTCGTTGACGACGGGAAATGGATCAACGTCTAGCTCGGGCAACTGCGGCGATGTTCGGGCAGGGGGCGAAAGCGTTGTTTGGGATGACAGGGGTTTTTATATGCTCGACAATGAATACTGGCAGGCAGAACTTCGAAGGAAAGACAGCCGTGATCTCGGCAAGTGCCAATTTCCGCGGCACAGCGAGATGGAAATTTGCGGGAGCCGGGATCAGGTTACGATCACGCTCACGAACAAGGGTCTGTACGGCAACATGCAGACCGATGCGGCGGCATTTGAAGCATGGGCTCTGGCGCTCCTGTGTCACTGCGACGTGAAGAGTGTCGCTATCGCGCTGAAGCAGGGGTTGGAGAAGCCGGCCGAAGGCCCCCAGGAGCAACACTTCGAAAGGTTTCTTTATCGGTTGATGCGCTTCGCCGAACTCTTCCCGGAACACATCACCGTTGATCGCCAGCTCGCCGGGACGGCTCGTGCGCTGGGCGATAGACCGGACCTCTTCCTGAACCAGCCCTTGAACCATCGGGGTAAACTCGTGATCGAACGGGGGGCGCATCTTGACGCGCTTTTCAGCCCGTCGGGCCGCCATTCGGAGGCCGATCTTGAAAAGGCGCTGGAAGTATCGGACGCCTTTCGCGAGGCGTTGGCGCTGGACAAGGTCATGCGGCAATGGCCGGTAGGTCTGTTTGTGGGACGCGTCGCCGACGAAAACCGGATCTTCACGGGCGGCAAGAGCGCCATCGACCTGATCGGAATTCGAAAGAAAGAACTCGTACTTGTCGAATTGAAGAAGCAGGGAAATCGCAAGGTCGGCGCCATTTCAGAATTGCTGTTCTATTCAAGTTTGATGCGTGACGCTCTCAAGGGGCGCTTTGGATTTGAAGACCGGCTGCCGAAGCGGAACTGTGCGGTGTCTCGGACCGATATCATGAATTGTACCGGCATTTCAGCCGTACTGCTGGCTCCCGACATGCATCCGCTGATCAGGCATCCGGCCATTGTCACCCGGCTGAATTCCGCATTGGCCTGCCATTGGCCCGATCTGTCGGTCCATTTCGATGTGATCCGGGTCGGCATGCCGAAGAATCGGGACGAAGATTTCATCTTTAGCTAGTTGGCCTTCTTTCGCCCCGCAGACCGGCACGCTTGATGAATACCCAAAGCTGGACGCCTCCGCGCGACAGGCGGTGTTGTCGGTGATCGCGGGAACGAGATGCAAGAGGCTGCTGGCCGCGGCGGAATGACAGCGGCTGGGCGTTAGCGCGCCCCGACAGCCGATGCGTGCCGAGTTCCCGGCGCCGTTCCGTGCTGGCGCTGCGGCGTGATCGGCGTGAGCGGCTTGGCGCGTGGCTGGTTGAGCCAGCCGGCGAAGCGCGTCATCAGGCTGGTCTGGCCGGAAAGGCTGGCGTCCGCAACAAAGGGATCGGTGTAACAGCGGGCGCGCGCGGCTTGCGCTATCCGCGCCACGCTGTCGGTCATCGCAGGCGCGCCCGCGGTGTAGACGACGTCGTCGGGTGATAGTTGTGGCAAATGCTCGGTCGGTCTGCCGCTGCGCACGGCGTGCGAAACGCTTTGCGGCTCCGACACCAGGGGAATGATGGTGACGTTCGGAAACAGTGCCAGCCGGCACAGCGCGGCGTGCATGTAAAGCGACCGGATGTTCCGCGCCGCCACGATGAAGACCAGTTCGCGTTGCGGCCGTTCCATGATCGCCGCGACCGCCACCGACCACATCGGGGCGAAACCGGTGCCGCTGGCAACGAGGACAATACGGCCGGGGTGACCTTCCCGGAAAAACGCGCTTCCGTAAGGGCCCGTCAGCTTGACGCGGTGCCCGGCGCGGATGGTGCGGCCTAGCGCCGGGGACACCATCCCGTCGGACAGGACACGGACGTGAAAGTGCAGCAAGCGATCGTCCGAACGGCCTTCCAGCGGATAGGTCGGGCTATAGGATCTCGCCGGCAGGCCGCGAAACTGCAGCTTGCAATATTGGCCGGGGAGGTAGTCGAGCGGTTTCGGCAATTCCACATCCACGCCCATCACGTCAGGCGCTAATCGGACGATCCCTGCCACGTCCGCCGCCAGTGCGACGGGATCGGGTGTGGCCTCAGTCGCGATCGCGAGGTCGGAGGCGATCCGCGCCTGGCAGGCGTGGATCATCTCGTCGCCCGGCGTGTGGCCGCCGAACACCGCGCCGCCGACCAGGCGCACGCGGCAACTGCCGCAGACGCCGGCGCGGCAGTCGTGCGGAAGATCGACGCCGTTCATCAAGGCCCAGTCCAGTAGCAGTTCGCCGCAGTTCGCCAGATAAGGCTCGTCGTTGACCGTTACCTTGCAGATCTTTCGCATCATTCCACCTCAATACGGATTGGCCGGACGTGGCGCGTATGCCGGATCTGGCTGTGATCGAAGGCCGCGACCCGCATGAAGACGCCGCTTCGGATCGGTACGTCATATTCGCTGCCGGTATCGAGCCGGCGCGCGACTTCGAGCGCCCAATGGCCGGAAGCCCAGCGCGCCGCGCATCGGATGTCGGCGCGGTCGCCGGAGAACTCGCCGTCCACGATGACGCCGGGGATCACCGTGCCGATCGGAAGCTGGGCGTCGGCATCTGCGGAATAGGGAACGGTTTCCGCTTCGGTCATGAACCAGCGTGCGCCTTCGCTCTCGCCGTGATTGGGGTCGAGGTCGATATTTCCCATCGCTGCCGCCATCGCCGCGACATCCCTGGGCAGGCGAAGCGGCGCGATCAGGCGGCTGCGCGTGGTGCCGTCCGCCGTGTCGGCAACGACCGTGAAATTGTCCCGGTAGTTGACCGTGCCGGGGTCCGGGGCGAAGCCGCCTCTGTAGGGAATGATGTTGGCCGCCTGCATCGGCGTCGGATCCACCGGCGGTCCGATATGGGCGTCGTCCATCCAGCCGGTCGGGCCGCCGCTGGTCGCCTTCCACTGCCAGACGTCGACATAGCCGGATTCCGTGAAGTGAAGCCCGCGGCCCGTCATGGTGGCCGGCGCGTTCGGAATCGGATGCGGTCCGGCGTGGAAGGTGCGGTCTCCCGCCAGTGTGCCATCGGACGTGGTCAGCAGCACCGAGAATTTGTCCTCGTTGTAATCATGCTCGTCGCCGATGTCGTAGCCGGTGCGGAGCAGGTGCCATCCATCGGCTTCCTTGACCAGCGGGAGATGTTTCAGCGAGCGCGTCGGGTCTTCCCATGTGAACAGGAAATACGCCCAGGTGCCGTCCTGCACCGCGCGAATCTCGATCCGGCTTTCGCCCTTGCCGTCGAAATTGCCGCCTTCGCCTGTGATCAGCGCGAACGGTTTGACCGACCGCCACGCCCGGTCCGAGGTGTCGCCGTCCAGCGTCGGGGCCTCTGCAGGCGTGATCCGGTGAATCTGCAGATGATCCACGGACATTCGATCGGCGGCCATGATCATCGAAGCACCTGTTATCGCCACGGCGGCGGCGACGACGAACGCATTGGCCTGCAGTGTCGGGCTTTTCGATCTTGCCTTGCGGGCGTTTTCTCGCGGGGCAGGGTCGGCTTCTGTCGCTCGGTCGGCGCCGAAATCACCGCGCGGTTGAATCGGATGCGCGGCTTGCTGCTCCATCAGCAGGTTCAGCAGTTCGACGGCATCGAGCCGCGGCGGCGGCGCCGGCAGCGGCGCAGGACGGAAGATGCGCAGGAGCTGCGACGCACCGCCGCTCTTGTAGTGCGTGACCACATGCAGCACGGCGAAGGCGAGGATCACCCAGGTCCCCACCCAATGCAGCATGGCGACGTCATAGCCGGAGTAAAGTCCGAAATAGAGCAGGCCGCCGCTGACGAGCAGCGCCAGCATGGTCACGAAGAATATCCAGTAAAGACAGGCGTTGACGGCGCTCAGTCTCGATTGCCCGCGGCCGAACAGGCCGCGCAGGCGAACCCTGTCGAGCTGGATGCGTCGGCCGAGGCCGGCCTTGATCACATAGACGATGTAGGCGAGCGTCAACGCGACCAGCACCACGGCGGCCTGCATGTGCGCCGTCCACACGCTGTTGCGCGGCAACAAGACGTCGAACAGATTGATCCAGGTTCGGTCGGGCGCTTCCGTCGCGATGCGCAAGCCGCTGAACAGCGCCACGGCGAATGCCGCGACGAACAACCAGTGCAGGATGATCGTACCGTAATCGGTCCTGCGCGGCCTCACGCCGGCGCCCCGTCGCCGATGAGGTTGCGGCAAATGGCGTCGACCCGCCCACGGTCGTTGTTGTTGTCGCACAAATCGTTATCCCCAAATCGTGGCTCCGCCCGTGCTGGCGAAGAATCCTTTTGCGGTGCCGCAGCATTCGCTCCCGGCAGCACGCGAATTACTCTTGGTTCGATCCATCCGTTGCGCCGGCCTCCAGCGTCCCCTGAACGCCCAAGGGAACGCTGGAAGTCGCGCCGCGCGCCGCTACCCCCACAAATGATGAAAATGCTGCGCCATATCGGGCATCGCTGAATGCTGGTGGTCTGTCGTGTCCCCCGGCGCTGCCGCACCGGCGGTTGCCACCGCAGCTACCTGCGGTGCGGTCGAGGGCGCCGGAGCCGCGACAGCTGGTGCAGCCGGCGTCAGAGGTGTGACCGGCGCGGGCGGCAGGGGAGGCGTCGCCGTGCTGAGCGCATCGGCCACGGTAAGGCCGTCGGCGTTGAAGGTGCCGCCGTTGAGCGGAACGTTGTTGCCACTAACGTCAGCTGCGTTGGCGTGAAACCCTTCGGCTGCCGCCGTGACCATTGCCGCATTGCCGGTCTGTAGGCCCTGGATCATTGCGGCTACGTCGGCACCCACGGTGGAGTCCTTGCCGAGCAATTCGTTGTCGAACCGCGCCTCGAAGATGCCGCCCTGGGCCGCGTCGAAGTTCGAGACGTTTTTCTCAAAACCTTGTAGCGTCTGGATAAAGGCGCTGATCGCCTGTGCACTGCCGGTGGCGACCAAATGCTCGGCCTGGGCGCCAAGCGAGTTGCCGGAGGCGATGAAGTCGGCCCAGAAATTGGTCTGGGCGGCATTGTCCTGATAGGGCGTCGGCGCGACGTCGGTGAACGGAGCAGGCGTCCATCCGTGGACGCCGTTGCCGGACGCCATGTTGGCAAGGTTGGCGTCGCCGGTAACGATATCGGTGATGTCGAGAAGATTATCGTTGGTCGCCTTCGCCGCATCGGGATTGAACCCGTATTGATGGTCGAAGTTGGTGAGCTGGAGATTGATCTGATCGACGATGGTGGAGGCGTGTATCCCGGTCGCGCCGCCAAACATCTGCGGATGATCCTGCATCAGCGTCAGAAGCCCATCATGCACCGTCTGCAGGTCGGCCTGAATCGCCGGTAAATTGTTGGCGTTGATGCCGCCGAGGGATTTGGACTGGGCGTCGTCGAAGATGGCGCCGAGCTCGGCGAACGTCGCGTGCGGCGTGTTGGCGTTCAACGGCGTGGCCAGCTCTGCAGGCGCGAAGTTGAATCCCGGATTGCCGTCCTTGATGCTCAATGCCTGGAGCACCGGATCGTTCTCGATGGTGTTGATGATGTCCAGATGAGCCGTGCGCAACGCGGCTTCAGCGCCGGCGTCATTGTTGACGGCGCCTGGCGCTGCGGCAAGAGCGGTCGTTATGTCGGCCAGCACCGTGTTGACATGGGTGAGCTGGGCGCCGGCGAAATCGCCGGCAGCGACGTCGGCGGTCAGGCCGGTCTGAACCGCCGTGAGATCCGCGACGTATCTGCCGTCGGTGCCGTGACCCTGGTTTCCTACCGGGATGTTGTTGTGCCACAACCCGCCTTCAAGAATTCTGGTCGCGTCGTTGAACATATTTCCGAAATAGAGATCGCCGGCAACGAGCTGGCCGCCGCCACCCGTGCCGCCGCCGCCACCCGTGCCGCCGCCGCCACCCGTGCCGCCGCCGCCACCCGTGCCGCCGCCACCACCCGTGCCGCCGCCACCGCCGCCACCCCCGGTACCAGCGCCGCCATCCCCTGGTGTCACGGCGGTGGCCTGCGCCGCGGCCACCACGTCCGCATAGCTGCCGCCATTCATCATCAGGTTGTTGCCCGCCACGTCCGAAGCGTTCGCAGCCAGCTGCTGTACCGCGGCATTGACTTCGCCGGCATTCTGCGTCTGCAGTCCCTCGATCACCGCGTTCGCCGCCGTGCCCGCCGTGCCATCCGCCCGCAATTCGTTCCAGAAGCGCGCCGAATACAGACCACCCTGGGACTGGTCGAAGGCGTTCGCATTGGTCTCGAAAGTCTGTATTTGCTGGACCAGTCCGGCGACGTCACCCTTGAAGCCATTGTTCTCGATCGTGGTCGCCGCCTGCCCAAGATGGTTGCTGTCCTGGATAAATTGAGTAAGGAAAGCCGTTTGGGCTGCAGTGTCGTGGAACGGTGCAGCAGGGGTGTTCACGGCCGGCAGAGGCGTCGGGTTGAACAGCGCCTGAACCCCCGCGTCGCCTTGAGCGATGTCGATAATGTCCCGATGGATATCATTGATCGAACGCCCGACATATTGTCCGAGGTCCGTTCCTATTGTCAGCGTGCCCGTCGTCGGAGAGTTCGCGTTCTCGACGGACGCAATCTCTTCGTTGAGCTGATTGATGATGATATGGGTGTGCAGATCGGTGAGGTTGTTGATCTGCGGATCGGCCGCGCTCAACTTCTGCTGCACGCCGATGAGGTCCGAGACGATCAAGTTGACCTGATCCGGGCCGACACCGCCAATCTCGCGGGTCGTCGCATCGTTGAATAGATCCGTTGCCGTCAGACCGGCGGCTGGCGCGGTAGCGGGTGCTGCTGGAGCGGCAGCGGGTGTTCCGGCAGCGGCCGCCGCGGTATTCGGAGTTACGGCGGTGGCCTGCGCCGCGGCCACCACGTCCGCATAGCTGCCGCCATTCATCATCAGGTTGTTGCCCGCCACGTCCGAAGCGTTCGCAGCCAGCTGCTGTACCGCGGCATTGACTTCGCCGGCATTCTGCGTCTGCAGTCCCTCGATCACCGCGTTCGCCGCCGTGCCCGCCGTGCCATCCGCCCGCAATTCGTTCCAGAAGCGCGCCGAATACAGACCACCCTGGGACTGGTCGAAGGCGTTCGCATTGGTCTCGAAAGTCTGTATTTGCTGGACCAGTCCGGCGACGTCACCCTTGAAGCCATTGTTCTCGATCGTGGTCGCCGCCTGCCCAAGATGGTTGCTGTCCTGGATAAATTGAGTAAGGAAAGCCGTTTGGGCTGCAGTGTCGTGGAACGGTGCAGCAGGGGTGTTCACGGCCGGCAGAGGCGTCGGGTTGAACAGCGCCTGAACCCCCGCGTCGCCTTGAGCGATGTCGATAATGTCCCGATGGATATCATTGATCGAACGCCCGACATATTGTCCGAGGTCCGTTCCTATTGTCAGCGTGCCCGTCGTCGGAGAGTTCGCGTTCTCGACGGACGCAATTTCTTCGTTGAGCTGATTGATGATGATATGGGTGTGCAGATCGGTGAGGGTGTTGATCTGCGGATCGGCCGCGCTCAACATCTGCTGCACGCCGATAAGGTCCGAGACGATCAAGTTGACCTGATCCGGGCCGACGCCGCCAATCTCGCGGGTCGTTGCGTCGTTGAATAGATCGGTTGCTGTCAGTGCCATTTTCGTCCCCTGTCGTTCAGTCAAGTTCGTCGACGTGTGGGCGCGATCATCCGCAGAGCGGCTGCGGTGATGCGCGAGATGAAGGATTGTTTACCTTCGTGGCGTCATTCGGCCGACTCCGCGGCCAATGCGCCGCGGAAGCAAGGTGATAGACGGTCGAATCCGTGACGTCGAATTGCCTTGAAGTTGGATGTTGTGCGCACCTGCGGGAAAAAATGCAGGTATTGTCGACGTTTGCCACGGAAGTCTGAAATGAGAATTTGCGGTGTCGGAATTGTGCGCAGCGATGCGACGCACCCAGCCCGTTAAGAGAGGCGCGCCCGCATTCGTTTTATTCCGATGCGCCCCGCAATTGCCGGCCATCGTCGCATTTTCGCCGAAGAATGGTCCGTATCGCCCGTCAAGGAGAATTGATTGTCGAGCGAGGGGAGACGTAATTCCGAGGGGAGACGTAATTCAATGAGTATTGCTCAAAGCCATCCGCAGGCAGCTGCGCCGTCCCGTGTCATCTCGAGCCTGCTATCGACGCTGGGCGCCGACGATCCCGTGGCGCAGGCGTTGCGCGAGAGCGCGCGGCGCATGATCGGCGTCGCCGTCTTCAGCGGCGTCATCAACATCCTGATGTTGTCGGGCTCGCTCTATATGCTGCAGGTCTATGACCGCGTGATTCCGAGCCGCAACATCGCGACCCTGCTCGGCCTGTCCCTGATGGTGCTGTTCGCCTATCTGGTGCAGGGATATTTCGATGCGATGCGGACGCGGATGCTGTGCCGGATCGCCACGCTGTTCGACGGCGCCTTGCAGGGATCGATCCACACTGCGCTCGCTACCCTGCCGCTTCGCGGCGTCAAGCCGGTACTGATGCAGCAGCCGTTGCGCGACCTCGACCAGGTGCGCGGTTTCATGTCGAGCATGGGACCGACCGCGTTCCTCGATATGCCGTGGATCCCGGTATTCCTGATCGCATTGTTTCTGTTTCATCCGGCCATCGGAATCACCGCGCTGCTCGGCACCGCTGGTATCATTGCCATGACATTGCTGACCGAGCGGATTTCGCGCGGCGCGGCGCGGGCGGCGATGGACATGAGCGCGCAGCGGCAGGTGCTGGCGGATACCACCCAGCGTAATGCCGAAATCATTCGTGCGCTCGGCATGACGGATCGATTGACCCTGCGCTGGTCGCTGGCCAATGAGCGTTATCTGCGGGAGAACATCCGCGCCACCGACGTCTACGCCAATCTCGGCGCGAGCGCGAAAGTGCTGCGCTTCATCCTGCAATCGGGAATGCTCGGCATCGGCGCCTATCTGGTAGTGGCTGACCGGGCATCGGGCGGCATCATGATTGCGTCGTCGATCATGATGGGCCGCGCGCTGGCGCCGGTCGAGATCGCGCTCGGAAGCTGGAAGCAACTGGTTGCCGCGCGGCAGGGGCTCACGCGCCTGCGCGATATCTGCAGGGCGACTGCGCCGCCTGTCGCGCCACCGGTCCTGCTGCCGCGTCCCAGCCGCGAATTGTCGGTACAGAACCTCGCGGTGACGGCGCCGGGCTCCGCCACGGCCATCGTGTCGAACGTCTCGTTCTCGCTGAAGGCCGGCGCGGGATTGGCGCTGCTAGGCGCCAGTGCCTCAGGCAAGACCTCGCTCTCGAAGGCGCTGGTCGGAATCTGGCCGGCGCAGCACGGCGTGGTGCGGCTCGACGGCGCCACGCTGGATCAATGGCGTAACGCGGATCTCGGCCGTCATATCGGCTATCTTCCGCAAGACGTGGCGCTGTTTGACGGCACCGTGGCCGAAAACATCTGCCGCTTCGACGACGAGGCGACCTCCGAAGACATTTTGAAGGCCGCGCGGATCGCAGGCGTACACGACCTCATCCTGCGCCTGCCGGAGGGTTACGCGACACGAATAGGTGAGGGCGGCATGTCGCTGTCGGCGGGACAGCGGCAAAGGATCGGGCTGGCGCGCGCCGTTTTTGGCGATCCTTTCCTGATCGTGCTCGACGAGCCCAACGCCAACCTTGATGCCGACGGCGAAAATGCCCTGACCCGTGCGATCGGGCTGCTGCGCCAGAACCGAAGCATCGTCATCGTGATCTCGCATCGTCCGAGCGCGCTGTCCGTGCTGGACATGACGATGGTGCTCTACGAAGGCAAGGCGATCGCGTTCGGTCCCAGCGATGAAGTCTTTGCGCGGGTCCGCAGCGCAACGGGCCAGGCTGCGGCGGCAAGGCGGGTGGAGTCCCCGTCATCGGCGAAAGCGGACCGTCGCGCGGTGCTGGCCGAGAGTGTTGCGTCATGAATATCGCTGATTATCCACGGGAACAGGAAGCAACGACGCGGCGCCGGGTCGGCGGACCGGATGATGCAGGCGTCGGGCCGCAAGGGACCGCGCTGATCCTGGAACTGCAGCGGCTGCGCCAGGCATTCGAGCGCGAAAATCTTGATGAGGTGCCCCGGCAGCCATCGCGACGTCCGGCACGCGAAGACCCGCGTCCGGCCGTGCGGCCGCCGCGCGCCGCCCGGCCGAAACCGCCAAAAGGCAAAATCAGCCGCGTACTCGATGCATGTCTTGCACCGCTCGGATTCCATAGTGATGGAAACCCGAGCCATGAAAACCGAAGCGATGAAAGCCGGAGCCACGGAAGCCCGAGCCGTGCAAGCCAGAGCCACGTCCGCCGTGAACCGCCGATGGAAAGTCCCAGCCCGGCGGCGCGTGAGCCCGCGGCCGCGAACCCGCCGCGGGTGCGGGGACCGATCATCGCGCCGGACGATCCGTCGCTGCTCGCCATGCCGAAGCCGGCGATGGTATCAGCAGCCAGCCACGAACGGCCGCCGCTGCATGTCGAGGCCCCAAGCCTCGCGCCTTCGAGCGCAACCGACAAGGCGGCGACCGAAAGTCGCTCCACGCGCGCACTTGAGAAATGCCGCCGTGGCCTGGTTGCAGGTGCGGCGTTCCTGATCAACCGCGACGGCGCGGCCGAGGATGTTCCGGGCGAAGGGATCGTGCAGCGGGCCGGCCGGGCGTTCGAGATCGAATTGCGCACCGGGCTGCGGGCGCTGCTGGTGATCGGCATTCTGGCCGGCGGCTGGATGACGCTGATGCCGCTGGCCGGCGCTGTCGTGGTGCCCGGCAATCTGGTGGTGCAGTCCAACGTCAAGACCATTCAGCACCCGACCGGCGGCGTGGTCGAGGAGATTCCGGTCCATAACGGCATGCGTGTCAGGTCAGGTGATTTGCTGCTGCGGCTGAACGCGACCCAGGCGAAGGCCAGCCTTCAGGTGGTGAGCAAGCAGCTCGACGAAGCGCGGGCGCGCGTGGCGCGGCTGACCGCCGAGCGCGACGGCCTGCCGCGGCCGGCCGTGCCAGCGGAGCTGTCGGGGCGGCTGGACGACAGCAACGTCAAGACGCTGCTCGCCTCGGAGGCTTCGCTGTTTCGGGCGCGGGCGACCGCGCGCGACAGCCAGAAGGACCTGTTGCAGAGCCGGGTATCGCAGCTGGGCGAGGAGATTGGCGGCCTTGAGGCGCAGGTCGCCTCCAAGGCCCGGCAGATCGAACTGATTACCGGCGAACTCTCCGGCGTGCAGGAGCTCTACGACAAGCATCTGGTGCCGCTGACGCGGCTCACCACACTGCAGCGGGAGAGCGCGCGAATCGAAGGCGAGCGCGGGCAATTGACCTCATCGATCGCCGAGACCAAGGCGAAGATCGGCGAGGCGCAGTTGCAGATCGTCAAGCTTGACCAGGATTTCCGCACCGATGTCGTCAAGGAGCTGGGCGAGGCGCAGGGCAAGGAAGCCGAACTCTCGGAACGGGGCGTCGCCGCCAGGGACGTGCTCGAGCGCATCGAACTTCGCGCGCCGACCTCGGGCGTCATCCACCAACTGGCCGCCCACACCCTGGGCGGGGTTATCCGCGCCGGCGACGCCATTATGGAGATCGTGCCGGACTCAGACGATCTGCAGATCGAGGCGCGGCTGCAGCCGAACGATATCGATCAGGTCCGGACCGGTCAGCAGGCCTATGTCCGCTTTTCCGCGTTCAACCAGCGCACCACGCCGCAGATCGCCGGACAGGTCGCCTTCGTATCGCCCGATATCAGCCACGACCAGCAGACCAACGCGCCCTATTTCACGGTTCGGATCATGCTGCCGGACGAGGAACGCCACCGGCTGGCTGGCCTGCAACTGGTCTCGGGCATGCCTGCGGAAGTGTTCATGCAGACCGGCAGCCGGACCATGTTCAGCTATCTGTTCAAGCCGATTTTCGACCAGTTGCAGCGCGCCTTTGTCGAAAGGTGAGGGGGCTTCTGGCTTCGGCTGGGTAGCGTAAATCTTGCCACCCCAGATGGCATTGCTATATCAGGGCTTTCCATTCCCTTCGTTTGCGCTGCGAGCCCGATATGACCGAGACCGCCACCGCTGCCCCCGAATCCCAGCCGTTCCAGGCCGAGGTCGCCGAACTCTTGAACCTGATGGTGCACTCGGTCTATTCGGAGACCGATATTTTCCTGCGCGAACTGATCTCGAATGCGTCGGACGCCTGCGACAAGCTGCGCTACGAGGCGATCTCGGCGCCGGAACTGATCACCGATGGCGCGCCACCCGTCATCCGCATCGTCCCGGACAAGAAGGCCGGCACCCTGTCGGTGGTCGATACCGGTATCGGCATGGACCGGCAGGAACTGATCGACAACCTCGGCACCATCGCGCGCTCCGGCACCAAGTCGTTTCTGTCGCGGCTGACCGAGGCCAAGGACGGCGCCGGCCTGATCGGTCAGTTCGGCGTCGGCTTCTATGCGGCCTTCATGGTCGCCGAGCGCATCGTCGTCACCAGCCGGCGCGCCGGATCGGATCAGGTTTTTGTCTGGTCGTCGTCGGGCGGCAGCGGCTTTGAAATTGCGCCGGGTAGCGAGGACGACGCTGGGCGCATCCCCCGCGGCACCGAGATCGTCCTGCATCTGAAAGAGGACGCCAAAAAATATCTCGAAACCCATGAGATCGAGCGCATCGTCCGCGCCTATTCCGACAACATCCAGTTCCCGATCGAACTGGTGCCGGAAGAAGGCGAGCCGCGCCAGATCAATTCGGCCAGCGCGCTGTGGCAGCGGCCGAAATCCGAACTCACGCCGGAGGACTACAAGCAGGCGTACCAGCAGATCGCCGGGGCGTTCGACGAGCCCGCGATGACGTTGCACTACCGCGCCGAGGGCCGGCAGTCATATGCGGTGCTGCTGTTCGCGCCGTCGGCAAAACCGTTCGACCTGTTCGACCAGGCGCGCAAGGGCAAGGTCAGGCTCTACGTCCGCCGCGTCTTCATCGCCGATGACGCCGATCTGCTGCCGGCCTATCTGCGCTTCATTCGCGGCGTGATCGACAGCGAGGACCTGCCGCTCAATATCTCGCGCGAGATGCTGCAGAACAATCCGCAACTGGCGCAGATCCGCAAGGCCGTCACCAGCCGCGTCGTTTCCGAACTGGAAGCGCTCGGCGACAAAGAGCCGGAAGCGTTCGCCAAAATCTGGGATGCGTTCGGCGCGGTCATCAAGGAAGGTATCTGGGAGGACTTCGAACGGCGCGACAAGGTGCTGGCGCTGTCACGCTTCACCACCACGAAGGGCGAGAAGCGCTCGCTCAAGCAATATGCCGAGGATATCAAGCCGAACCAGACCGAGATCTATTATCTCACCGGCGACAGCGTCGAGCGGCTGAAGTCGAACCCGAAGCTGGAATCGGCTGCGGCGCGCGGCATCGAGGTGCTGCTGCTGACCGATCCGGTCGATGCGTTCTGGACCTCGGCTCCAACAGACTTCGGCGGCAAGCCGCTGAAATCGCTGAGCCAGGGCGACATCGATTTCAGCCTGATCCCGCTTTTGGAAGACAAGGCCGACGACAAGGGCGCGGACGGCGCCGACGCGGCCACGACGGTCGCGCTGATCAAGGACGCGCTCGGCGAGCGCGTCTCCGAAGTGCGCGCCTCGCAGCGGCTGACATCGAGCGCGTCGTGCCTGGTGGCCGGCGGCGACGGCCGCGATCGCCAGCTCGAGCGGCTGCTGGCGATGCAGAACAAGGGGCCGATCACCAAACCGGTGCTCGAGATCAACATGCGTCACCCGCTGGTCGCAGCGGTCGCCACGTCAGGCGATGCGGTCGCGGATCTGTCGCTGCTGCTGCTGGAGCAGGCGCAAATCCTCGACGGCGAGCTGCCGGAAGATCCGGCCGCATTTGCGAGCCGGCTCAACGCGATGGTGCTGCGGGGCATCGTGAAGGCGTAGGGCTGAGCGCCCCTGAACGCTCATCGCGGCGTCAGGGTGATCGCTTCCGACGTCGCGGCTTCGACGGCGGCGCGGCTGTAGAGCAGCGGAACATATTGGCCGGCCGCCCACAGCGGGGCGAGGTCGCGATAATGCCCGTTGAAGGGATCGCCGGATTGCCCGGGGGGTGTTGATGGCGCGGCTCGCATCCCAGTTACCGACGTCGAGCACCATGCGGAACGAGGCGCCCGCCGTCAGCTGATAATCCGTACGGCGATAGGTCGCCGCGCGCGGCACGTTGGCCGCGCCTCCGAGCGCCAACGGCCCGACGTTAAGCTGCGGTACCGTCGCCGTGTCGGCGAGCGGTGACAGCGCGTGATCGAATTGTGCCTTGTGCAGCTTGCCCCAGGCCCATCCGGAAGAATCCGGGCCAAGCCGGCCGGCCACCTCGGCAATCGCGGTGCCCAGACTGTCGCGGAGGACGCGGTCGCGCGTGGCGGCGGGATCGGGCCCCAGCAGATCGCCGGAACTTTCGAGCGCCGCGACAATCGCCGAAATGCTGGCGGGGTCGGGCGCAATGATGTCGACGACCTTCGGCGCGATCGCCTTGACCAGCGTGGACCCGAGATGGTTGGCGATCCAGACTTCGAACACGGCCGCCGCCGCACTGTCCGCGGTGTCGCGCGCGTCCCAGGCCTTCAGCAACTCCAGCCCCTTCTTGACGTTGGGGTCCTCCGAGCTCAGCGGCTTCAACAGGACCACGAGCCGCCGGGCCAGCATGGATGTGTCGTCATTCTGCAAATCCATGGCGTCCGCCAGCGTCATCTTGCTGTTGGCCTTGAGCACCTCGACAATGCGCTGCCAGCGCGCCTCGTCCGACCATTCGAAGCCAACCTTGCGTTCCGCGACCGGATAGCCGTCCGGCAAATTCATCTGGTTTGCGGTCGCGAACCAGCCTTGCTCGGGTCGATAGACACGCGGCAATTCATCCAGTCCGAGAAACCCCTGCCACTCGTAGCGGCCGTCGCCCGGTACCGGCAGCAGCCCATCATAGTTGACGCGGCGCGGCGTCTTGCCGGCGGCCACCCAGCCGATATTGCCTTTCACGTCGGCATAGACCTGGTTTTCGGACGGCGCGCCCCAGCGTCGCATCGCCGCCAGAAAACCATTCCAGTCCTTGGCGGTCATATAGTCGGACGAGCCGAAATACGCCGACGTGCCCGGCTCGGACCAGACCGAGCGAATGGCGAAGGCCCGCTTGTTCTCGGCATCGACAAACACGACGGGACCGTGCCGCGTGAATTTCAGCTCGATGTCCCTCGGCGCCTCGCCCTTGACCTCCGCGGTTTCGTGAACGACGCGCATCGTTTCCCAGCCGTCACGATAGCGGTACTGGTTCTTATCGGCGGGGTTCAGCTCGTAGACGTAGAGATCCTCCTGATCGACGTTGAAGATCGTCAGGCCGAAAGCGATCGTCCCGTTGTGGCCGATCGATATTCCCGGCAGCGCAGGTTCGCCGGCGCCGATCACCGACAGCCCCGGCGCATTCAGCCCGACGATGTAGCGCAGCGACGGAACGCTGTGTTCGCGATGCGGATCATTGGCGAGGATTGGACGTCCGGTCGCCGAGCGTGCCGGGGCGACCACCCAGTTGTTGGAGCCGATGGTGTCACGCTGTTCGTCGGCTTGCGCGAGAAGCGTATCGAGATCGAGCGATGCCGCCTTCTCGCCTGGGCGCGCGAATGCGACTGGCCGCGTGGCGAGGAGGTAGGCGGCGAGCACGTCTTTCGGAATGCTGCAGGGGTCGAGACCGTCAGGGATTTTTGTCGTCCATGGCGGTTGCAGCTTGACGCGCAGGCGGTCGGTTTCGAGCCCTGCAGCGCAGGCGACCCGCGCGCGCCTTACCTCGGAGGCAACATTCCTCGTCAGTCCGTGGCTGCGAATTCGAACGACGTCATCCGCGGTCCACAGATCCGGCATCGTTCCGGCGATCTTGAACTCCACCGGGCGTGGCCGGGATCCGCTGCGCACGTCGGCCACATAGGCATTGACGCCCGCAACAAAGGCCTCGGCATAGTCCCTGGCTTTGGGCCCGTAGGATCCCCATTCGGTCGTCATGTCACCGCGATAGAGGAATAGCCGAAGGGCCCGGTCCTGCTCGACGTAAGCGGGACCGAAATCCCTGGCGAGAAGTCCGAGGCCGCGCTTGCGCCACAGGTCAATCTGCCAAAGCCGGTCCCGGGCCGCATTGAAGCCCTGCAGGAAGAAAAGATCGCGCTCGTTGGCCGCATAGATGTGAGGAATACCCCAGACATCGACCAGAATTTTTCCGGGCGCCTTCAGGCCTGCGACACTGCTGCTCGAAAGGCGCGCCGCGGAAGACAGGGCTTCCTGATCGCGCGCGACCGCAGCGGACCCGGCGGTCATTGCCATGGCGGCGGCGAGAAGCAATGGCCGGGCGGCTTGTTTGAGGTTCTTGTTCATTTCCTCTTCCTCTTTTTTTGCCGTCAATGTCACAGCCGATTGGGGCCGGGTCGATTGCGGAGCGGTTCGCCGACCTTGCAACCGAACGATGCCACCTGCAAGTGGCGCTTCGCCGTTGAATTTGGCGGATGGAAACGTCACCGGCGCGGCGTCAGTTGAACCAATTTCCATGATCGGGCGCATCTGCTAGATAGTCCGAGAAGGGGAGCCCCCGACATCGCGATGACCACGCCCGACGGCAGCGAAATTTTTTACGGCAGCATCCCGGTCTTTCGTGGCTTTACCAGCCTGATGGACCCGTCGCTGTATTCGGCCTTGCCCGACGACTGGAGCGTCGGCGTCGCCGACATCGTGGAATCGACCAGGGCGATCGCGGAAGCGCGTTACAAGGCCGTCAACATGGCAGGCGCATCTGTCATCGCCGCCGTCACCAATGCGCTCGAAGGCCGCGAATTTCCGTTCGTGTTCGGCGGCGACGGCGCCAGCTTTGCGGTGTCGCCCGACGATCTCGAACGCGCCCGCGCTGCGCTGGCGGCGACTGCTGTGTGGGTCGAAGAGAGCCTCAATCTGGTGTTGCGGGTCGCACTGGTACCGGTCGCGTCGATCCGCGCGCAGGGCCTCGATGTTCGCGTCGCCCGCTTTGGACCGTCGCCTAATCTGTCCTATGCGATGTTTTCGGGCGGCGGTCTCGGCTGGGCGGAAGCGGCGATGAAGCGCGGTGAATTTGCGGTACCGAAAGCGCACCCGGGGACGCAGCCCGACCTTTCCGGGCTTTCATGCCGGTTCGAGGAAATTCCCTCGACCCGCGGGCTCATTCTTTCCGTGCTGGTGGTGCCGGCTCCCGGCGCCGATCCGCGTGCCTTCCGTCAAGTGATCGAGGATGTCATCTCTCTCGTCGAGCGGAGCCCCGACGCGGGACGGCCGGTGCCGCCGGGCGGGCCGCCGCTGCACTGGCCGCCGGCGGGCCTGGAGTACGAGGCCCGCGCAGCGCGCGGCGGGCCGTTGTTGATGCGGCGCGCGATCGTGCTCGCAGTGACGCTGTGGGCCTTCGTGGTGATGCGCTTTGGCATAAAGGTCGGGAATTTCGTGCCGAAGACCTATGTGCAGCAGGTGGTGGAGAACTCCGACTTCCGCAAATACGACGACGGTCTGCGGATGATTCTCGATTGCACGCCGGAGCTCGAGCAAGCGCTAACGCTGCGTCTGGCGACTGCCGCTTCGAACAAGGTCGTGCGCTATGGCCTGCACCGGCAGGATGCGGCGATGATGACCTGCTTCACGCCGTCGGTGATGCGCAGCGACCACGTTCACTTCATCGACGGCGCCCGCGGCGGCTATGCGTCGGCGGCGACGGCGCTTAAAGCGACGGTGGCTTGAGGAGACGGTGCTCAATCTCGCGTTAGGGTGGGGGTCGCGCGGCATTGGTCGTCTCGGATGTGACGCGCAGTCCAGCTCAGCGCCCGACGCGCGTCCAGTTCTCGCCACCACACAGGGCGCCGACGCAGCCTTCGACCCGGAGCGTGTCCGGGCCCGTTAGCGAGACGTTGCTCGCATAGGTCGAGCCGTCATCGGCGTTGTAGATCTGGCCCGACCATTTTGCGGGGCCGGTCGGGCTCATGCCGCTGAACAGCGGAAGGCCGATCATCGGACGCCTTTTAAGCGCCGGATTGGGATTCTTGTCGTCGACCTGGGGTTTGCCGGTGGCGGGATCGTTCGGCTCCCGCAGACCGACGATAACCCCGCAAATTCCGCTGCCGCATTTGCTGACCCGCACCCGGGCATCGCCGGCCTGGGTCAGCCAGGTGCCGGTCGGCTCGCCGGCGCCCTGTGCGCGGGCGGACGGCGCGGCGAGCAATGCCGCTAAAATCGCGATGGTGAAAACGTACCTGCAGGCCATGAATCAGTCCCCGAGAAAAACGCAGGCCTGCATAACAACAAATCAGATTTGTGCAACGCCGTATTAGGTCGCGGCGGTTGTGGTTTTATTTGCCCCACCGCGTCAGGCGAATCGAGAGCGCGGTGCCGAGGCCGTAGACGACCATCGCCGCGCCCACCAGCACGAACAAGGTCCATGCCGGTGCGCCCGACGACGCCAGCCACCAGCCGCCGAGGCCGACCAGCAGCAATCGGGCCGTGCCGGCCAGCACCGGACCGCCGACCTTGGCGGCGCCCTGCGATGAAAAATAAAGGCAGGCGCCCATTCCGAAGAAGGCGAATGCCGGTCCTGCCAGCGCGAAATAGGAATTGGCAGCTGTGGTGACGCCGGGATCGCTGGTAAACAGCGAGACCCAGAGCGCCGGCCAAATCGCCACGACAACGCCGATCAGGCCCACGATCAGGCTGGACGCCGCACCTGCCGTCCAGGCCACCTGACGCGCGCGCGCCACCAGACCGGCGCCCATCGCCATTCCGACCATCGGTACCGAGGCGACGCCGAATGCGAAGGCGATCGGCGTCAGCAGGAATTCAAGCCGCGAGCCCATGCCGTAGCCGGCCAGCGTCTCGGTGCCGAAGGAAGCGAGGATCTTGGTGAAAATCAGAATGGTCAGCACGGTCTGCAAGGGCGACAGGCAGGAAACCGCGCCGACCTTGAGAATGTCGAAGAACATGTCGCGCTGAAACGTGAAGGTCGAAAAATTCAGCTTCAACCGGCTGCGGCCGCTGGCGAGATACCACGCCAGGAAGATCGCGCCGAGCGTGAAGGCGGTGAGCTGGCCGGTGGCGACACCCGCCATGCCGAGCTTCGGCAGGCCGAACAGCCCGAGACCAAATCCGCCGCCGACCGCGACCTGCACGATGGCGGTGGCGATCAGCGTCAGCGAAGGCACCCGCATGTCGCCGGTGCCGCGCACCACCGAGGCCAGCGTGTTGACCAGCCAGATCGAGACCGCGCCGGAGAACAGCACGTGCGAATATTGCATGGCCTGCTCGAGCACGTCGCCGCGTCCGCCGAGCAGCGAATAGAACTGGCGGCCGAGGGTCAGCATCATCACCGTGAAGAACAGTCCGGCGCAGAGGCCGATGATGGCAGCATGCAGCGCCAGCGTCGCGGCACGGTCGCGGTTTCCCGCGCCGAGCGCGCGGCTGATGGCGGAGGAAACGCCGCCGCCCATCGCGCCGGCCGACATCATCTGCGTCAGCATCACGAACGGAAACACCAGCGCGATCCCGGCCAGCGGCTCGGTGCCGAGCCGGCCGATATAGGAGGTCTCGGCCACCGCCACCAGCGCCGTGCCGAACATCGCGATCGTGTTGGGGATCGCGAGCTGCAACAGCGTCGGCAGGATCGGCGCCATCAACAGGCTGTTGACCGCGGCGGGCGGCACGGCCGCGGGGCGCACGTCGAGCGGGGCGTCAATCGTCATGCGTCACATGCTTTCAGCCAGAACCGTATAGATTATGGCTGACATATTATGCGAGCGGGCCGGCGCAAGCCACCCGCCGCCAATGCAGGGGTCACCACGGCAGGCCGCATAGGTCGATGACGCCGTCGCGCGGCTTGCGGGTGAAATCGAACACGAACGGCGCCATCGCATCGAAGCGAACCCGTCCCTGCGGCTGCTCGGCATAGACCTCGCCTTCGAAGCGATGCCAGCCGCGCGCCTGATAGAACGCCTCATTGTGCGGCTCGCAAAACAGCAATCCGAACCTGACCGCTTCATGGTCGCGCATGGTCTGAACCGCGGCGTTGAGGGCAAGGGTGGCGTAACCGCGTCCCCGGCAATCCGGCCGGGTCGAGACGCCGCCGATGCCGCCGATATCGACCTTGCGCCCGTCCCAGGTGACGGTGCGGAAGTAGATGCCGACATGGCAGGCCAATCCGGCTTTGGCCGATTCCTGGGGAGCGTCGATCAGCACCCGTAGATCGGCGTGGGCCCATTTGACGTGGCCCCAGGACAACTTCTCGACCACATCGCGCGGCCAGACCGCTTGCATTAGCGGCTCAACCACGGGCCATGATGCGTCTCCGTTCAGGACGTCGATCTCGATGCTCATGCCGGTTCAGCCCTCTGCTGGCGCGTTGACGGTCGCGATCACTGCTGTGATCGGGATCACAGACCTGCGCCGTGTGCCTTGCTGTCATAATGACAAATGCTATGGTTGTCCCTATTGGGACTCGGAAATGTCGATGCGTCGGCTCGCAGCCTTTTTATTCATGACTTCAATCGTTTGCCTGGCCGGCCAGCCGGCGCTGGCGGACAAGCGCGTTGCGTTCGTGGTCGGTAATTCCAACTATCAAAACGTCAACGTCCTCGCCAATCCCGCCAATGATGCGGCGGCGATCACCGAGATGTTCAAGAAGGCCGCGTTCGACGTCGTGGAATCCCGGCGCGACCTGAAGAATACCGAGATGCGCCGTGCGCTGCGCGACTTCACCGAGAAGGCGCGCGATGCCGACATTGCCGTGATCTACTATGCGGGTCACGGCATCGAGGTCGATGGAACCAATTACCTGATTCCGGTGGACGCCGCGCTCGAGCGCGATACCGACGCCTATGACGAGGCGATCGCGCTCGACCGGATCCTGCAGGCGATCGAACCCGCCAAACAATTGCGCCTCGTCATTCTTGACGCCTGCCGCGACAATCCGTTCGCCAAGAGCATGAAGCGGACCGTGGCGTCGCGTTCGCTCGGCCGTGGCCTTGCAGGTGTCGAACCGTCGAAGCCCAACACCCTGATCGCGTTCGCGGCCAAGGGCGGATCGACGGCTTCCGATGGCGACAGCAAGAACAGCCCATTCACGACGGCGCTGTTGAAACATCTCGCCAAGCCGGGCCTGGAACTCGGCAAGGCGTTCCGCCTGGTGCGGGATGACGTCATGAATGCCACCGCCAACAAGCAGGAGCCGTTCGTCTACGGCTCGCTGGGCGGCAACGACGTGGCGCTGGTGCCCGCGCCCGCCGTGGCGCCGGCGACGGCTGCCGGCAATGCCAACGCCGACCTTCGCCGCGACTATGAACTGGCCGAACGCGTCGGCACCAAAGAGGCGTGGGACTCGTTCATTCTGGCCAACCCGTCCGGCTTCTACACCGATTTGGCCAAGGCGCAGCGCAACAAGCTCGCCGCCGAGGCCGCGCGGATTGCCGCGACCGAAAAAGCCCGCGAGGCCGCGGAAGAGCGGACGAGGCTCGCCGCCGAAGGCGCCAAGTCCGCCGAACAGGCCAAGGCTGCCGCACAGTCGAAGGCTGCCGAGGAGGCGCGGCTCGCGGCCGAAAAGAAGAAGCAGGTCGAGGACGCCAAAGTCGTTGCCGCCGAGCAGGCCAGGGTCGCGGCGCAAGCCAAAGCCGCCGAAGAGGCCGAAAAAACCAGGCTCGCCGCCGAGAAGAAAAAGCTGGCGGAGGATGCAAAACTCGCCGCGGCCGAGCAGTTGAAGGCCGTCGAGCAGCAGAACCGCGCGGCGGAAGAAGCCAGGAAGCTTGAAGGGGCCAAGGTCGCCGCGGTTGAGCCGGCGAAGGAGACGGTGAAATCCGACAGACCCGCGCAGGATATTCCACGCTTGCTGCAGTCCGAATTGAAACGGGTCGGCTGCAAGACCGGCGAGATCGATGGCGAATGGAATGCATCATCGCGCCGGGCGCTTTCGTCCTTCAACGACAAGGCCGGCACCAAATTCGACGTCAAGGTTGCCAGTATCGATGCGCTGGATGCGGTCAAGGCCAGGCCCGGACGGGTGTGTCCGCTGGAATGCGAGCGCGGCACCCGCGCCAATGGCGATAGCTGCGTGAAGATTACCTGCGACGACGGTTATGTGCTGGGATCGAGCGGCAGTTGCGAGAAGCGCCCCGAACGCAAACCGGCCGTCGCCCAACGCGAGCGCCGGGCACCGGCCACGGCGGGGCGCCGCGGCGGCAAGTGCTTCATGTATAATGGCGCGTCATTCTGCGAATAGCGGCTGGCGCTTGCGCCGGCGTTTTCGGCGGCAGTTCGATCAGTAGCTCTCGCAAGAGGTCCGCGTGATTTGCGGACGCGAGCAGATCGAAACGCCGGAGCCGTTATAAAACGTGTATTCCCGCTTGCCGGGCTTCAGCCGCTGGTCGATCGTCATCGAACAAGCGCCGCCGGCGCGAACGTTCATGGTGATGATGATCTGATTGTTCGGATAGTCCCGGACCGCGCGCAACGACTGGCGTCCCACCACGCGGAGCGACGCCGAGCCGGCGGGCGCTTCCATCGGTGCGCCGCCGAGTTTTGCGCGATACTCCACCCTTCCCTCGACGGTGCTGTTCATGTCCAGCGACGCGGTACGATCGGTCGACAGCACCCCGGTGCCTTCGCCATGGATGGGAAAATTGCTGATCGGCGGATTCTGGCAGGTCGCGAGGCCATCGAAGCTGAATTTGACCCGCAATTGACCCGCGGCTTCACTGGAAGCGGGCAGCATCGGCAATATCAAGGCGGCAACCGTGGCGATCGCAAAGGCCGTTCCGGTTTTCATGTCTATCATCCTTAAAGTATCAGGGTTCAACAATATTGGAGATCTACGACATCGGTTGCCGAGGCGTCAGAAACTGACGCATTCGGTTCGGGTAATCTGTGGGCGCGCGCAATATGACACGCTGCCTGAGCCGCTCACGAAGGTGTAGACCTTCTTGCCCGGCTTGAGCCGGTTATCGAGGGTCATGGTGCAAGACGATCCGCGAATGGTCATCGTCACGATCGCAACATTGTTCGGATAATCCCGCACCGCCCGCAGGGTGTGACTGCCGATGACATTAAGACTGGTTGAGCCGCCCGGCGCTTCGGTAGGCTTGCCGCCCAGCGTGGCCGTCAGGCGCGAACGTCCGCCGGTGTTGGTGGTCATGTCGAGGCTCGCTTTCCGATCGGTGGAAAGTACGGCGGTACCTTCGGCGTGGATCGCAAAATTCCTGATCGCCGGCTGCTGGCAGTTGGCGATGCCGTCATAGCTGAAGCGACCGCGGATGGTGGCGCCGGCGGCTTCAACGGAAACCGGGATTGCAAGGATAGCGACCAAGACCGCTGCACTTGCACAGATCGTGCTGGCTCTCACGGGCAAATTCCATAAATAATTCAATTCCAATAGAATTTTGGATTTAATTCGATGCCGCGGACTTTGACAATACAGGCCGCGCGATATGTCGCTGGCGGCGCTTGGTTTTCCCAAATTGCTTGTGTTTAAGATCGATGGAACCTTCTATAAGGGTTCCCGTTAGATCACGTCTCCCATCAGTTCGGACATCACCCCATGACCTTCACGCTGCCCAATCTGCCCTATGCCCATGACGCCCTTGCGCCCTATATGTCCAAGGAAACGCTGGAATTCCATCACGACAAGCATCACCAGGCTTACGTGACCAACCTGAACAACGCGATCAAGGGGACCGAATACGAAGGCAAATCCCTCGAGGAGATCGTCAAGAGTTCGTTCGGCAAGAACGCGGCGGTGTTCAACAATGCCGGCCAGAACTACAACCATCTGCATTTCTGGCACTGGATGAAGCCGCATGGCGGCGGCAGCAAGCTGCCCGGCCGTCTGGAAAAGAAGATCAACGAGGACCTCGGCGGATTCGAAAAGTTCAAGACCGATTTCGCCGCTGCCGGCGTCGGCCAGTTCGGCTCCGGCTGGTGCTGGCTGCAGGTCAAGAACGGCAAGCTCGAAATCTCCAAGACCGCGAATGGCGAGAACCCGCTGGTCCATGGCGCCACGCCGATCCTCGGCTGCGACGTCTGGGAGCACTCCTACTACATCGACTACCGCAACCGCCGTCCCGACTACTTGAAGGCGTTCGTCGATCAACTCGTGAACTGGGACTATGTCGACGAACTGTTCGGCAAGGTGTGATACGCATCGCCGCGGAATGACGCGCGATAAGATTCCCAAGGGCGGCAGTGCAAACTGCCGCCCTTTCGTTTGCTACGCGCTTTCACGGTCTTGCCGCGACCGCGCGCTTGCGGCACAAGCTGAATGCCGGACGACATTCGCTGACCTGGGAATGCTGCGAAGAGCTATCTTTTGGTCCTTTTCGGTGGCGGTCTTGGCGCGACGCTGAGGCATCTGATCAATCTCACCTGCGCGCGCTGCCTCGGCACCGGATTTCCGTGGGGCACCTTCATCATCAACATCACGGGCTCGACCGTGATGGGACTGATCGCGGGCTATCTGGCCTTCAAGGGCGAGGCCTCGCAGCCGTGGCGGTGGTTCCTGATGACCGGCATTCTCGACGGCTACACCACGTTTTCCGCCTTCTCGCTCGACACCGCGGTGCTCTACGAGCGCGGCGAAATCGGGCTTGCGGCACTCTACGTGCTGGGATCGGTCGTGCTGTCGATCGCGGGCCTGTTCGGCGGCCTCGCGCTGGTGCGCTCGCTCACCTGAACGGCTGGTTAAGCCTCCGTGACGCCGTCGCATGGCCATGCCTGAGCGGCGCATGGGTGGAGCCCAGCTTCCGTTTGCTTCGGTAGGGTGCCGGGACTAAGCAGGGTGAATTCTCATCACCCGCCCGACTCATTGCCTTGTCAGACTCTCCCGTAAAAGACCCGGCGCCGGCCGATGAAGCCGCAGACGCCGAGCAGCCGCCCCGGCGCGCCCGCAAGCCGGTCGGCTGGTCGATGATCATGATCGGCGTACTGGTCGCGGTCTCGGCCACGCTGGTCTGGCGGCGCGACGGCATCGACGGCGTGCTTGAAATTCTCACCCATGATCTGGCGCTGTTCGGCGGCATCCTGCCGCGCGTATTGGCCGGCTGCCTGCTCGGCGCGTTCATCGCCGAGGTCTTGCCGCATGAGAAAGTATCGCGCGCGCTCGGGCCGAATTCCGGCCTGAAGGGATTGCTGATCGGAACCGCGTTCGGCGCTATCTTGCCCGGTGGTCCCTTTACCGCCTATCCGGTGGCGGCCGCTCTGCTCACGGTCGGCGCCGATTTCGGCGCGACCATTGCGATGGTGGTGAGCTGGACGCTGATCGGCTACGGCCGGGCAGTGGCCTGGGAGCTGCCGATCCTCGGCGTCGACTTCACGCTGTGGCGGATCGTGATCTCGCTGCCGATCCCGGTGCTGGCCGGCGCGCTCGGACGTTTTGTCTTTGTACGGATGTATCCGAAAGGCGCGGAGCCGCCGTCATGACCGCGGCGCTGATCATCGATCTCACGCTGTGGGGCTCGGTCGCCGCACTTGCCTTCTTGGTCTGGCGGCGCGGGCGCGCCGTGCTGGTGTCGGCCGCGCGCGAAGGCACAATGGATTTCATCAACATCGTGCCCCGGATCGGCCTCGGTGTGATCGGTTCGGGCTACATCGCCGCGGTCATTCCCCAGGAGGTCATCACCGGCTGGCTCGGGCCGGATAGCGGCTGGCTCGGCATATTGACCGCCGTGATCGCGGGCGCCGCGACCCCGGGCGGCCCGGTGGTCGGCTTTTCGATCGGCGCGGTGGCCCTGAAGGTCGGCGGCGGTCCGCCCCAGGTCATCGCCTATGTCGTCGCCTGGGCGCTGTTCGCCTTCCAGCGGCTGATCCTGTGGGAAATCCCGTTCATGCCGGCGAAGTTCGTCTGGTTCCGCGCCGCGGTGTCGCTGCCGTTTCCGTTCCTGGCCGCCGCGGTGGCGATGGCGCTCGGGAAGCCGTAAGGCGCCGGCGTCGGTAGACTTGAGTTATGTTATAATATAACATCCTTAAGATGGCCCACACGCATTCTCACGACCACACCCATGACCACGGACACCATCACGGGCACACCCACGGCCACGGCCACGGCCATGCCCATAGCCATGGCCCGGAGACGCCGCATCCGTCGCAATCGGCCCCCTGGTCGATCCTGCGGATGACGGTGCTGTCGCGGCTTGCAGCGGCGCTGGCGGTCAGCGCCGGGCTGTGGGCGGTCGTGCTGCTGGCGATGAGGTGAGCATGCTGGCGCAAATCCAGTTCCGCGACGTCACGCTCGGCTACGACCGCCATCCGGCGGTGCATCACCTCGATGGCGAAGTCGCGCAGGGCGCGCTGCTGGCCGTAATCGGCCCCAACGGCGCCGGCAAGTCGACGCTGTTTCGCGGGCTCGCCGGCATCTTGAAGCCGCTGGCGGGATCGATCGATCTCGGCGGGCTCGACATCCGCGACATCGCCTATCTGCCGCAGACCGCCGATATCGACCGCAGCTTTCCGATCTCGGTGTTCGACTTCGTCGGCACCGGGCTGTGGCGCGCGACCGGATTTTTCGGCGGCATGGGCAAACTCGCGCGGGACAAGATCGCGCGGGCACTGGCTGCCGTCGGCCTCAACGGTTTTGAGAACCGCTCGATCGGCACGCTGTCCGGCGGACAGATGCAGCGCATGCTGTTTGCACGCGTGCTGCTGCAGGACGCGCGGCTGATCGTGCTGGACGAGCCCTTCAACGCCATCGACGCCAAAACCTCGGCCGACCTGCTGGCGCTGGTGCGGCGCTGGCACGCCGAGGGACGCACCGTGCTGGCGGCGCTGCACGACATGGAATTGGTGCGCGCGAATTTTCCGGAGACGCTGTTATTGGCCCGCGGGCCGGTGGCGTGGGGCGCCACCGCGCAGGTGTTGACCGCGGAAAATCTCGCCGAGGCGCGGCGGATGTGCGAGGCGTTCGACGACACGGCGGCGGCCTGCATTGTGCACGACCTGCCGTCGCGGGCGGCCTGATTCCATGATCTTCGATGCGCTGATCGCGCCCTTTACCGAATTCGAATTCATGCGCCGCGCGCTGGCCGCCGTGATCGCATTGTCGCTCGGCGGCGCGCCGATCGGCGTGTTCCTGATGCTGCGGCGGATGAGCCTGGTCGGCGACGCGATGGCGCATGCGATCCTGCCGGGGGCGGCGATCGGTTTTTTGATTTCGGGGCTCAACCTGTTCGCGATGACGACGGGCGGGCTGATCGCGGGGTTTGCGGTCGCGATCCTCGCCGGCCTGGTCGCGCGCAACACCGAGATCAAGGAAGACGCCTCGCTGGCGGCGTTCTATCTGGTGTCGCTGGCGCTCGGCGTCACTATCGTGTCCATCAAGGGCACCAACATCGATCTGCTGCACGTGCTGTTCGGCAACATCCTGGCGATGGATAACCAGACGCTGCTGGTGATCGCTTTCAATGCCACCATCACACTGCTGCTGCTGGCGGTGATCTATCGCCCGCTGGTGATCGAATGCGTCGATCCGGTGTTCCTGCGCACCGTCAGCCGCGCCGGCGCACCCGCGCATCTGGCGTTCCTGGCGTTGGTCGTGATCAACCTCGTCAACGGTTTCCATGCGCTCGGCACGCTGCTCGGCGTCGGCCTGATGATCCTGCCCGCGGGCATCGCGCGGTTCTGGTCGCGCGACATGTCAGGCATGATCTGCATCGCGGTCGCGAGCGCCATGGTCTCCGGTTATGCCGGGCTGGTGCTGTCGTTCCAGACCAAAATTCCTTCAGGCCCCGCGATCATTCTGGTGGCGGCGGCGATCTATGTGTTTTCGGTGCTGTTCGGCAATGTCAGCGGCCTGGTCCGGCAGTTGTTTCCCGGCCGCCATCTCGAGGCGTGACGGCGATGCGACGCTCCATCTGGTTCATCGCTCTCGCCCTGATGGCGGTCACAGCTCCCGCGCGGGCCGCCGACCGGCTCAACGTCGTCGCCAGCTTCTCGATCCTCGGCGATCTCGTCCGCAATGTCGGCGGCGAGCGCGTCAATGTCACGACACTGGTCGGCCCCGACGGCGATGCGCATGTCTATGTGCCGACACCGGCGGATGCCAAGAAGGTCGCCGACGCCAGACTGGTGTTCGTCAACGGCCTTGGTCTCGAAGGCTGGCTGCCGCGGCTGGCGCAGTCCGCGGGCAACAAGGCAACGATCATCACCGCGACCGCAGGCATCGCGCCGCTCAAGCTCGGCTCGGACGCCGACCCGCACGCCTGGCAATCGCCGCTCAACGCAAAAATCTATGTCGCCAATATCCGCGATGCGCTGGTTGCGGCCGATCCCGCCGATGCCGAGGTTTTCAAGTCCAATGCGGACGGCTATCTGGCAAAACTCGACGCGCTCGACGGCGAGGTGCGGCAGGCGGTGGCGCAAATTCCGGAAAACCGCCGCAAGGTGATCTCGACCCACCGCGCCTTCGGCTATTTCGCCGCCGCCTATGGCGTTGAGTTCGTGGCACCCCTGGGCGTCTCGACCGAATCCGAGGCCAGCGCCCGCGATATTGCCGGGATTATCACCCAGATCAGGGCATCGAAAATACCGGCCGTTTTCCTGGAAAATATCAGCGACCCCAGGCTGATCCGCCAAATCGCGGCCGAGACCGGCGCCAGGGTCGGCGGCACCCTCTATTCGGACAGTCTGACCGGCGAAAAGGGCGATTCTCCCACTTACATTGACATGGTCAGGCACAATATAAAGGCCCTGACCAGCGCGCTCAGCCAATAGAGCAGGGGCCTCCCTGCCCGAGTAGATGCGCGAGATTCCCTCGGAGTTGTTATGCCAGATTTGACGTCCCAAAAAATTCCAGTGACCGTGCTGACGGGCTATCTCGGCGCCGGCAAGACCACGCTGCTGAACCGGATCCTGTCGGAAAACCACGGCAAGAAATACGCCGTCATCGTCAACGAATTCGGCGAGATCGGCATCGACAACGACCTGATCATCGGCGCCGACGAAGAAGTGTTCGAGATGAACAACGGCTGCGTCTGCTGCACGGTGCGCGGCGACCTCGTCCGCATCCTCGACGGCCTGATGAAGCGCAAGGGCAAGTTCGACGCCATCATCGTCGAGACCACGGGCCTGGCCGATCCGGCGCCGGTGGCGCAGACCTTCTTCGTCGACGAGGACGTGCAGAAGAACGCCCGGCTCGATGCGGTCGTGACGGTGGCCGACGCCAAATGGCTGAGCGACCGCCTCAAGGACGCGCCCGAAGCCAAGAACCAGATCGCGTTCGCCGACGTCATCGTGCTGAACAAGACCGATCTGGTCTCCAAGGCCGAACTGGCCGAGGTCGAGGCCCGGATCCGCGCCATCAACCCCTACGCCAAACTGCATCGCACCGAGCGCTGCCAGGTCGCGATCGCTGATGTGCTGGAGCGCGGCGCGTTCGATCTGGATCGCATCCTCGAAATCGAGCCGGAATTCCTCGACGCCGGCGACGATCATCACCACGGCCACGATCACCACCATGATCATAGCCATGGCGGGCTGAAGCACTACCACGACGAGGACATGCAATCGCTGTCGCTGCGCTCGGCCAAGCCGCTCGATGCCACGAAATTCATGCCGTGGTTGCAGAACCTCGTCGCCAGCGAAGGCCAGAAGATTTTGCGTTCGAAGGGCATCCTCGCCTTCAGCGACGATGACGACCGCTACGTGTTCCAGGGCGTGCACATGATGCTGGAAGGCGATCATCAGCGCAAATGGAAGGACGGCGAGGCCCGCGAAAGCCGCGTCGTCTTTATCGGTCGCGAATTGCCGGAGCAGATGATCCGCGACGGCTTTGAAAGCTGTATCACCACGTGATGAAACAGTTCGATCCGGGCGACAGCCCCTCCATCGCTTCGATCACCGACAAGGTGCGGCCGCTTGCCATCGGCATGCCGGTCACCGCGATCCATTTTCTCGGCGACACCGCGGTGTTTGTCGGCACCGAGGAGAACGCGGCGCTCGTCGGTGCCACCGGCGACATTTCGTCCGTCGCCATTCACGGCGGCGCCATTCTGTGCGCGGCCTCCGACGGCGAACGCATCGTCACCGGCGGCGATGACGGCAAGGTCGTGGCACTCGACGCCAAAGGCGTGGTGACCGTGCTGGCGACCGATGCCAAGCGGCGCTGGATCGACAATGTCGCATTGCATCCCGACGGCGCGGTGGCGTGGTCATCAGGCAAGACCGCCTTCGTTCGCAGCGGCAAGGGAGAAGAAAAATCCTTCGATGCGCCGACCACGGTGGGCGGTCTCGCCTTTGCGCCCAAGGGCCTGCGTGTCGCGATCGCCCATTACAACGGCGTGACGCTGTGGTTTCCCAACATGGCGGCGAAGCCCGAATTTCTGGAATGGGCCGGCTCGCATCTCGGCGTCACCTTCAGCCCGGACAACAAGTTCCTGGTCACCATGATGCACGAGCCGGCGCTGCACGGCTGGCGGCTCGCCGATAACCGGCATATGCGGATGTCGGGCTATCCCGGCCGCGTCCGCTCGATGTCGTGGAGTGCGGGCGGCAAGGGACTGGCGACGTCAGGCGCCGATAGCGTGATCGTCTGGCCGTTCGCCAGCAAGGACGGCCCGATGGGCAAGGAGCCGGCGATGCTAGCGCCGTTGCAGGCGCGGGTCTCCGTGGTGGCCTGCCATCCGAAGCAGGACGTCATGGGGGTCGGCTATAGCGACGGCACCGTGCTGATGGTGCGGCTTGAGGACGGCGCGGAAATTCTGGTACGCCGTAACGGCGGCGAGGCGGTTTCGGCGCTGGCCTGGGGCGCCAAGGGCACCCAGCTCGCTTTCGCGACCGAGGACGGCGATGCGGGGATGGTCGAGCTATGACATGATCGTCATCTGCATAGCGTTTTCGAGCGAAGTGGATTCCGGTTCGCGTTAAGAAACGCGTCAAACTAAGGACTCCTAGAAGGCCAACATGCGTTTTCTCGAAACCTTCCAGACCGCCGATTTCATCGACACGCTGATCAGCCTGAGCGCGGCGTTCGTGCTGGGCACGCTGATCGGCGCGGAGCGGCAATACCGGCTGCGGAGCGCAGGCCTGCGCACCAACGTGCTGGTCGCGGTAGGCGCAGCGGCGTTCGTCGATCTCGCGATGCATCTGGCCGCCGCTGACGGCGCGGTACGGGTGATCGCCTATGTGGTCTCCGGCATCGGTTTTCTCGGCGCCGGCGTCATCATGAAAGAGGGAACGAATGTGCGCGGCCTCAATACGGCTGCGACATTATGGGCCTCTGCCGCGGTCGGAAGCTGCGCCGGGGCCGACATGCTGGCGCAGGCCGCCGCGCTGACCGTGTTCGTGCTCGCCGGCAACACCCTGCTGCGGCCGCTGGTCAATGCCATCAACCGCGCGCCGATCGACGAACAGGCGTCGGAGGCGACCTATTTCGTCAAGCTGCTGGTCGATGCCGGCGCGTCGGCCGGACTCCGCGATCAGGTGGTGGAGCGGCTTGAAGCGGCTCAATATCCGGTAGCCGAGATCGAAGCCTTCCCGCGCGGCGATCTGCAGGAGATTGTCGCTACCCTCGTCAGCACCGCGGTCCAGGCCAAAGAACTCGATCTGGTGGCCGCCGACCTGCAGCGGACGCCCGGCGTGCACCATGCCACGTGGGAATCCAGTACCAAAGACTAGGCTTCCTGCATTGGAACTATTCGTTCCCGCGGCCGTTGATCTCGCGAACAATTTTGCGAGGCGAACGACATGTCTGCCGATTACCGTAAGCGCGAGTACCGGGAAAGACTGATGTTCGCCGCCGCGCTGATCGCGGGAGGGCTGGTGATATCGGCGCTTTCGCTGAACCAGATCAGGGCCACCGACCGGCAACACCTGGCGCAGGCGACGCCACCGCTGCAATCGACGCCGGGCGCGGAGAGCAAGCCGTCGGCGCCATCCGAGCCGGTGACGACAGGCACCCGTCCGTCCGGTGTATCGCCGGAACCGGCCCGGCCCGATGCCGAGGCGCAGAAGGCCGGCGCCCAGCCGGTGCTGCCGCCGGCGCCCGCCGAGAAGACCGCGCCGCCGATCCAGCAAAAATAATCCGGCTTCCGGCTTTCCCGCCGCGCGCAAGATTTCAGGTGTGCAAAATCTGTGGGCATGGCGCCACGGATTTTCCGCGCGTGCCGCTTCGCCGCGACGCGATGGCGGCCGGTGTTTAGCAATTGGTCCAAGGGCCTCTCGCCGCAGCCCCCGAAGCCTTGTGTTGATCCCCAAACAGCGGTTAGGCTTGCCGGTAATAACAGCCGGCCAACAGCCGGGAGGTCAGGGGAGAGCGTATGCGCGAGCTAACGCCGGAAACGATCACGGACGCCGTTCTGGACCAGATGGCGACAACGCCGGATCCGCGCCTGAAGGCGATCATGGCGTCGGCGGTGAAGCACCTGCATGCCTTCGCCCGCGAGGTCAATCTGACCCCCGGCGAATGGATCAAGGGCATCGAATTCATGACTTTGGCGGGCAAGATGTGCTCGCCGGAACGCCAGGAATTCATCCTGCTTTCCGATACGCTCGGCCTGTCGGCGCTGGTCAACGGCCTGCATGACAAGACCGCGATCGAGGAAGGCACCCATACCAGCCTGCTCGGCCCGTTCTACCGCGAGGCGACGCCGACGCTGAAGGCCGGGAGCTCGATCGCTCAAAATCCGAAGCCCGGCAGCGAATGCGTGCTGTACGGCCACGTCACCGATGCCGGCGGCAAGCCGGTCGCCAACGCCACGGTCTCGATCTGGCAGACCGGCGCCGACGGCCTCTACGACATCCAGTCGAGCGCGACCTCGGTCGACTATCGCGGCGTATTCACGACAGATTCGGACAGCGTCTACGTGCTGCGCACCGTCAAGCCGCTCGGCTATTCCATACCGATGGACGGGCCGGTCGGCGCCATGGTCAAGGCGCAGGCGCGGCATGGCATGCGGCCGGCGCATATTCATTTCCTGGTCGGCGCGCCGGGCTATCGCGAACTGGTCACGGCACTCTATCTGCGCGACGACCCGCATCTGGCCGATGACGTCGTATTCGGCTCGTCGGGCGATCTCGCGGTCGATGTCGTGCAGGGCGATCCGGACTGCCCGATCAAGGGCATGCCCAGCATCCGCTTCGACATGCGGCTTTCGCGCGAAAGCGAGGCCGACAAGACCAGCGGGCGGGTCGGCGCCGATCCGGCGGCGATCATGAAGCAGGCCCGCAGCGGCGAGAAGGCGACGGCCTGACACGATCCTACTCACAACAGCCGGACCAAGATCCGGTGCAACGAAACAGACAATGGGAATAAGGGGAGATCAATGAAACGCAGGACCTTTCTCGGCGGCGCAGTAGCTGTCGCAGCGCTCGGCAAGGGCTCGATTGCCTCGGCGCAGCAGCCGCCGATCAAGATCGGCATGTCGATGGCGCAGACCGGTGGCCTTGCGGGCGGCGGCAAGGCCTCACAGCTCGGTACCGAGATCTGGCGCGACGACATCAATGCCAAAGGCGGCCTGCTCGGCCGCAAGGTCGAACTCATCGTCTATGACGACAAGTCCAGCGCGTCCGAGACGCCCGCGATCTACGCCAAACTGGTCGACGTCGACAAGGTCGATATCCTGTTCGCGCCTTATGCAACGGTGCCGACCGCGCCGATTATGCCGTTCGTCAAGCAGCGCGGCCTGCTGCTGATGGGGAATTTCTCGTTCCAGGTGAACAGCAAGGTCGGCCACGATATGTGGTTCAACAATGCGCCATGGGGCCCGGCCGACAGTTGGGCATCCTCGTTCCTCGATATCGGCCAGAAGGCCAGCGGCAAGACCCTGGCGTTGCTCTCGGCGGACCAGGAGTTCGCCCAGAACCTCGCGCTGACCGCGCGGGATGTCGCCAAGCAGCGCAACATTCCCGTCGTCTTCGACCAGAACTATCCGCCGAACACGGTGGAATTCTCCTCGATCATCCGCTCGCTCAGGGCCGCCAAGCCCGACATGGTCTATGTCGCGTCCTATCCGCCGGATTCGGCCGGCATTCTGCGCGCCGTCAACGAGATCGGGATCGGCGACGACGTCAAGATCTTCGGCGGCGGCATGGTCGGTCTGCAGTTCGCAGCCGTGATGGCCAATCTGGGATCGCTGCTCAACGGCGTCGTCAACTACAATACCTGGCTGCCGGAGCCGAGCATGTATTTCGACGGCACCAAAACCTTCTTCGAGACCTACACCAAGCGTGCGGTGGATGCGAAGATCGATCCGCTCGGCTATTACCTGGCACCGTTCGGTTATGCCCAGGGCCAGATGATCGAGGCGGCGGTCAATGCCACCAAATCGCTCGACCAGAAGGCGCTGGCAAAATACCTGCGCGAAAACGAGCACAAGACCATCGTCGGGCCGATCGCGTTTTCGGTGGATGGCGAGCGCAAGGAAACCGCGACGCTGCAGGCGCAATTCCGCGGCGTCAAGGACAAGGACGTCGAACAGTTCCGGTCTTCCGGCAAGCAGGTGATCCTGTTCCCCGATAGACTGAAAACCGGAACGCTCGTCAGCCCGTTCGAGGCTGCGCGCAAATAGACCGCAAGGCTTTTTGGACCACAAGGCTTTTTCCAGGCCGGGAAAAGCCCATCGCGTTTTCGAGCGAAGCGGAAGAAAGCGGGTTACAAGCAAAGGATTGGAGCCCGGTTCTGATGCCATCAGAACCGATAAGGCTCCAAGGGGGATTTCTAGCGTGTTTTCAATGGACCTGCTGCTCGGTGCGGTGGTGCTGGGGGTGCTGCTCGGCTGCTTCTATGCAGCCGTCAGCGTCGGGCTGTCCGTTTCGTTCGGACTGCTCGACGTGCCCCATGTCGCGCATCCGGCATTTCTGGTGCTGGCGTCCTACGGCGTATTCCTGCTCAACGACCGCTATGACATCGACCCGCTGGTTGCGGGGCTGATCATCACGCCGTTGTTCTTCGTGTTCGGCCTGGTCGCCTATCGCATCTATTACGAAATCTTCGAGAAACGCGGCAGCGATGCCGCCGTCCGCGGCATCGCATTCTTCTTCGGCATCGCCTTCATCATCGAGGTGCTGATCATCCTGCAGTTCGGCGTCGACCAGCAATCGGTCTCGGCGAGCTATATCGGACAGTCGTGGCGGTTCGGTGAGTTCCGGATCCCGATCCGGCAACTGGTCGCGTTTGCCGTCGCGTTGGGGCTGACGGTCTCGCTGGCGCTGTATCTGTCGAAAACCTTCATGGGCCGCGCGATCCGCGCCGTGGCGCAGGACGAGGAGGCGCTGCGGCTGATGGGCGCCAACCCGGTCCGGATCAAGCAATTTGCCTTCGGCATTGCGACCGCAGTGCTCGGGATGGCCGGTGCGCTCCTGATTATCGTGGCACCGGTCGAGCCGACGCTCGACCGCGCCTATATCGGGCGGACGTTCTGCGTCGTCGTGATGGCCGGGCTCGGCAGCATGACCGGCACGCTGGTTGCCGCCATTATCCTCGGCGTCGCCGAGACCATCGTGCTCACGCTGTTCGGGGCCTCCTGGGCGCCGGCGATCTCGTTCGCGATGCTGCTCGCGGTGCTGGCTATCCGGCCGCAAGGTCTGCTCGGCCGATGAGTACACGACGCAACAGTATCGCCTTCTGGGCCGGCATCGCCGTCTTTCTCGTCGCGGTCATGGCGATGACGCAGATCGTCCGCAACGAGTATCCGTTCTTTGCCGGCTATGTGATCCTGCAGTTCGTCGTGTTGTCGGTCGCCTGGAGCATCCTCGGCGGCTACGCCGGTTACGTCAATTTCGGCACCAACGCCTTCTTCGGCGTCGGGGTCTACACCGCGGTCGCCTTGTTCAAGGTGTCGGGGGCGCCGCTTGTGGTGCAGATATCAGCGGCCGCGGTTGTCGGCATGCTGCTCGGGCTCGCGGTCGGCCTGCTGACCCTGCGCATGCGGGGCATCTTTTTTTCGATTGCGACGATCGCGCTCGCGATCATCATCGAGACGTCAGTCATGAACTGGCGGTTCGTCGGCGGCGCGGCCGGCATCCAGTTGCAGCGGCCGCCCGTCATGGCGCCGTTCGACAGCTACGTGAAGATGCTGTTCTTCGTGCAGGGCGTGTTGGTGGTGATTGCGGTGGCAATCGCGCGCTATATCCAGAACTCCCGGATCGGCCGCGGCCTGCAGGCGCTGCGGGACGACGAACTCGCCGCCGAATGCACCGGCGTGCCGACCCTCAAGCTCAAATTGGTCGCCTGCATGATCTCGGGCGCGTTGATCTCCGCGGCCGGCGCGCCGGCGGCGATGTACCTGCAATATGCCGATCCTTCTTCGGCTTTCAATCTCAGCTACTCGGTCTCGGTGCTGGCGATGGCGCTGATCGGGGGCACCGCGCACTGGATCGGTCCGGTGCTCGGGGCGATCCTGCTCGGCACCACCCAGCAGCTTCTGGCCGTCACCATCTCGTCGGAAGTCAACGTGCTGGTGCTCGGCATCATGCTGGTCGTGTTCGTGGTGGCGGCGCCCAAGGGCATCATCGGACTACTGCGGCCGCGCTACCGCTTGCGCGCGGGAGGCAAGACATGACGCAAGATATTACGTCAGTCGACGCACCCCTGCTGCAGATCGATGGCCTGACCAAGACCTTTGGCGGCTTCACCGCGCTCGACAATATCAGCGTCGATATCAAAAAAGGCGAACGCTTCGGTCTGATCGGCCCCAACGGCTCGGGCAAGACCACGCTGATCAACTGCATTTCCGGCGCGTTGCGTCAAAATGCCGGGAGCGTGATGTTCTGCGGCGAGGACATCACGCAACTGCCGCCGCACTTGCGCGCGCGCCGCGGCATCGCCCGCTCTTTCCAGATTCCGCGGCCGTTCAAGAGCATGACGGTGCTGGAAAATCTCATGGTTGGCCTCGACTTTGCTTCCGTGCCCGGCGCTGCCGCCGCCGCGTTGCCGGAGGAAGAAGTCGCAATGTCGATTCTCGCGCGGATGGGGCTGGCGGCCAAGGCCGGCGCGCCGACCGATACGCTGAGCCAGGTGGAGTTGCGCAAGATGGAGTTGGCGCGCGCCATGGCGATGCGCCCGAAACTCCTGATTTCCGACGAAGCGATGGCCGGGCTGTCCCATTCCGAGGTCGACGAGGTGCTCGACCTCCTGATCAGCCTCGGCGACGAGGACATCACCATCATCATGATCGAGCACATCATGCAGGCGGTGATGCGGTTTTCGAAGCGGATGATGTGCCTCGATGCCGGCCGGATCATCGCCCTCGGCGCGCCGGACGAGGTGATGGCGAACAAGCGGGTGCAGGAGGCCTACCTTGGCACTTAGCCTCGCCATCGACGGCCTCCATGCCGGCTACGGCGCCGTCAAGGCGCTGCGCGGTGTCACGCTCGGTGTCGAGGCCGGCGAGACCGTGGCGCTGCTCGGCACCAACGGCAACGGCAAGAGCACGCTGATGAAGTGCGTCATGGGCCTGGTTCGCCCGGAGCACGGCACTATTACGCTGACCATCGACGGCGCGGCGCATGACCTGACCAAACTCTCCACCGAAGAGATCGTCGATCTCGGCGTGGCGCTGGTGCCCGAGGGGCGGCGGCTGTTTCCAAAACTGACGGTCACGGAAAATCTGATGCTCGGCGCCTTCCGCAAGCTCGCCCGCAGCGCCATCGACCGCAACCTCGCGCTCGCCTTCGAGACCTTTCCGGTGCTGAAGGAGCGCGCCAACCAGCTCGCCGGCACCATGTCCGGCGGCCAGCAGCAGATGCTGGCGATCGCACGCGCGCTGATGTCGTCGCCGCGGCTGTTGCTGATCGACGAACCGTCGGTCGGGCTGTCGCCGCTTCTGGTGTCGCAGACCATCGCCAAGATCGGCGAACTCAAGGCGCGGGTCGGCCTGACGGTGCTGATGGCGGAGCAGAATTTCAATCAGGCCATCCGGATCGCCGACCGTGGCTACATCATCGTCCATGGCGAGATCGCGGTGGCGGCCCGTTCGGTCGACGAGTTGAAGGCCAACGACATCGTCAAGCGGCTCTATCTCGGCGGCGTCGCCTGACCGGTGTGACAGCGTCATGAATGGCTGGCGATGATTTGATCGTCTGCCGGTTTTACAGCCTCGCCTGCCGCCATCAGTTGCTCCATAATCGCCTCATCGCGCGCAGCGCAGGCGACCAACGAGGCAGCAATGAAGATCGACGACGTCAGGCGAAACGCTTATTCGATGCCGCTGACCAACCCGGCGTTTCCGCCGGCGCCCTATCGCTTCTTCAACCGCGAATATTTCATCATCACCTATCGCACCGATCCGGAGGCGCTGGCCGCCGTGGTGCCGGAACCGCTCGAAATCGCCGAGCCGCTGGTCAAGTACGAGTTCATCCGCATGCCCGACTCGACCGGCTTCGGCGACTACACCGAAACCGGGCAGGTGATCCCTGTGCGTTACAAGGGCGAGGACGGTGGCTACGTCCATTCGATGTATCTGGACGACGAAGCACCGATTGCCGGCGGCCGCGAGCTCTGGGGCTTTCCGAAGAAACTGGCGTCGCCGAAGATCGCGGTCGAGAGCGACGTGCTGGTCGGCACGCTGCATTACGGCTCGGTGCTCTGCGCCTCGGCCACCATGGGCTACAAGCACCGCGAGATCGACCACGACGCGGTGCTGAAGTCGATGAAGGCGCCGAACTTCATGCTGAAGATCATCCCGCATGTCGACGGCAGTCCGCGGATCTGTGAACTGGTGCGCTATTATCTCGAGGACATCACGCTGAAGGAGGCGTGGACCGGGCCGGGCGCGCTCGGCCTGTTTCCGCATGCGCTGGCCGACGTCGCCCGGCTGCCGGTGCGCGAAGTGGTTTCAGCGACGCATTTCAAGGCCGACCTGACGCTCGGCCTCGGGACGGTCGATTTCGATTATCTGGCGAAGTGACGAACGTCATTCCGGGATGGTGCGTTAGCACCAGACCCGGAATCTCGAGATTCCGGGTTCGCGTCTTCGACGCGCCCCGGAATGACAACCCCTCTTCAGTGCGCGCCCTTCAGCGTGCACGAGGTCGAGCAGGTCGTGGTCACGCCGCGCTCGCAGGCGATGCACACCGCGACGCACTGCTTCATGTCCTTGGGATTGTAGGCGCTGTAAAGCTGCCGCGTGCAGCTGTCGATCGAACCCGTGAAATCGCTGCTGTTCTCGGGCTTGCATGAAGCCAGTGCTGCCGCGGACAGGACAATGAAGACGATGGAGCGCATGCGGGCGGTTCCGCCTGGGGAACCGTCGCTGAAAAAAGCTGCGGCGATCGCCCGGGCCTTCGCGAAAATTTACGCCTCAGGATCGCGCGATTGGATTAAGCGAACGTTACGACGGGTTGCATACCCGGATGGGTAGTAGTTCTACCGTTTCGGGCTCTGCACCCTGTGGTGCAGAGCCGGGACGGTGCCGCTTGCTCAGCGCACCAGCACGTTGCGGAACTGCCAGGGGTCCGAGGTGTCGATGTCTTCCGGGAACAGGCCGGGCCGGTCTTTGAGCGGCGTCCAGTCGGTGTAATAGCCCTTCACCGGGCCGAGATACGGCATCTGGATTTCCAGCAGACGATCGAAATCCATCTCGTCGGCTTCGACGATGCCTTCGTTCGGGTTTTCCAGCGCCCACACCATGCCGCCGAGCACGGCGGAGGTCACTTGCAGGCCGGTGGCGTTCTGATAGGGCGCGAGTTTGCGGGTCTCTTCGATGGAGAGCTGCGAGCCGTACCAGTAGGCATTGTTGTCATGGCCGAACAGCAGCACGCCGAGTTCGTCGATGCCGTCGACGATTTCGTTCTCATCGAGGATGTGGTGCTTTTCCTGCATCTTCGCTGCGCGGCCGAACATTTCATGCAGCGACAGCACGGCATCGTCAGCCGGATGATAGGCATAGTGGCAGGTCGGCCGATAGATCGCCGTGCCCGATGCGTCACGCACCGTGAAGTAGTCGGAGATCGAGATCGACTCGTTGTGGGTGACGAGGAAGCCATACTGCGCGCCGCGGGTCGGGCACCAGGTGCGCACGCGCGTGTTGGCGCCGGGCTGCATGAGATAGATGGCGGCGCCGCAGCCAGCTTCGTGGGTATGCGCATTCTCGGGCATCCATTTTTCATGGGTGCCCCAACCGAGTTCGGACGGCTGCACGCCTTCCGACAGGAAACCTTCCACCGACCAGGTGTTGACGAATACGTCCGGCTCTTTCGGCGACTTGGAGCGCTGGGTGTCGCGTTCGGCGATGTGGATGCCCTTGACGCCAGCCTGCCGCATCAAGTCCGCCCATTCGGCTTTGGTCTTCGGCTTGGGGGCATTGAGCTTCAGATCAGCGGCGACATTGAGTAGCGCCTGCTTGACGAAAAAGGAGACCATGCCGGGATTGGCGCCACAGCAGGAGACGGCCGTCGTCGAGCCCGCGGGGCGCGCCTTCTTGGCGGCCAGCGTCACTTCGCGAAGCGCGTAGTTGGAGCGTGCTTCCGGGCCCTTCGAAGAATCGAAATAGAAGCCGAGCCAGGGCTCGTTGACAGTGTCGATATAAAGAGCGCCGAGTTCGTTGCAGAGTTCCATGATGTCGGTAGAGCCGGTATCGACCGAGAGATTGACGCAAAAACCCTGGCCGCCGCCTTCAGTGAGCAGCGGGGCAAGCAAGTCGCGATAATTGTCCCTGGTCACGCCCTGCTGGATGAATCTTACATTGTGCTTCTCGCAATGTGCCTTGCGGCCCTCGTCCTTGGGATCGATCACGGTGATGCGCGACTTGTCGTAATCGAGATGCCGCTCGATCATCGGCAATGTGCCTTTGCCGATCGAGCCGAACCCGATCATGACAATGGGGCCGGTAATCTTCGCGTAGATCTGCGATGCGGGGGAAGCGGACATTGGCATTGGACTCCGGGAGAGAATGCGAACGCGCAAAACGCGCGTTCAGGGAATGCTGGGTTGCAGTGGCTGGGGTGATCGTTGCCGATCGGTGTCAGGCGGTCAATTGGGTCCGCGAACGTCCAGGACGGTGAGCGATCTCTGTTCGCCCGACGGCGTTTCGAAGCTGATGGCCTGTCCGGCCGACAGCCCGATCAGCGCGGCGCCGATCGGGGTCAGAACCGAGACGCGGCCGGCGTCGATGTCAGCCGCGTTCGGATAGACCAGCCTGACCTGCTTCTGCAAGCCGGTCGCGTCGTCCCTGAAAGTCACTTCGGATTCCATTCCGACGATTCCGACCAGCGGCGCCGTATCGGGAACGACCGTCGCGCGTTCGATTTCGCGGGCCAGGAATTCGGCCGTGGCCGGAAAGGTCTCGGCGGAAGCGTCGGCGAGATGGCCGAGCCGTTCGCGGTCCGCCTGTCGGATCTTGATGGGAGGAAGCTGTGTGCGAGGCAAATGGGTCATGGTTTTTCACGGTTATTCGGACGCGCCATGCCGGCGGCATGAAGCGATCAATACTGGACAAATGTGACGTTGCGGGGAGTTTAAATCGCAGGCAATCGAACCCGGACGGGGCAAGGCTCTCCGTCCGGGCTACCTTCCTGCGAGAAGGTGACCGGCGCGCAGCAACAATCGTTTGCTATGCAGGCTCATCATGATGCCTTGAACCTAGGTGCGTTGCCGGCAAAGTCAACCGGCGGGACGATGTGGTATTCGGTCGCGTAACAGGCCGGCAGCCGCGGCCGGCGGGTTTCAGGTGCGGCGCTTGGCGGTCACTTCGATCTCGACCTTCATCTCGGGTTTGGCGAGGGCGGTGACCACCAGCAGCGTCGCGGCGGGGCGGATGTCGCCGAGCACTTCGCCGCAGACCGCGAAGTGGGCATCGATATACTCAGCGTCGGTGACGTAGTAGGTCGCGCGGACGATGTCGGCCATCGCGAAGCCGCCTTCCTTGAGGGCGGCCCCGATGGTCTTGAAGCAATTCCGTGACTGGCTTGCGACGTCGGCCGGCATCGTCATGCTGGTGTAGTCGTAGCCGGTGGTGCCGGCGACGAAGGCGAAATCGCCGTCGATCACGGCGCGGCTGTAGCCGACGGTCTTCTCAAGCGGCGAGCCGGTGGAAATCAGGTGTCGGGGCATCGGGACCTCGATCCGGTGAATGATCCAAAAAAAAGCTGAGATGGTGCGGTTTAAGGGTTTTTTCCCTGATCGCGCAACCCCGCGTCAGGCGGCGTGCGGCACCGGCTGCAGCGCCTTGCGGGCGCGAACGGTCCGGGATTTCAGCTCCGGCGCGCCGGTCGCTGTGATCATGCCCCAGGCGCCGTCGAGCGCGCCTTCGGAGAGTTCGAGGCCGAGCAGCCGGTCGCGCTCGAACGGACCGGGCAGCAAGAGCTCTCCGGTCTTGGCGCCCGAGAAGCCGAACCTGATGTAGTAGGGTGCGTCGCCGAGCAGAATGACCGCGCGATGGCCACGCGCCTTCGCCGCCGCGAGCGCGTGGTCCATCAGCGCAGCCCCAGCACCGAACTTGCGGGAGGATGCCTCTACCGCGAGCGGGCCGAGCATGAGCGCCGGCTTGCCGCCGACGCTGACGTGCCACAACCGCACGGTGCCCACCAGGCGGCCTCGCGCCGTGGCCGACAAGGCAAGGCCTTCGGCGGGCGCACGTTCGTCACGCAGGCGCTGGCAGGTGCGATTAAGGCGATTGTCGCCAAAGCAGGCATCCAGCAGCGCTTCGCGCGCAACAACGTCCGAGGAACGCTCCGCACGGATCGCGAACGGAGCGGCATCGGAGGTGAGGGCGATGGTGGTCTTCCGCAAAGCAGTCATGGCACGTCAGTCTCCACTCCAACGGCCAGTCAGGACGCGGAGCGTTGTTTCGAAAATTCGCAAAAGCGGGGGTGGGAGCCGGCGCAGCGGCTCCTCGTTTTCTTGCTCCCTCTCCCGCTTGCGGGGGAGGGCTGGGGTGGGGGTGTCACCACGATTCCGACCGCTCGTGTGGAGAGAGTTTCCCCCACCCGGCGCTTCGCGCCGACCTAAGAGCGAGCTTCGCTCGTCTCGACCCCCGCAAGCGGGAGAGGTAAGAACGCTCAGATGTGGTAGGTCCGCAGCGGCGGGATGCCATTGAACGCGACCGACGAGTAGGTCGACGTATAGGCCCCGGTGCCTTCGATCAGCAGCTTGTCGCCGATCTCGAGCGTTACCGGGAGCGGATACGGCATCTTCTCGTACAGCACGTCGGCGGAATCGCAGGTTGGACCTGCGAGCACGCACGGCGTCATCTCCGCGCCGTCATGCGGGGTGCGGATGGCGTAACGGATCGACTCGTCCATCGTCTCGGCGAGACCGCCGAACTTGCCGATGTCGAGATACACCCAGCGCACCTCGTCCTCGTCGCTCTTCCTGGAGATCAGGACGACTTCGGTCTCGATGATGCCGGCATTGCCGACCATGCCGCGGCCCGGCTCGATGATGGTTTCCGGGATCTGGTTGCCGAAGTGCTTGCGCAGCGCACGGAAGATCGACCGGCCGTATTGCACGACCGGAGGAACGTCCTTGAGGTACTTGGTCGGGAATCCGCCGCCCATGTTGACCATGGACAGGTTGATCCCGCGCTCCGCGCAGTCACGGAACACCGTCGAGGCCATCGACAGCGCACGGTCCCACGCCTTCACCTTGCGCTGCTGCGAGCCGACGTGGAACGAGATCCCGCACGGTTCCAGGCCCAGACGCTTGGCGAGGTCGAGCACATCGACCGCCATCTCCGGATCGCAACCGAACTTGCGCGACAGCGGCCATTCGGCGCCTGCGCAATCATAGAGAATGCGGCAGAACACTTTTGAGCCGGGGGCAGCCCGGGCGATCTTTTCGACTTCGGCGGCGCAGTCGACCGCAAACAGGCGAATGCCGAGCGCGAAGGCGCGCGCGATGTCGCGCTCCTTCTTGATCGTATTGCCATAGGAGATGCGGTCCGCCGTCGCACCGGCAGCCAGCGCCATTTCGATTTCGGCCACGGTTGCGGTGTCGAAGCACGAGCCCATCGAGGCCAGGAGCGACAGCACTTCGGGCGACGGATTTGCCTTCACCGCGTAGAACACGCGGCTGTCCGGCAGGGCCTTCGAGAAGGTCTGGTAGTTGTCGCGCACGACTTCGAGGTCGACCACGAGGCACGGCTCGGTGTCCTGGCCCTCGCTGCGGCGGTTGCGCAGGAATTCCTGAATACGTTCGGTCATAGCACTCTCCCAAACGGCCCAGCGACGGGGTTCCGTTCAAAAAATTGATGTCGGATATGAGTGCCCGGCCCAATTGCGCGATGGAGGCGCAACGAAGCCAAAATACTCAGACCAGACTGTGCTGCCGTGGATTGGTTGGGAAATTTCCCGCCCGCACACCTGGCAATGAAGGACAAGCCTTTTCAGTAGCCCGCGCCGGCGTTGGAATGCCGGTAGAGACCAAAAAAGCCCGATCCGTCGTTGCTTTAAGTCGCGTCCCCCGTTGAGAGCGGGGTGCGCCGGTTCGCCTCCGGCTGCCAGTCACGGTTGCAAAGGATGCAGAGACCTTCAACGGCATCTCTTGAGAGAGATGCTGGCCACTCGAACTTGACTAGCTCAAGCTTGAATGACCCTCGGTTCTTCATCCCTTGGCGGCTGTCCGGCCTCTTGTCCGGATACCTACCGACTGACACACGACCACAGGCACGTGCGAAATTGGGCAAAAGTGCAAATAAGGTATTTGAATCCGCTTCGCAACATTTTTTTTAGGTTGATACCAAATTTACCTAACACCTGCTTACAGCGCCGCGCGCGCTCCTGTGCGCGCGACGTCAAACATGAATGGATATTAAGATTTTGCCGGCCAGCGCGTTTGCGTTTGTGCCTGTGCCGCAGCGGTTTCTCGGATTCGAGAAATCATGCGCGCGTGAAGCGCTTCAGGCCCGCTTGAAAAACGGCTCGATGCGCTGGGCTGCGCGGATGAAGGCCACCATGATCAGCACGCCGAGCGCAAACAGCACGGCCTGCAGGATGTGCGCGCCGGTGTCGTCGAGCCCGAACAGAATCGCGAGCGCCCAGCCACCGGCAAACGCCGCGCCGAACACCTCCGCGCCGATCAGGATCGCCGCCGAAATCACCGTGACGACGCTCGGCCAGACGATCTCGCGGGTGGGCTTGGAGGCGGGCAGTTGGCTCATGGATCGGGTCCTGTTTGAGGCCGCAATCTCTCCGAAAAGGCCCTCGCTATCAAGCGTAAAAGGCCCAAAAATGCCGCATCGCGTGATATAGATTGCCGCAGATTTCAGGGCGTTTTCGCGAAGGCAAACGCGTCAAAACAAAGGCGGAAGCCCGAACGGGCTTGAGGGCCAGAATGGGAATTGAGATGTCAGAACCCCTGCAAACTACGGACAATCCGGAAGCCAATCCGCTGCTGCAAGCGTGGCAGACGCCGTTCGAGACGCCGCCCTTTGCCGAGATTCTCCCGGGACACTTCCTGCCGGCCTTCGAGCGGGCCTTTGCCGACCATTCGGCCGAAGTCGCGGCGATCACCCACGACCCGTCGGCGCCCGACTTCGCCAACACCATCACGGCGCTGGAGCGCTCCGGAAAGCTGCTCGCGAAGGTCTCGGCGGTGTTCTACGACCTGGTCTCGGCCAACTCCAACCCGGAAATCCTCGCCATCGACAAGGAGGTCTCGCCACGGATGGCGCGGCACTGGAACCCGATCATGATGAACGCGGTGCTGTTCGGCCGGATCGCGCTGATCCACAACAACCGCGCCACGCTGGGGCTATCGGGCGAGCAGATGCGGCTGCTGGAGCGCACCTACAACAACTTCCACCGTGCCGGCGCCGGCCTCGACGAGGCCGCCAAGGCGCGCCGCGCCGCGATCAACGAGCGGCTGGCGGAGCTCGGGACCTCCTTCAGCCACCATCTGCTCGGCGACGAACAGGACTGGTTCATGGAACTCGGCGAGGACGATTTCGGCGGCCTGTCGGAGGCGTTCGTCGCATCGGCGAAGGCTGCGGCGGAAGAGCGCGGGCTCGCCGGCAAGGCGATCGTGACGTTGTCGCGCTCCTCGGTCGAGCCGTTCCTGAAAGGCTCGTCCCGCCGCGACCTGCGCGAGAAGGCGTTCCGCGCCTTTACCGCGCGCGGCGACAACGGCAACGCCAACGACAACAACGCGACCATCGTCGAAATTCTCAGCCTGCGTGAAGAGGCCGCGAAGATCATGGGTTATCCGACCTATGCCGCCTATCGGCTGGAGGATTCCATGGCCAAGACGCCGGACGCCGTGCGCAGCCTCCTGGAGCGGGTCTGGAAGCCGGCGCGGGCCCGGGCGATGGCGGACCGCGACGCCCTGCAGGCGCTGGTCGCGGAGGAGGGCGGCAATTTTGCGCTGGCCCCGTGGGACTGGCGCTACTACGCGGAGAAGCTCAGGCAGCGCCGCGCCAATTTCGACGACGCCGCCATCAAACCCTATCTGGTGCTCGACCACATGATCGACGCCGCCTTCGACTGCGCTACCCGCCTGTTCGGCGTCACGTTCTCCGAGCGCAAGGATATCCCGGTCTGGCATCCCGATGTCCGGGTCTGGGAGGTCAAGGATGCCGGCGGCAAGCACAAGGCGCTGTTCTATGGCGACTACTTCGCACGGCCCTCAAAACGTTCCGGCGCCTGGATGACCTCGCTGCGCGACCAGCAGAAGCTCGACGGCGAGATTGCGCCGCTGGTGATCAATGTCTGCAACTTCTCCAAGGGCGCCGGCAGCGAGCCGTCGCTATTGTCGCCCGACGACGCGCGGACGCTGTTCCACGAGTTCGGCCACGGCCTGCACGGCATGATGTCTGACGTCACCTATCCCTCGCTGTCGGGGACATCAGTATTCACCGACTTCGTCGAACTGCCCTCGCAGCTCTACGAGCACTGGCAGGAACAGCCTCAGGTGCTCAGGCAGTTCGCAAAACACTACCAGACCGGCGAGCCGCTGCCGGACGACCTGCTCAAGCGCTTCCTCGCCGCGCGAAAATTCAACCAGGGCTTTGCCACCGTGGAGTTCGTCTCCTCGGCGCTGATCGACCTGGAATTCCACACCCAGCCGGCCGCCGCCAGCCGCGACGTGCGGGCGTTCGAGAAGGCCGAGCTGGAAAAGATCGGCATGCCCGCTGAAATCGCGCTGCGGCACCGGCCCACCCAGTTCGGCCACATCTTCTCCGGCGATCACTATGCGTCGGGCTATTACAGCTACATGTGGTCCGAGGTGATGGACGCCGACGCGTTCGGCGCCTTCGAGGAGGCCGGCAACATCTTCGATCCCGCCACCGCCAAGCGGCTGCTCGACGACATCTATTCGTCGGGCGGTTCGGTCGACCCTGAAGATGCCTATGTCGCCTTCCGCGGCCGCGAGCCCGAGCCCGATGCGCTGCTGCGCCGCCGCGGGCTGCTCGAAACGCCAGAGGCCGCGTGAGCGAGCCGAGCTCTCTCAACGTGTCGTCCCGGCGAAGGCCGGGACCCATAGCCACCGATGTTCATGGTGAAGGAACGCGTCTGCCACATTGCCCAAAAGCGACGGCACGGCGTATGGGTCCCCGCCTTCGCGGGGACGACATGCTGCGCGTTTTGTTCGGACTGTTGGCTTTGATCTTCGCGGCGCTAGCCTTCCCATCCTCCGCGCAGGCCCACCCCCATGTCTGGATCACCGCCAAAAGCGAGGTGATGTACGCGCCCGACGGTTCGGTCTCGGGCGTCCGCCATGCCTGGACCTTTGACGACATGTTCTCGACCTATGCGCTGCAGGGCCTCGAGCCCAAAACCAAAGGCGCCTACAGCCGCGAGGAGCTGGCGCCGCTGGCGCAGACCAATGTGGAGTCGCTGAAGGAATACGGCTTCTTCACCTTCGCGCGTGCCGACGGGGCCAAGCAGCGATTCCTCGAGCCGGTCGATTACTTCCTCGAATTCAAGGACAGTCTCCTGACCCTGCATTTCACGCTGCCGGCAAAGACGCCGTTCAAGGCGAAGCAACTGGTGCTGGAGGTGTTCGACCGCGCCTTCTTCATCGACTTCCAATATGCCGAGAAGGACCCGGTGACGCTGGTCGGCGCGCCCGCCGATTGCAGGATGCAATTCCAGCGGCCCAATGACGGCTCTGCGGCCGCGCAAAAGCTCGGCGAGCAGAATTTTCTCTCCGGCGAAGGCGGAAATTTCGGCATGATGTTCGCCAACAAGATCACGGTGGATTGCCCATGACGTCACGCACCCCCTTCACCCGCTGCCTCGCGATCGGTGTCGCGGCCCTCGCGGCCATCCTGCTTGTCGACGGCGCGCTGCACGTGCTCGCGGCGCAGAACCCCTTTGGCGGTCCACGGCCGGCCGCCGAGCCGCAGGTCGGTGGCATCGTCGGATGGCTCTTGGCCAAGCAGTCGGAATTCTATCGCGAGATGTCGGTGACGATCCGTGCCGCCAAGTCGGACGGCTCCGCGGTCTGGACCCTGCTCGCGATCTCGTTTGCTTATGGGATTTTCCACGCCGCCGGCCCCGGCCACGGCAAGGCTGTCATTTCGTCCTACCTCGTCGCCAACCGCGAGACCGCGCGGCGCGGCATCGCTCTCGCGTTCGCCTCGGCGCTGCTGCAGGCGCTGGTCGCGGTGGTGGTGGTCGGCATTTGTGCGTGGCTATTGAATGCGACCGCGAAAACGATGTGTGGGGCGGAGCGGGCGATCGAGATCGCCAGCTACATTCTGATCGCGGCGTTCGGCATCCGCCTGGTCTGGACCAAGGGCGGTGGTTTTATACGCGCATTGCAGGTGAAGCCGGTACTGGTGCCGGCGATGGCGATGGCAGCCGTGCATCATCACGACCACAACCATGCGCACAGCGATCACGATCACCATGACCATGTTCACGATCACGGCCATCACCATCGTCACGCGCATGCCGATCATGATCATGACCAGGGCCATCATCATGATCACGGTCACGTCCATGACGAGCATTGCGGCCACTCGCACGGCCCGACGCCGGATCAGCTCGCCGGCCCCGGCGGCTGGCAGCGCGGCCTCGGTGCGATCTTCGCGGTCGGCCTGCGGCCCTGTTCGGGTGCGATCCTGGTGCTGGTATTCGCGCTGGCGCAGGGCCTGTTCTGGGCCGGCATCGCCGCAACCTTCGTGATGGGGCTGGGCACCGCGATCACGGTCGCGACCATCGCCGTGCTCGCGGTCTCCGCGCGAGGCCTCGCCCAGCGCCTCAGCGGCGGCAGCGACGGCCGCGGCACGCTTGTCATGCGCGGCATCGAATTCGCCGCGGCGGGTCTGGTGCTGCTGTTCGGGATCGGCCTGCTGTTCGGCTATCTCGCGGCCGAGCGGGTGACGTGTTTATAAGGCTGCAATGTAGCCCGGATGAGCGAAGCGACATCCGGGGCCCTGTCCCCGCATATCGCTTCGCTCATGCGGGCTACGAGGCTACGGTCCTCATCCTGAGGAGCCGCGAAGCGGCGTCTCGAAGGATGGCCACGGGCCACATGGTTCGAGACGGCGCTGCGCGCCTCCTCACCATGAGGAGTCGATCGTTGCTGCGGGCTTTGAGGTGCCGGCCTGATCGGATATGCAAGCGCAAACCCGCAACCGGAGCCCCCATGTCACGCGAGCAATTCTGGTTCTTCCATCCCTTTCGCGTCCGCTATTCCGAGATCGATGGCCAGGGCGTCGTCTTCAACGCGCATTACCTGACCTACTTCGACACGACCATCACCGAGTATTTTCGCGCGCTGGGCTACGACCAGTTTGCCGATGCCAAGGCGACCGGCATCGATTTCCACGTCGTCAAATCCGTGATCGAGTACAAGGCGCCGGTGCTGTTCGACCAGGAGCTGGACGTCGGCGCCAGGGTGGCGCGGATCGGCAATTCAAGCCTGACCTTCGAACTCGCGATCTTTCTGAAAGGCGGCGATGAAGCGCTGGTGACCGGCGAGATCGTCTGGGTCTACACTGATCAGCAGAGCCATCGTCCGGTGCCGATCTCGAAGCCGATCCGGGACCTCATTGCGACGCGGGAGCAACAACCGTGAGTTTCTTCGAGCGTCTCAAGACAGCAGCAAGTGCCGAATGGCGGGCCTACACCGGGCATCCCTTCACCGACGCGATGGCTGATGGTTCGCTCCCTGAGGCGGCGTTTCGTCACTACCTCGTTCAGGATTATCTGTTCCTGATCGAGTTTGCCCGGGCCTACGCGCTCGCGATCTACAAGTCGCCCAGTCTCGCCGATATGCGCGAGTCGGCGGCGGGTCTTTCGGCCATCCTCGACGTCGAGATGGACCTTCACATCAAACTCTGCGCCGGCTGGGGGCTGTCGCCGGGCGATCTCGAACGCGCGCCTCCCGCGGTCGAGATGCTGGCCTACACGCGCTATGTGCTGGATGCGGGAATGCGCGGCGATCTGCTGGCGCTCAAGGTGGCGCTGGCGCCTTGCGTGATCGGCTATGCAGAGATTGCAACGCGGCTCGCCTCGCGGCCCGGCGCACGCGCGGCAACGAATCCGTACAGCGTCTGGATCTCGGAATATGCCGGCGCGCTTTATCAGGAGGTCGCGGCCAATGCGCGCGCGCAACTCGAGCGACTCGCCAGTCGCTACGCCACGCCGGCCCGCGAGGCCGAATTGATCGCGATCTTTCGGGAAGCCACCCGGCTTGAGGCCGATTTCTGGGAAATGGGCTGGCGCGCGAGGCCGTGAGTCGCTGCTGCGCGCAAGGATGATGTTGAGCGAGCGGGTGCGACAAAACGACCCGACGGGCAAATCATAAAAAGTCTGTCCAGCCCTTCGCGCAAAAATATTTCCGTTGCAGCGTCGGGCAAATCAACTCCACAACTCCGGCCATCCTGTCCCACCAGAGGGGCGTAGGCCATCGTCGCAAACGAGGGGCAGGGAGCGGTGGACGCGATGGTGCGAGAGACGAGCGCATCCGTTGCGTACGGTGAAATCGTTTGGGTCCGACGCCCCGATGCAGGCGTCAAGTTCGAAGGCGGCCAACGCTGCCCAAGAGCGATGGTGTCACAAAAAGCAGGGTCACCAGGACGATCTCGTATAAGCCGTAAAGCCATTGCGCAGGGAAGGCCGGAGGCTTCCGCCAAACCTGTATGCTCATGTGCAGCCTATTCTTGTGCAACACGCACATGAGACCGCGGGTGCGGCGCGCACCCGGTCTTCCCTGCGCCCTCTGATCTTGAGAGGGTGAGGATACGAGCAAAACTTCGGGCACAGTGTGTCGCGAGAATGTTTCCGCATATGCAGTTGTCATCGCCCGGCTTGACCGGGCGACCCAGTATTCCAGAGGCGCCAGTGATTGAACCGATAAGCTGCAGCGTACTGGATCCCCCGCATGCGCGGAGGATGACAGCGGCGCGTGACGCGACTCCAACCCTCATTCTGAGGAGCCGCGAAGCGGCGTCTCGAAGGATGGGCTACGGGCGACATGGTTCGAGACGGCGCTGCGCGCCTCCTCACCATGAGGAATCACCCCGGCAAATACCCCCTGATCGCCGGCAGGAAGAAAATCGCGACATTGATCGTGAATCCGATGTTCCACAGGATCGATCGCAGCCGCGGGCGGTTGCCGAGATAGGTGAAAACATAGGCGATCCGCACGATCAGAAACAGCACCGCCAGTTCATCGATCAGGTGCTGTGGCCCGAGGCGAAACTCCGCGAGCAGCACGGCGGCCGCAAAGAACGGAAACGCCTCGATCCCGTTGAGGTGGGCGCCCAGCGCGCGGGCCCGGATGGCGTCTTCGTAGAACGCGGGGTCGCGCGGCTTGGCGTTGTCATATTTTCGATAGCCGATCCATTTGACCGGCACGATGGTCAAAAGATAGAGCGCCACCACCCCGAAAACGCAGAATTCGGCGACCGTCATGGTTCCTCCCGCCCACGGCAATGGATCAAGCGTAGCGAACGGAGGCCAATCTTGACAAGGATGGTGCAACGCGCGAAGCCAACGAAATCATGACCGTGGTCGTTCCCCTTGGAAGCGCGAAGCCTGAACCGGCTGCCCAGCCGGAGCGGGTCGGCGTGCTGCTGGTCAATCTCGGCACGCCCGATACGGCGGATGCCAGGGGCGTGCGGGTCTACCTGAAGGAGTTCCTCTCCGACCCGCGCGTGATCGAGGACCAGGGCCTGAAGTGGAAGCTGATCCTCAACGGCGTCATCCTGCGTGTGCGCCCTGGCCGCAAGGCCCGCGACTACCGGAAGATCTGGAACACCGAGAAGAACGAGTCCCCGCTCAAGACGATCACGCGCGCACAGGCCGAGAAGCTCGCGGCCGGGATCGCCGACCATGACCATGTCATCGTCGACTGGGCGATGCGCTACGGCAATCCGTCGATCCGCTCGCGCATCGACGCCTTGACCGCGCAGGGCTGCAACCGCCTGCTGGTGGTGCCGCTCTATCCGCAATATTCGGCCGCGACCTCGGCAACCGTCTGCGATGAGGTGTTCAAGGTGCTGGCCGGCATGCGCGCGCAGCCGACGCTGCGGGTGACGCCGCCTTACTACGACGACCCTGATTATATCGATGCGCTCGCGGTATCGATCAACGCGCATCTGGCGACGCTGCCGTTTCAGCCCGAACTGATCGTGGCGTCGTATCACGGCATGCCGCAGATATATGTCGACAAGGGCGATCCCTATTACGCGCAGTGCGTTGCAACAACGGACGCGTTGCGGAAGCGCATGGGGCTTGATGCCTCCAAACTTTTGCTTACGTTCCAGTCGCGCTTCGGCTTCGACGCGTGGCTGCAGCCCTATACGGACAAGACCATCGAACAGCTTGCCAAGGACGGCGTGCGGCGCATTGCGGTCGTGACCCCCGGCTTCTCCGCCGATTGCCTCGAGACACTGGAAGAGATCGCGCAGGAAAACGCCGAGATATTCAAGCACAATGGCGGCGAGCACTTCGCCGCGATCCCCTGCCTCAACGACAGCGATCCCGGCATGGACGTCATCCGCCAGCTCGTGTTGCGCGAGCTGCAGGGATGGATTTGACGATTATGTGAAGCCGGCTGCTTCACGAGCGAAACGAGGCACTTGGCCGCCGTTCAGGGCGGGTACATCTGGCGGCCCCGAAACTCCCCCTTACCTATACTATAGCGTTTTCGAGCGAAGTGGGCGCCGGTTCGCGTAAAGAAAAGGCGTCAAAACAAAAGAGTAGAGCCAGTTTCGATTCAATCCGAACCGATAAGGCTCTAACGAATAAGGCTCTAACGAAGTTGCACTGAACCGGCGCGGCCGGCATTCAGACCAAATAATAATACGTCCGCGGATATTGGTGATGCGGCTTTGGAGGACTTTATGACTGGTTTCGACATTTTCGCGATTGCATTTGTACTGCTCGTCATCGTGACACTGTTCGCCGGCGTGAAGACGGTGGGGCAGGGCTACGACTGGACCATCGAACGCTTCGGCAAATACACCCGTACGCTGTCGCCGGGCCTGAACATCATCGTTCCCTATTTCGACCGCGTCGGCCGCAAGATGAACATGATGGAGCAGGTGATCTCCATCCCCGAGCAGGAAGTCATCACCAAGGACAACGCCACCGTGACGGTGGACGGCGTCGCCTTCTTCCAGGTGTTCGACGCCGCGAAGGCGAGCTACGAGGTCTCCAATCTCGATCAGGCGATCATCGTGCTGACCATGACCAACATCCGTTCGGTGATGGGCTCGATGGATCTCGACCAGGTGCTGTCGCATCGCGACGAGATCAACGAGCGCCTGCTGCGCGTGGTCGACGCCGCCGTGTCGCCGTGGGGTCTCAAGGTCAATCGCATCGAGATCAAGGATATCGTGCCGCCGGCCGATCTGGTCGAGGCGATGGGACGCCAGATGAAGGCCGAGCGCGTCAAGCGCGCCGACATCCTCCAGGCCGAAGGCCAGCGGCAATCCGAGATTCTTCGCGCCGAAGGCGCCAAGCAGGGCCAGATCCTGCAGGCCGAAGGCCGCAAGGAAGCCGCGTTCCGCGACGCCGAGGCGCGCGAGCGTTCGGCCGAGGCCGAAGCCAAGGCGACGCAGATGGTCTCCGACGCCATCGCCAAGGGCGACGTCGCCGCGCTGAACTATTTCATCGCCGACAAATACATCAAGGCGTTCGGGCAGTTCGCGGATTCGCCGAACCAGAAGATCATCATGCTGCCGATCGAGGCGACCAGCCTTCTCGGCTCGCTCGCCGGCATCGGCGAAATCGCCAAGGCCACCTTCGGCGAAAGCGCAGCCTCGGCCACAGCCGCCGCCCGGCGCGGTTCAGTGCCGCCAGCCGGCCCGACCCCGCCGCCGCCGTTCACGCCGCAGCGGTAGGAGGCTTCTTATGTTGGGTGCAGCTCCGCACTCCATGCACCTCTCCCGCTTGCGGGGGAGGTCGACGCACGCGATAGCGTGCGGCGGGTGGGGGAAATCTATCCACCAGCATGCTGTGCGGAAGCACCCCCACCCCAACCCTCCCCCGCAAGCGGGAGAGGGAGCTTACTGCCTGTTTGTTATCGAGATCGACTGACAAGAGAATTGAAAGGTCGTGTCATGGCCGAGATGTTTGTTACCTTAGGCACCTGGAACTGGTTGATCTTCGGCTTCATCCTGATGGCGCTGGAGTTGCTGGCGCCGGGTGTGTTCCTGTTCTGGCTCGGGCTCGCCGCCCTGCTGGTCGGGTTGTTGTCGTTCGCGATCAATCCGGCGTGGCAGACGCAGCTCCTGATGTTTGCAGTGTTTGCGGCCGCCGCCGTGCCGGCCTGGCGCTACTTCGCGCGCAGCGCCTCCAGCCACAGCGTCAGCAATCCCTTTCTCAACAAGCGGACCGAAGCGATGATCGGCCGGGAGTTCACGCTGGAAAAGCCGATCGTCGACGGATCAGGCACGGTGCGGATCGACGACACCATCTGGCGCGTTGCCGGTCCCGACACGCCGGCCGGCAGCCGGGTACGAATCGTGCAGGCCGACGGCGCCAGCCTGACGGTGGCTGCGGCCTAGGTCGAACTGTTGATATGCTTGCTCCAGCGCTCGGCGAAACGGTGGAGGGGAAGGAGCGTCTGCTCGAGTTCGCGGCCCAGCGCGGTGAGGCGGTAGCCGTCGCCTTGTTCGAGTTCGACGAGGCCCGCTTCGCGCAGTTCGGTCAGCCGCGCCTGCACGATGGTCGGCGAGGCGTCGTCGCAGGCGGTGCGCAGCGCGCGGGAGGTCAGGGGAGCGTCGCGCAGCTCCCAGACGATCCGCAAGGTCCAGCGCCGGCCCAGCAGATCGAGCAGCGCCATGATCGGCCGGCCCGATCGCGAGCCGCGGACGGCTTGTTTTTTCGGGATTGCGACCGGTTTTGCCATCGAAAGCCCTCTTGCGGATTGCTACAGATATTGTAGCGTGATGCTACGTTTAGTGTAGCATAGGAGTTGGCGATGTCCCAAACGAGCCCGCGCATCGCGCCGCTGGCGCCGCCTTATCAACCGGAGATCCAGGCGCAGTTCGACCGCATCATGCGCGGCGCGCCGCCGCTGATGCTGTTTCGCGTCATGGCCGGCCATCCCCGGGCCTGGGAGAAATTCCGCGCCGGCAGCCTGCTGGACCGCGGTCCGCTCACCTTGCGGCAGCGCGAGATCGTCATCGACCGCACCTGCGCGCGAACGGGTTGCGAATATGAATGGGGCGTGCACGTCGCGACGTTTGCGGAAACCGCCCATCTCACCGACGAACAGGTCCGCGGCACCGTGCGGGATAAAGCCGATGCCGCCTGCTGGTCGGCCGCCGAGCAGGCCCTGATCGCGGCGGTGGATGCGCTGCATGACCGCGCGACGCTGACCGATGCCGAATTCAAGGCGCTGTCGGCGCATTACGACGAGGCGCAGATTCTCGAAATCATCATGCTGTGCGGATTCTATCGCACCGTGTCGTATCTGGCGAATACGCTGGCGTTGCCGCTAGAGGCGAGCGCGGCGCGGTTTCCGGATTGGACGAACTAACCGTCATTGCGAGCGAAGCGAAGCAATCCATTTCGCCGCGAAGGAAGAATGGATTGCTTCGTCGCTGCGCTCCTCGCAATGACGTGGAGAGCGCTCTACGCCACGCCCGCCCGCAGCAGATCGTGCAGGTGCACGATGCCGACCGGCTTGCCGGCGTCGGTGACGATCAGTGCGGTGATCTTCGAGGAGTTGAGAATCTCCAGCGCCTCGCCGGCGAGCAGGTCGCGGCCGATCGTCTTCGGATTCTTGGTCATGACGTCGTCGACGCTGGCGGTCATCAGGTCGGAGCGCATGTGACGGCGCAGGTCGCCGTCGGTGACGATGCCGACGATATGGCCGCGCGTATCCGTGATGCCGACGCAGCCAAAGCCCTTCGACGTCATCTCGACCAGCGCATCCGACATCTTGGTGCCGAGCGGTTTTAGCGGCACGCTATCGCCCGCATGCATGAGGTCTCGGGTGTATTTCAAGAGCGCGCCGAGCTTGCCGCCGGGATGCAGCACGCTGAAATCGACCGAGGTGAAGCCGCGGCCTTCCAGCAGCGCGATCGCCAGCGCATCGCCGAGCGCCAGCATCATCAGCGAGGAGGTGGTGGGTGCGAGATTATGCGGGCAGGCCTCGCGGGCCTTCGGCAGCGTCAGCGCCACGTCGGCCGCCTTGGCGAGCGAGGATTCCCGCTCCGCGCTGATCGCGATCACGTGAATCCGGAACCGCTTGGCGTAGGTGATGAGATTCTTCATCTCCGGCTGCTCGCCGGACCATGACAGCGCCAGGATGACGTCGTCGGCGGTGATCATGCCGAGATCGCCGTGGCTCGCTTCCGCGGCGTGGACGAAAAACGCCGGCGTGCCGGTCGAGGCGAACGTGGCGGCAACCTTGCGGCCGATATGGCCTGATTTGCCGAGCCCGGTGACGATCAGCCGGCCCTTGGCGTTTTTGATCAGATCGGTCGCCGCGATGAAGGGCGCCCGCAGGTCGGACTGCAACGCCGCCGTGATCGCGGCGATGCCGCTGCCTTCTGCATCGAGGGTGCGCAGGGCCGACTCGATAGCGGCGTCAGCGGGGTCGGTGCCGGATGATTTTGCCATCAGCGGATTCGGATTGGCCATGTCTGCTTCCAGGGAGAGGGGTCACAGCCCCGGGCCCCTCCTTAGCATGGGCCGCGCGGTGATGCGACGCGCGCCCTCCGGCTCTCAACGGCTCATTAACCATAATTGTTTTAACTCCCATTAACGACGTTTTCCGCTGCATTCGGAGCGCGTCATTCAAGTGTCTGACGTTGTTGGGGTATTTTCTTATCGTGATGGCGGGTCCAGCAAGGGTCCGAGGCCTCTGCGCGCACCCCGTCGGCGCGGCCTTGTCGTGCCTTGTGGTGATCGCCCTGAGCGGCACTGGAGCCGGGGCCCAGACCGTCACTCCGGACCTGTTCAGCCCGACTCGCTCCAGTCAGGTGACATCTGCGGATTCGCCGTTGCGGCGGACCACCGCGGATATCATCGACCGCACCGCTGATGCCACGAGTGACCCCCGCTTACGCGGTCAGGACGCGCCGGCGCCGTCGCGGATCGGACAGATCCCGCGCTACGGCACCGCCGCCGCCAGCGGCGCATCGGACTGGGGCTACGATTCGCTGAACCGCAAACGCAAGCAGACGAAATATTATCCGGGGCAGGCCAGGCCGAAGCCTCCGGTCGGTCCCGGCAATCCGCCGCCACCGCTGGCATCAGGCGGGCCGCAACGCCTTTCAGTCCCGCCGTCGCAATCCGCCAACAAGACGCCGATCGCCCCCGCGATGGCCAGCACCGTGGTCGGGCAACCCCTGCGCAAGCGGCTCAAGGTCGACGACGATCCGTTCGGCGCGGTCGGCGATTACGCCGGCAGCTTCCTGATCAAATCGGCGCTCGAACTCTCGGCCGGCTACGACACCAACCCGCGCCGCACGGCGGTGCCCCGCGGATCGCCGTTCTATGTGGTCGCACCCGAATTCCTCGCCGTCTCCGACTGGGAGCGCCACGCGCTGGTCGCCGACTTGCGCGGATCGTTCACCGGCTACGGCAACACCTTTCCGCCGCCGACCGACGGCACGGTTTCGTCGGCGCCGGTCAATGTCGATCGTCCGGATTTTACCGGCCATGTCGATGGGCGACTCGACGTCACCAGCGACACACGTCTGTTGGCGCAGACGCGGCTGCGGGTCGCGACCGACAATCCCGGCAGTCCGAACATCCAGGCCGGCCTCGCCAGATATCCGGTCTATGCGTCGTTCGGCGGCACCTTCGGCGTCGACCAGAATTTCAACCGGCTGCAGATTTCCGCCGGCGCCACCGTCGACCGCACCGCCTATACCGACTCCAAGCTGACCGACGGCACTTACTCGAGCAACGACGACCGCAACTTCAACCAGTTCGGCGGCATCGGCCGCGTCAGCTACGACCTGATGCCCGGCCTCAAGCCGTTCATGGAAGTCGAGGGCGACAGCCGCGTCCATGACCTCAGGCTCGATCGCAACGGTTATGCGCGCGACTCTTCGGGCGGTTACATCAAGGGCGGCACCAGCTTCGAGTTCTCGCGGCTCTTGACCGGCGAAATCGGCGTCGGCTACGCCGCGCGCGACTATGTCGACACCAGGCTCAACCGGCTCGAGGGCTTGCTGGTGTCATCCTCGCTGACCTGGACCGTGACGCCGCTGACGACCGCCAAATTCTATTCCGATACCGCGATCTCGGAGACCACGCTGCCCGGCACCTCGGGCGTGCTGACGCATACCTACACCGTCGAGGTCGATCATGATTTCCGCCGCTGGTTGACCGGGATCGGCAGGTTCACCTGGGGTTCGCTCGACTATCAGGGCGACAGCCGCCACGACAAGTTCTACTCGCTGTCCAGCGACGCGATCTACAAGATGAGCCGCAACATCTGGCTCAAGGGCACGCTGCGCCGCGACTGGCTGGATTCGAATCTGCCGGGCAACAGCACGGCGTCCACGGTGGTGATGATGGGCGTCAGATTGCAGAACTGATCACTCGTTCGCCGTGGTCTCGGGACGCCAGGTCAGCAATCTATCCTCGACCATGGTCAGCAGCCATTCGGCAATCAGGGCGACGACGGCGATCACGATCATTGCGGCGAACACGCCGTTGGAATCGAACGATCCCTGGGCGGTGGCGATCAACAGGCCCATGCCTTCGCGTGCGCCCAAAAATTCACCGACGATGGCGCCGACCAGCGCGAAGCCGAAGGAGACATGAAGGCTGGCGAGGATCCACGACAGCGCCGAGGGGATCACGACGGCGCGGGTCATCTGCCAGTCGCTGGCGCCGAGGATGCGGGCGTTGGCAATCAGGTTCTTGTCGGCCTCGCGCACGCCCTGGAAGGCGTTGGCGAAAACCACGAAGAACACCATCACGACTGCCAGCGCGATCTTGGAAGCGGCGCCGAGGCCCAGGGCTACGATGAAAATCGAACCCAGCACCACGCGCGGGATCGAGTTGGCGACCTTGATGTAGATCGAGAACACGTCCGACAGCAGTTGATTGCGGCCGAGCGCGATGCCGCACAGGATGCCCATCACGGCGCCGATCAGGAAACCGGCGCCGGCCTCGTAGATCGTCACCCAGACCTGCTTCCAGAGCGGGCCGATCGAGGTTCCGTTCTCCGACCAGTCGATCAGTTTGGCGACGATGCCGCTGGGCTGGCCGAAGAAGAACGGATCGATCAAGCCAAGGCGCACGCCGAGTTCCCAACCGCCGACCAGTACCACCAGGACGGCGAGCCGCAACGCCAGCACCAGCCGCGCGCGGCGGCGCTGCCGTTCGACCAGGGTTTCCATGCGGACGGCAGGGGCTGATGTATCGATGCTGGTTTCAGCCATGGCTCAATGCCCCGCTCTTGCGCGCAACACTTCCTCGCGCAGATCGTCGGAAATGTTGCGCGCGATCGCGATAAAGCGTTCGTCGTAACGCAATTTGGCGACGTCGCGCGGGCGTGGCAGGTCGATGGTGTGCACGGATTTGACCCGCGCCGGGCGCGTGGTCAGCACTGCGACGCGGTCGGCCAGCAGGATCGCCTCGTCGAGGTCGTGGGTCACGAACAGCACGGCCGACTTCGCCTGTGCCCATAGTTGCAGCAGCTCTTCCTGCATCAGTTCGCGGGTCTGGACGTCGAGTGCCGAGAACGGCTCGTCCATCAGCAGCACCTGCGGATTGTTGATGAAGGTCTGCGCCAGCGCGACGCGCTTGCGCATGCCGCCGGAGAGCTGGTGCGGATGATGGTCCTCAAAACCCTTCAGCCCGACGCGGGCGATCCAGTCGCGCGCCGTCGCCTCGGCCTGCGCGCGCGGCACGCCCCGGAACAGCGGCCCGGCCATGACATTGCCGAGCACGTTGCGCCAGGGAAACACCGCATCCTGCTGGAACACGAAGCCGACGCGGCTGTCGACGCCCTCGACCGGCACGTCGAACAGCGTCACCTCGCCGGCCTGTGGCTTGGCCAACCCCGCGATCAGCCCGAGCGTCGTCGACTTGCCGCAGCCGGTCGGGCCGACGATGGCGAAGAATTCGCCGGGCGCGATGGTGAGATCGAAATCCTCCAGCGCCGACAGGATATCGCCGGTCGGCGTCACGAACCGCCGGGCGACGTTTTTCAGTTCGACGGCGGAGGGTGATTTAACGTCCATCATGGGTAATTCCAGATTCGGTTCTGCGCCACAGAGGTCATTGCGAGCGAAGCAATCCATCGAGCCTCAAGGCAAGTATGGATGGCTTCCGCCTTCGCTCGTTGAGCTACGGCGGACAAGTCGTCGCTGCGCTCCTCGCAATGACGGCGTAGCTCAATGCGTGGCGTTGGCCTTGACCACGAATTCCGTGGTGTAGGTCTTGGAGAGGTCGATCGTCTTGCCCTGCACGTTCGGCGAGAAGCTCGACAGCACCTTGAGCACGGATTCCGGTGCGCCTTGCGGCATCATGCCATCGGGCGAATATTGCGCGCGGCCTTCCCTAAGGCCCTGCACATAAAGCTCGAGGTCGCCGGCGTAGTAGTCCTTCGGCATCTGCGCCGCGATTTCCTCCGGCGAATGCGAGTTCATCCATTTCAGCGTCTTGACCATCACGTTGACCACCTTCTGTGCGGTCTCCTTGTTGGCTTCCATCCAGGCGCGGTCCATGTAGAGGCAGGCGGCGGGATAATCGCCGCCGAGGGCGGCGCGGGTCGCTTCCGGCGTGCGCAAGTCGATGCCGACCTTGGCGGTGCCGGTCTTCACCGCGCGCGCCACCGTCGGCTCGGTGGTCATGCCGGAAACGATCTTGCCCTGCTGCATGCCCGCCAGAAACGTGTCACCGGCACCGACCGGCACCAGCGTGTAGTCCTGGGGCTTCAGTCCGGCCTTCGCCGCCAGCGCACGGGTCAGGAAATCCGTCGCCGAGCCGAGGCCGGTCACGCCGAGCGCCTGACCTTTCCAGTTGGCGGGGTCCTTCAGCTTGTCGGCGTCGGCGGCCTTCACCAGCACGACTTCGCCCGGCGCCACCGCGAACTGCACGACCGAGGTGATGAACTTGCCCTTGGATTGCAGGTCGATGGTGTGATCGTAGAACCCGACCACGCCCTGGACCTCGCGCGCCAGCAGCGCGGTCGCGGCCTGCGAGCCGGAGGTCGAGTTGAACAGTTCGACATCGAGGCCCTGCTCCTTGAAGAAGCCGAGCTGGGCCGCGAGTTTCGCCGGCAGGTAGATCTGCTTGTCGATGCCGCCGACCATGATCTTGATCGGGGTCTGCGCCAGCGCCGGCGCGGCGGAAAGCGAGAGAACCGAAATCGCCGCAACAGCGGCGGCGGCGAGAAGTTTGCGCATGGCGTTTCCTTCGGAAGTTTCCTGCGGAGGGATGCTTTTATGGGGCCGCGGTTCCCTCGGGAGGGCGCGCCGTGACCGGTATGAGCGGCCATCTGGATCAAGGGGAGCTGGTCGAGTCAATTAGGCATTTGGACGCTTTGACACGCCATCATCACCCGCGAAGCGGGTGATCCGGTATTCCGAAAAGCGAGAGTGACAAGTCGCGAGGCCGCGGCGGGTTTACCTCGGCAGCGTCGTCGATCCCATCAGGAACTGATCGATCGCGCGGGCGCACAGGCGGCCCTCGCGGATCGCCCACACCACCAGCGACTGGCCGCGGCGCATGTCGCCTGCGGTGAACACCTTTGGCAGCGAGGTCTTGTAGTCCGTGAGATTGGCGCGGACGTTGCCGCGCTGGTCGAGGTCGAGGCCGAGCGTCTTCAGCATGCCCTCGTGCACCGGATGCACGAAGCCCATCGCCAGCAGCACGAGCTGCGCGTCGAGGTCGAATTCGGTGCCTGCGATCGGCTTGAACTTGTCGTCGACCTGTACGCAATGCAGCTTCTGCACCTTGCCGTCCACGCCCGAAAACTTCTGCGTCAGCACCGCGAATTCGCGGCGCGCGCCTTCGGCCTGGCTCGACGAGGTCCGCATCTTCAAGGGCCAGTTCGGCCAGGTCAGGCCCTTGTTCTCGTGCTCGGGCGGCGCCGGCATGATTTCGAGCTGGGTCACGGACTTGGCGCCCTGCCGGAAAGACGTGCCGATGCAGTCCGAGCCGGTGTCGCCGCCGCCGATCACGACGACATGCTTGCCGCCGGCGAGGATGTCCTTGACGCCGCTCACCGGTTCCGAGGAGACGCGGCGGTTTTGCTGCGGCAGGAAGTCCATCGCGAAGTGAATGCCGTCGAGGTCGCGGCCGGGGATCGGCAGGTCGCGGCCGGCTTCGGCCCCGCCGGTCAGCGCCACCGCGTCGTACTGCTTGAGCAGTTGCTGCGGATCGAGCGCGCCCGCAGCGCCGCCGCCGACATGGACGCCGTAATGGAACGTGACGCCCTCGGCTTCCATCTGCGCCACGCGGCGGTCGATGATGTGCTTTTCCATCTTGAAGTCGGGAATGCCGTAACGCAGCAGGCCGCCGGCCTTGGCGAACTTCTCGTAGACATGGACGTCATGACCGGCGCGCGCGAGCTGCTGGGCTGCGGCAAGGCCGGCGGGCCCGGAGCCGACGATCGCGACCTTCTTGCCGGACTTGTTGGGCGCGATCTCGGGGGGCAGCCAGCCATTGTCCCAGGCGCGATCGACGATGGCGCATTCGATGGTCTTGATGGTGACCGGGTTGTCGTCGATGTTGAGCGTGCAGGACGCTTCGCACGGTGCCGGGCAGATGCGGCCGGTGAACTCCGGAAAATTGTTGGTCGAGTGCAGGTTGCGCGAGGCCTCTTCCCAATTGTTCTGGTAGACGAGGTCGTTGAAATCGGGGATCTGGTTGTTGACCGGACAGCCCGGCGTGCCCGGCTGAACCGAACCGGTGCCGTGGCAATAGGGGATGCCGCAGTTCATGCAGCGCGCGGCCTGGTCGCGGGTGTCTTTCTCGCTCAGGGGAATGACGAATTCGCGATAGTTCTTCAAACGCTCAGCGACCGGCTCATACTTGCGATCATGCCGGTCGATTTCGAGAAAACCTGTGATCTTGCCCATAACGCCCCTGTGACTTCCACCTCTTCGTCATCCTGAGGAGCGCGCTCTTGCGCGCCTCGAAGGATGAGCCACAAACACTTCCGTTGATCATCCTTCGAGGCTCGCCAAAGGCGGCTCGCACCTCAGGATGACGTCGTTTTCTATGCGCCGATCGCGATCTTCGGCTCGGCGTCGGCGTTGGCCTTCATTTCCTTCAGGGCGCGGCGGTATTCGACCGGCATCACCTTGCGGAATTTCGGCAGCCAGGTCTTCCAGTCCGCGAGAATCTCGGCGGCCTTCTTCGAGCCAGTCAGCTTGGCGTGACGCGTGATCAAGATGTGCAGCCGCTCGATGTCGGATTCGAGCAGGTTCTGGAACACGTCGACCCGGCCATGCGCCTCGAGATCGCCAGAGTGGTTGTAGGTATTCTGGTTGATCATCTCTTCCGAGAGCACTGGTTCGAGCTCGACCATCGCCATGTTGCACAGCCTGGCGAAGTCGCCGGCCTCGTCCAGCACATAGGCGATGCCGCCGGACATGCCGGCCGCGAAGTTGCGCCCGGTCTTGCCCAGCACCACGACGATGCCGCCGGTCATGTATTCGCAGCAATGGTCGCCGGCGCCTTCGACGACCGCGATCGCGCCGGAGTTACGCACTGCGAAGCGCTCGCCGGCGATGCCGCGGAAATAGCATTCGCCCTCGATCGCGCCGTACATCACGGTGTTGCCGACGATGATCGATTCTTCCGGCACGATGCCGGAATCGCGCGGCGGCTTGACGATGATGCGGCCGCCGGACAGGCCCTTGCCGACATAGTCGTTACCTTCGCCTTCGAGCTCGAAGGTGACGCCGCGCGCCAGCCAAGCGCCGAAGGCCTGGCCCGCGGTGCCCTTCAGGCTGACCTGAATGGTGTCATGCGGCAGCCCGGCATTGCCGTAGATCTTCGCGATCGTTCCCGACAGCATCGCGCCGGCGGAACGGTCGGTGTTGTTGATCTCTTCCTCGATCTTGACCGGCGCGCCGCGGTCGATCGCGGCTCTCGCCTTTTCGATCAGCCGGCGGTCGAGCACGGCTTCCAGATGATGGTTCTGGTTCTCGGCGTGATAGATCTTCTGGCCGGGCAGTTCCTTCTGCCGCACGAACAGCTTTGAGAAATCGAGCCCCTTCGCCTTCCAGTGCGCCACCAGGGTGGACTGGTCGAGCATCTGGGTCTGGCCGATCATCTCGTTGAAGGTGCGGTAGCCGAGCTGCGCCATGATCTCGCGGACTTCCTCGGCGACGAAGAAGAAGTAGTTGATGACGTGCTCGGGTTGGCCGGTGAAGCGCTTGCGCAACACCGGATCCTGGGTCGCGACGCCGACCGGGCAGGTGTTGAGATGGCACTTGCGCATCATGATGCAGCCGGCCGCGATCAGGGGCGCGGTGGCGAAGCCGAACTCGTCGGCGCCGAGCAGCGCGCCGATCACGACGTCGCGTCCGGTGCGGAAGCCACCGTCGACCTGGACCACGATGCGGCTGCGCAGCCGTTCGCGCACCAGCGTCTGGTGGGTTTCGGCAAGGCCGATTTCCCACGGCGACCCCGCATGCTTGATCGAGGTCAGGGGAGACGCGCCGGTGCCGCCTTCGAAGCCTGCGATGGTGACATGGTCGGCGCGCGCCTTGGCGACGCCCGCGGCCACGGTGCCGACACCGATTTCAGAGACCAGCTTGACCGAGACCTGACCGTCCGGATTGACGTTCTTGAGGTCGTAGATCAGCTGCGCCAGATCCTCGATCGAATAGATGTCGTGATGCGGCGGCGGCGAGATCAGGCCGACGCCCGGCGTCGAATGCCGCACGCGCGCAATGACCGCGTCGACCTTGTGGCCGGGCAGTTGTCCGCCTTCGCCGGGCTTGGCGCCCTGCGCCATCTTGATCTGCATCATGTCGGAGTTGACGAGATATTCCGTCGTCACGCCGAAGCGGCCCGAGGCGACCTGCTTGATCGCTGAACGCATGCTGTCGCCGTTCGGCATCGGCTTGAAGCGATCCGACTCTTCGCCGCCTTCGCCGGTGTTGGACTTGCCGCCGATCCGGTTCATGGCGATTGCCAGCGTCGTGTGCGCCTCGCGCGAGATCGAGCCGAAGCTCATCGCGCCAGTGGCAAAACGCTTGACGATCTCCTTGGCCGGCTCGACCTGGTCGAGCTTGATCGGCTTGCGCTTCTCGTCCTCGGCGGTCTTGATCCGGAACAGGCCGCGCAAGGTCACCAGCCGCTCGGACTGCTCGTTGAGAACCTTGGCGAACGCCTGGTAACGCTCCAGCGAATTGCCGCGCGCGGCATGCTGCAGCAGGCCGACCGTTTCCGCGGTCCAGGCGTGATCCTCGCCGCGGGTGCGGTAGGCATATTCGCCGCCGACATCGAGCGCGGTCTTGTAGACCTGCGCGTCGCCGAACGCATCGTTATGGCGCCGCACGGTTTCCTCGGCGATTTCGGCGAGGCCCACGCCCTCGATGCGGGTGTGGGTGCCGGCAAAGTACTTGGCGACGAAATCGGCCTTGAGGCCCACCGCGTCGAAGATCTGCGCGCCGCAATAGGACTGATAGGTCGAGATGCCCATCTTGGACATCACCTTGAGCAGGCCCTTGCCGATCGACTTGATGTAGCGCTTGACGATTTCATAGTCGTCGAGCGCGCCCGGCAGACGGTCCTTCATCGCGATGATGGATTCGAACGCCAGATAGGGGTTGATCGCTTCGGCGCCGTAGCCGGCCAGACAGGCAAAGTGATGCACTTCGCGCGGTTCGCCGGTTTCCATCACCAGGCCGACCGACGTACGAAGACCCGTGCGGATCAGATGATGATGCACGGCGGCGCAGGCCAGGAGCGACGGGATCGGAATCCGGTCCGAGCCCGCCATGCGGTCGGACAGGATGATGATGTTGACGCCCTCGCGCACCGCGCCTTCGGCGCGCGCGCAGAGTTCGTCGAGCACCTGTTCGAGGCCCGCCGCGCCGAACCCGGCATGGAAGGTGGTGTCGAGCGTGCGCGACTTGAAATGGCTGTCGGCGACATCGGTGATCGAGCGGATCTTTTCCAGATCGGCGTCGGTCAGGATCGGCTGGCGCACTTCGAGCCGCTTGGTCGAGGCAAGGCCCTGCAGGTCGAACAGGTTCGGCCGCGGTCCGATGATGGAGACGAGGCTCATCACCAGCTCTTCGCGGATCGGGTCGATCGGCGGGTTGGTGACCTGCGCAAAATTCTGCTTGAAGTAGGTGAACAGCGGCTTCGGCCGGTCCGACAGCGCCGAGATCGGCGTGTCGTTACCCATCGAGCCCGCGGCTTCCTCACCGGTGGCTGCCATCGGCGTCATCAGGATGGTGATGTCTTCCTGCGAATAGCCGAACGCCTGCTGGCGGTCGAGCAGCGGCAGGTTGGAGCGAATGCCCTTGGTGGCTGCGTCCGGCAGTTCCTCGAGCTGGATCTGGGTGCGGTGCAGCCAGTCGGCGTAAGGATGGCTCTTGGCCAGCTCCGCCTTGATCTCGTCGTCGGGAATCAGGCGTCCCTGTTCGAGGTCGACCAGCAGCATCTTGCCGGGCTGCAGCCGCCACTTGGTGATGATCTGGTCCTCGGGGATCTTCAGCACGCCCATTTCGGACGCCATCACGATGCGGTCGTCCCTGGTGACGAGATAGCGCGCCGGGCGCAGGCCGTTGCGGTCCAGCGTGGCGCCGATCTGGCGGCCGTCGGTGAAGGCGATCGCGGCGGGGCCGTCCCACGGCTCCATCAGGGCGGCGTGATATTCGTAGAACGCGCGGCGCTGCTCATCCATCAAGGGATTGCCGGCCCACGCTTCCGGAATCATCATCATCACGGCGTGCGGCAGCGAGTAGCCGCCCTGCACCAGGAATTCGAGGCCGTTGTCGAAGCAGGCGGTGTCGCTTTGCCCTTCGTAGGAGATCGGCCACAGCCGGCTGATGTCCTTGCCGTAGAGTTCGGAATGCACCGAAGCCTGCCGCGCCGCCATCCAGTTGACGTTGCCGCGCAGCGTGTTGATTTCGCCGTTGTGCGCCACCATTCGGTACGGATGCGCCAGCGACCAGGCCGGGAAGGTGTTGGTCGAGAAGCGCTGATGCACCAGCGCCAGCGCGCTCTCGAAATCCGCTTCGTGCAGGTCGGGATAATACTTGCCGAGCTGGTCGGCCAGGAACATGCCCTTGTAGATCACGGTGCGGCACGACATCGACGCCGGATAGTAGCCGGCGAGGCCGCGTTCGCGGCGCTGGTAGATCGCCTGCGAGATCGACTTGCGCAGAATGTAAAGCCGGCGTTCGAATTCGTCCTCGGTCTTGGCCGCGCCGTTGCGGCCGATGAACACCTGCATGTGGTAGGGTTCGGTCGGCTTGACGGTTTCACCCAGCGAAGAGTTGTCGGACGGCACGTCGCGCCAGCCGAGCAGCATCAGGCCTTCGGCCTTGATCTGTTCGGCGACGATGCTCTGGATGACTTTGCGCCACGCGGTTTCCTTCGGCAGGAACAAAGCGCCGATCGCATAGTCGCCGGGCTCGGGCAACTGGAAGCCGATCTCGGCGGCCTTGCGCTTGAAAAAGGCGTGCGGGATCTGCACCAGGATGCCGGCGCCGTCGCCGGCGCGCGGGTCGGCGCCAACAGCGCCGCGATGTTCGAGGTTGCACAGAATGTTGATCGCGTCGGAGACGATCTGATGCGACTTCACGCCCTTGATGTTGGCGATGAAGCCGACGCCGCAGGAATCCTTTTCCAGGCTCGGGTCGTACAGTCCTTCGGCCGGCGGACGCCAGCTGAACTCGCGCGGGGGATCGATCGCGACGGGGTCGGCCGGTTTCGAAGCCGCGGTCGCCGACAGTGCTGCTGTCCCGATATTTTCGCGCTCGAATTCCGACCCGCTCATCTCAATCCTCTTAACTAGGCTAAGGGCCACCGCATCATCGGCACACCTTGGGCGTTTGCGGCACCCACCGGGCCACCGCTCGTCCTCCGCGAGCCGCAATTTCCTAAATTCAGGCTTGGGCGTTCAACGTCCCTGAGGAACGGCCTTGCCTGCACTTCCCTGGAGCTCGAAGCACCCAGATTTCGTTGCAATCCCCGTGCCGGGACCGCTCCGAAATTGAGACAGCGATACTGTCCTAACTCCGACCATGCCAAACTTTTGTCTATCACACAAGCATGTGAGAGTCCTCGCCCGCATGGCTGATCCGTGCCTTTCGCGGGCTGAAACCTCCGCCCCGGATTTGAAGCAAACGCGCCGCGATCCGGCCCAAGGACCGCCGGATTTTACGGCGAAATTCGCGACACGGGACGAATAAATTCGCCCGGGGTACGGCAGGCGAGAGGGCGAAAACGCTCCGGCCTTGGCGTTCAGAGGCGTTGGGACTTACAGGAGCTTACAACGATGAAGTTGTTCACCGGATGTTTGGCGGCGAGCGTGGTTCTGTTCGCGGCCGGCGCGCAAGCGCAGATGCTGGCGCCTTACACACCCGTCTCCGATTTTGGCGGTCCCTATGCGGCGGTACCGGATGCCCCGGGAGCGCATTACGGCTACGGCCCGCGGCTGCTGCCGCCGGAGGAAGTCTATACGGTGGTGCGCGAGAACGGGTTTTCGCCGCTCGGCATCCCCCGGCAGCGCGGCTTCGTCTACGCGATCGAGGTGATCGATCGCAGTGGTGAAAGCGGCCGGCTGATTGTCGATGCCCGTGACGGGCGGATCGTCCGCTTCAGGCCGGGTTACCGGGTCGGGACCAATTTCGGCGAGGAGCCGGCGGTGGTCTATGGCCAGCCCGGGGCGCTGCCGCCAAGTACCCCTGTCCGGGGTGAGCCGCGGCCGCCGCGGTCGATCCCGCATGTGGCCAGCCGTACCGTGCCGGTGCCGAAGGCGAGCCCGCTCGCCGCCAGGCCCGAAGCCCAGCCCGAACCACAACAGCAGCAATCGGCGGCGACGCAGTCGAAGCCGGCGGAGGCGCCAGCGGCTCCGCCGGCCGTTACGACCGGCCAGGCTTCGGCGAAGCCCGTCGTCGAGATCGCGCCGACAAAAGACCTGCCGAAGGTGCAGGGGCTGGAATAGCCCTTATCGTCGTCCCTGCGAACGCAAGGACCCATACCGCGTGATCTACCGATGAAGCGGTGTGTCAGCGGCCTTTCGCAAAATGGCCGCCGGTGGCTATGGGTCCCTGCTTTCGCAGGGACGACGGCTGCAACAAAAAACGCCCCGGTTTCCCGGGGCGTTTTCGTTTCGGCCAATATCTGCTGAAAGCCGGGACGCTGTTACGCGGCTACCGAAGCGTCGACCACCTGCGGGGCCTTTACGCCGGACGTGATCGGAATGCTGCGCGGCTTCTTGGCCTCGGGAATCTCGCGGACGAGATCGACGTGAAGCAGGCCGTTCTCGAGCGAGGCGTTTTTCACCTGCACGAAGTCGGCGAGCTGGAAGGCACGTTCGAAGGCGCGCGCGGCGATGCCGCGGTAGAGCACCTCGGCTTTCTCGGCGGTGTTCTCGTTGGCGGTTTTCTCACCCTTGATCGTCAGGGTGTTTTCCTTGGCGACGATCGAAAGTTCGCCCTGCGAGAAGCCGGAAACCGCGACACTGATGCGGTAGGCATTCTCACCGGTGCGCTCGATATTGTAGGGGGGATAGCCGGGGCTGCCGTCGGCAGTCGCCTGATCGAGCAGGCTGAAGAAACGGTCGAAGCCGACGGTGGAACGATAGAACGGGGCGAGATCGTAGGTACGCATAGGTAGTCCTCCATTGAGCGACTGTTGCAATTAACCCGCCCGCCATCGGGCCGGGCTTTCGTCTTGTGCAGCCTTGGTGTTTCGACCCGAAACACTGGTAGCGGCCTGCACAGAAGTGATATGGGAGGGGAGAAACGGCGTTCAAGAGGGCCGCAAATGCCGCCCTTTTTTGCGCTCCCGCCTTGATTTTCAGCCCTTTTCACCTATCCGGTTCCGGTCATGACGCTTGTCTCGATTCCCGCCAATCCGGTTCCGGAGGATGTCGTCTCGGGCACCATCAAGACGCCCGACGGCGCCGAATTGCGCTTCGCGCGCTGGGCGCCGCCTGCGGGGCGCAAGGGCACGGTCTGCGTCTTCACCGGGCGCAGCGAATCGATCGAGAAATATTTCGAGACGGTGCGGGACCTGCGCGATCGCGGTTTCGCGGTGGCGATGGTCGACTGGCGCGGCCAGGGGCATTCGTCGCGGCGGTTGCGCGATCCGCGCAAGGGCTATGTCCGCGACTTCTCCGATTTCGAGGTCGACGTCGAAACCTTCGTGCAGCAGGTGGTGTTGCCGGATTGCCCGCCGCCCTATTTCGCGCTGGCGCATTCGATGGGTGGCGCCGTCATGCTGCGGATCGCCCATGCCGGCAAGCGCTGGTTCGATCGCATGGTGCTGTCGGCGCCGATGATCGACCTGCCGGGGCGCGCCACCTCGTTTCCGGCGCGGGCGCTGCTGCGGATCATGCGGTTCGCCGGCCAGGGCGGCCGCTACGTGCCCGGCGGCAGCGACGCGCTGACCGGTTCGGAATCCTTCATCAACAATCCCTTCACCAGCGATCCCGTGCGCTTCGCCCGCAACGCCGCGATCCTGGAAGAAGACCCGACGCTCGGCATCGGCTCCCCGACGGTGGCCTGGGCCGATACCGCCTTCCGGGCGATGCATACCTTTCGCGGCGCCAACTACCCTTCCGAAATCCGCCAGCCGATCCTGATGCTGGCCGCCAGCAACGACAGCATCGTCTCAACGGCGGCGATCGAGGAGTTCGCCTATCACCTGCGCGCCGGTTCGCATCTGGTGATCGCGGGCTCCAAGCACGAGATTCTGCAGGAGCAGGACCGCTACCGCACGCAATTCTGGGCGGCGTTCGACGCCTTCGTGCCCGGCACGCCGCTGTTCAAGTGATGGCAAAGCGTTTTCGAGCGAAGTGGTACCGGTTCGCGTAAAGAAAACGCGTCAAAAGATTAAGGCTTCGGCAGCCGCGCGACGATCCGGTCGGGGAAGCGCCGCTCGACGAACAGCGTCCTGACCTCGTCGACGCTGAGGTAGCGATCGTCGCCACTGCCCTTGCCCATGATGCGCAGCAGGACCGGCCATTCGCCCTTCATCAGAATGGGATAGTAGAAGCGGGCCGCATCGCCGGCGCGCGCGAGATTGGCGGCCATGTAGGTCTCGATCTCTTTGGCATCGAGTCCGCGCTCGACGCCGCCGGCGCCGTTCGGCCGGTCCTTGCCGAAGGAGGCGAGGCGGATGATTTCGTCCTCATGCACGTGCGCATCGACATCGAGAATGCGCGAGCCGGCGCCATGCTTGTCGAGCGGGCCGTTGCGCAACTCGTCCAGCACCGCGCCGGAGATGAAGCTTCGCAACGGATTGCCGTTCGCCGTCAGCGCGACGCCGTAGGTCTCCAGCCAGACCTTGATCTTGCTGGCGCCGGTCTCGCCGCTGGCGAGGTCGATCGTTTCGGCGATCGTCGAAAGCGGGACGATGTGGCCGCCGACATAGCCGTTCGCGACCAGCGCGCGCAGGAACGGGCAGGGATTGTTGGGCGAAACGGCAGCGGCAGGTGCGGCGTCTGTCATGGCTCCAAATCCCTCGAAAGCAGCGGATGAAGAATGTCCGTCTGACATGACGGAAGGTCTTGCATGATGGAAGGTGTTGAAAGGCGAATTTATGGTCGTTGCACTACTTATGGATGCAATCGAGTTTTCGCGGAATTCGGCGCGGTGTCAACTCAAGCCGTTTCAACTGACGGCCGTCTCAGCTCAAAGCTTGGGCGCGAGCCCGGCAGGACGATCCGGGATCAGGAATCCGCGGCGAGCTTGGGTGAAGACTCGATCAGCGCCACTTTACCGAACGGGATGCCGGCCTTCAAAAGCCCCTCGCGGTAATGGGTGACGTCACCCGGGGCTTTCCAGTGCAGATGCCGCAACATCCGCTCGACGGTTAGATTCGGATAGTTGCTCAGCAGCGCCTCGGCCGCGTTTTTCGCTTCCGCAGTCCGCCCCAATTGCGCGAGGGCCGCCGTGCGGATCGCGAGCGCCTGCAGCTGGTTGGGATTGAGATACAGTTCTTCGCGCGCCCACGACAAAGCGGCATCATATTGCCCGAGCAGATAGTGACTGAACGCGTTCACGGCGGCCCATTGATACCGGGGGTCGGAGTTGCCGCGCTGCGCTGCCATCGAGAACAGTTCGATGGCGTGCCGGTGTTCGCCGATCACGAGATGGCACATGCCGAGCACGCCACGGGCGCCCATGTCGTATGGGTTGAGGGCGACCGCCCGCTTGGCGGCGTCCATCGCCGCTTCGTAATGCCCCTGCACCGCGCTCACATAAGCCAGGATCTGAAACGCAAAGGACGAACGCGGATCGAGCCGGACGCTGCTCTGCGCCAGCGACATCGCGGAGTCCCACAATTCGCGCGTGCTGGCGATCCATCCGAACTGGATGCCCTGGATCTGAATGGTGGCGAGATAGGCGCGCGCGATCGACAGCGTCGGATCGAGCGCGATGGCTTCGCGGAAAAGGCCGATCGAGGTTTCCCAGTCGTCCTTGGTCTGCAGATAATAGTAGGACAAGCCTTTCAGGAAGCGGTCCCACGCGGTCAGGTCGTTCGACGACGGCCGCGGCGGCGCCGAGGCTTCCGCCCGGTAGATCTCGGCCGCGATCGCCGCCGACAGACTGGTGGTGATTTCGTCCTGCATCGCGAACAGGTCGCCGATGTCGCGGTCAAACCGGCCGGTCCACAATTGCTCGCCGGTCTCCGGCGCGATCAGCTCCGAGGTGACGCGAATCTTGGTTCCGGCCCGCCGCACCGATCCCTGGATCAGGTAGGTGGCGTCGATTTCGCGCGCGATCAGCCGCGTGCTCTGGTTGTTGCCCTTGAACGCGAAGGTCGAGTTGCGGCTGAGCACCCGGTAAAACGATTGCAGCGAGAGCGCGTGGATCAGGTCCTCGGTCAGGCCGTCGGAAAAATATTCGTCGGCGCCGTCGCTGAGATTCGCAAACGGCAGCACGCCCACGATTGCGGTCCGATACTGCGCGGCGAGATTCGAGGTCTCGCTTGGAACCAACCTGGATCCGCGACCGGCGCTGTCGGTACCTTCGGGTTGCCAGGTCCAGACATCGATCGGCTCCTCGATGTTCTTGAACCGGTGGGGGCCGGCATCGACCAGGTGGACGCTGAGACGCTTGCCAGCCTCATGGCAGGCCTTGCCGGAAACGGCGATGCCGCCGGGGGGGGCGACCGATTCGAGGCGGACGGCGATGTTGACATCGTCGCCGAACACCTCGTCCTCGTCGGCCATCACATCGCCCATGTGGATGCCCATGCGGAACTGCATGACGCGATCGCCGGGGATATGGTTGTTGCGTTCGGCCATCAGCCCCTGCATCGCAATCGCCGCCTCGATGGCGCCGACGATGCTCGGAAATTCCAGCAGGAAGCCGTCGCCGGTATTCTTCACCAGCCGGCCGCCATGGTTGAGAATGACCGGGTAGATCGCGCCGCGATGGGCCTTGAACGTGGCGTGCGTACCTGCCTCGTCGGCTCCCATCATGCGGGAGTAGCCGGCGACGTCAGCACAGACGATGGCAGCTAGGCGTCTTTCCATGTCCTCAAGATATCCCAGAAGGCTCCAGAACCGGCAGATACCAGTACGTGGTCGGTTGACTGATTCCAATGTTTATAAAGGGCGCTTCGTCTGGCGGAAGCCCGATCCGATCATGATAGTAATGCAATCCGCCGGAAAATGGCATGGGGCAACCGGGCGGAAAGCTCCAAGAAACAGTAGGACAACGGTCAGACCATGGGCGGGACGCTCGGCATTCACGAACTTTGGCTCTTTATCCTCTCCGGATTGCTGCTCAATGTCACACCGGGGCCGGACACCGCCTATATTATCGGCCGCAGTGTCCAGCTCGGCTGGCGCGGCGGGGCGGCTGCGGCGCTGGGGATAAGCTGCGGCTGCCTGGTTCATGTGTTTGGCGCCGCCATCGGCCTGTCGGCGCTGCTGATGGCGTCTTCGGCGGCATTCGCCGTCGTAAAAATGGCCGGTGCGGCCTATCTGCTGTTCTCCGGTGTCCAGATGTTGCTGTCGCGGCCCCGTCCCGTCGCGGAGGCGGCTGCGGAAGCCGGCGGCACCTCGCTGCGCCGGGTGTTCTGGCAGGGCGCCCTGACCAACGTGCTCAACCCGAAGGTGGCGCTGTTTTTTCTGGCATTCCTGCCGCAATTCGTGGCGGTGGACTCGCCGCACAAGGCGCTCGCATTTCTGACGCTTGGACTGATCTTCATTTGCAGCGGAACGCTCTGGTGCTTCGGCGTCGCGGCGTTCGCGGCGAAGGCTGCCGGCCGTATCCGGCAATCGGCGGGCGCGATCGCCTGGGTCAACCGCCTGCTCGGCGGGATGTTTGTCTATCTCGGCGTCCGCGTCGCCATGATGGATACGCGCTGAGGTCAGCCCTCACTGTTCGTTTCAGGCGTCACGTTTCAGCTTTGGATTTTCAGCAAGGCATTGCCGGCGAGATAGACCCCGAGCAGGATCATCGCGACCTGGAACCAGATGCGGAAAATATCCGGCCGCAGCCGCGTGCGGACGGCCTGGCCGACGAACATGCCGGCGAATGAGCACACCATCGCGACCGCGCCCGGCACCGCGGTCGCCGCCGTCAGCAGGCCCTCGCTGGTCAGGTTGAAGCCGAGCGCCAGCGTCGCGACCGTGAAGAAGACGCCGAGCGCCTGGATCAGCTCTTCTTTCTCCATGCCGATCGCCTGCAGGTATGGCACCGAGGGAATGACCTGCACGCCGCTCGCCGCCGAAATCATCCCGGTGACGACGCCGACGATCCCGCCGACCCATTTCTCGCTTTGGGGCGCGACCGAGAAACTGAATTTGCTGAGGGCGATGATGGCGTTGATCGCCAGTAACAGGCCGAGCACGATCGCTGTGTAGCGTGCATAGGGACCGGTCAGCGCGCCGCCGTTGAGCCAGATTCCGGCGGCGGTTCCGATCAAGAGCGGCCAGAGTCGCCGCAGAATGTCGCGCAGATAGGGGCCGCCGAAGGTCTGCCAGATGTTGGTGACGATCGCCGGCACGATGACGATGGCAATCGCCTGGGCCGGCGGCATCGACACCGCGAGCAGGCCCATCGACACCGTCGGCAGGCCAAGCCCGAGGGCGCCTTTGACAAATCCCGCAAGCAGGAAGGCGACGGCGATGAGGAGGAGCAAGGAATCGAACATGACGCGCACATTGACCGATCGACGCGGACGGCACAATCTGGAGATTACGGAGACAGCCTTCGTCTGTGTCGAAGTCTGCCTGTCATTGCGACCCGTTGGCTCGCAATGACAGGCTCCAACGTCAATCATGTCGTGAGGAAATGGCCATGCGTTTCGATCTGGTCGACCTTCAGCTCTTTATCGCGGTGGCGGAGACGCGCAGCATCACCAACGGCGCGCAACGGCTTCATCTGGCGCTGGCGTCCGCCAGTGCGCGGATCAAGGGACTGGAACAGGCGCTCGGCGTCGTGCTGCTGGTGCGCGGCCGCCGCGGCGTCGAACTGACGCCGGCCGGCGAAAGCCTGCTCGATCACGCCCGGATCGTCATCCACAATGTCGAGGCGCTGCGCGGCGATCTCCTGGCCTTTTCCCGCGGCGTCAAGGCCACGGTGCGCTTCCTGGCCAACACCTCGGGCCTGTCGGAATATCTGCCGAAGGTGCTGGCAGCCTTTCTCGGCCAGCATCCCCACATCTCTGTTGACGTCGAGGAGCGCGAAAGCGGCGATATCGCCCATGCCATCCTGACCGGCGCAGCCGATCTGGGCCTCGCCGCCGAACATGCGTTGCCGGACAGTATCGAGCGCATCCCGTTCAGCGAAGACCGCCTGGTGCTGATCGCGGCGCGCGGCGACGAACTGGCCGGCCGGCGGCAGGTCGATTTGAGCGAGGTCGTCGAGCGGGATTTCGTTGGATTGATCACCTCGAGCGCGCTGCACGCCCATGTCACCGGACATGCGGCGCGGCTCGGCGCCCGGCTCCGGTTTCGTGCCCGGCTGAACAATTTCGACGCCATCGGCGAGATGGTCGCCGCCGGCATCGGCGTCGCCGTGATGCCGGAGGTCGCCGCGAAGCGCTGCGCGCGTGCGATGAAGATCAGCGTCGTCAGGATCAGGGATCCCTGGGCCAACCGGCGGCTCGCGATCTGCGCCCGCAGCTTCAAGTCGCTGCCGCGGCCGGCGAAACAGCTCGCCGACCATCTGCGTACCGTCGCGCCGTAACGTTCACTTCGTCGTCTCGAGGCCCGCAGCCTTGATGACGCGCGCCCACTTTTGGGACTCGGCGGTAATGTAGTCGCGAAAATGTTTCGGCCTGTCGCCGGCCACCGTGAGGCCCTGATCGGCGAGTTTCTGCTTCACTTGCGGATCGTCCATGGCCTGGTTGGTGACGGCATTGAGGATGTTGACGATATTTTCAGGCGTCCCGCCCGGCGCAATCATGCCGTACCAGTTCTGGATCAGGAGATCCGGCATGCCGACCTCGGCGGTGGTCGGCACGTCAGGCGCCGTCGGCGCGCGTTCGCGCGCGCCGAGCGCAATGGGGCGCAGGCTGCCTGCCTTGATGTGCGGCAAGATCACCGGCAGATCGAGGAACGCCATCTGCACCTGCTGGCCGAGCAGATCGTTGATGGCGGGCGCAGCCCCCCGGTAGGGGATGTGAACGATGTCGATGTTGGCCGTGAGCTTGAGCAATTCGCCGGCCAGATGCGGCAGGCCGCCGACGCCGGCAGAAGCAAAGTTGAGTTTTCCGGGCTGGGCTTTGGCGAGCGCGACAAGCTCGTCCATGTTTTTGGCGGGAACGTTGCTGGCAACGACCAGCATCTCCGGCACCGTCGTCACCAGGGTAATCGGCGCGAAATCCCTGGCTACATCGTAGGGCACCCTTTCCATGGTCGGGTTGATGACGAGCGAACTCGCGCTCACGATTCCGATCGTGTAGCCGTCAGGTGGCGCCTTCGCGACCGCATCGGTGCCGAGCACGCCGCCCTGGCCTCCGCGGTTGTCGATGATGACCGGTTGCTTGGTGATCTCAGACATGCGCTGGCCGACCACGCGCGCGATGATGTCGTTGGGGCCGCCGGCCGGGAACGGCACGATCAGCTTGATCGGCTTGTTCGGAAAATCCTGCGCTGCGGCCAACGTCGGCAACAGCAACAACGTCAGTCCCGCGAGCAACCGGCCCAGGATTTTCATCAACGCCTCCCGCGCGGCTCCGCATCTCCTGCGCGTTCACGCCGCTGGCAGCAATTCTATAGTGTTTTCGAGCGAAGTGGATACCGGTTCGCAGAAAGAAAACGCGGGCCGCCGCGCGATCGATCAGGCGTCCTGGCTGTTGAGCAGTTTCAGCGCCGCCTCGTGCACGCGGGCGTCGCCGGCGGCGACGATGCGGCCGCCGCTCTGGGCCGGCTTGCCTTCCCAGTTGGTGACGACGCCGCCGGCGCCGGTGATGATCGGGATCAATGCGGCGATGTCATAGGGCTTCAGCTCGGTCTCGACCACGAGGTCGAGATGGCCGGCCGCCAGCATGCAGTAGGAGTAGCAATCGCCGCCATAGCGCGACAGTCGTACTTCCTTTTCGATCCGGCCGAAAATCTCGCGGTCGCCGGCCTTCATCAACAGCGGGCTGGTGGTGTAGGAGGTCGCCTCCTGCAGCGAGGCGCAGCGCCGCACCGAAAGTTTTCGTTCGCCCGAGGGACCTGAATAATGTGCCGAGCCGCTATCGCCGGAAAAGCGCTCGCCGATATAGGGCTGGTGCATCATGCCGAACACCGGCGTGCCCTTGTGCAGCAGCGCGATCAGGGTGCCCCAGATCGGAAAACCCGCGATGAAGGACTTGGTGCCGTCGATCGGATCGAGCACCCAGACATATTCGGCGTCCTCGCGCTCGCTGCCGAATTCCTCGCCGACGATGCCGTGCTGGGGAAAGTTGGCCTTGATCAGGCGGCGCATGACGGCTTCGGCGGCGCGGTCGGCCTCGGTGACGGGGTCGAAATCGCTGGTGCTCTTGTTGTCGACCAAGAGCGAGGTCCGGAAGAACGGCAGGATGGTTTCGCCGGAGGAGGTCGCAAGGCGGCCGATAAAGGCTGTAAAATCGATGACCGTCACGGCTGATCCCTGGAAAGGCGCGGCGTGCATGCGCGCGAGAATTCTGGTTCTTGCCTAGCTCAATCCCGCGGCGTGCGCACGAATAACGCAGCGTTACTCCCACCTCATCGGTGACGTCAGGCTTTCGAATCAGCTTCGCTTAGGCGTGTATTTTCAGTGACTCCGTCAATCACGAAAGCGAGATGTCTGTGGATCATGGCTGATCTGCAACACCCGCCGGGCCGGTTAATGGTCACCTAAGCGACTGAAAATAATAAAGAAAATCGCATTTGGCGGGGCTGTGGCAAATCTGCAAGCCCAGCCAGGATTACGCAGGAAGTGTTTCGAATTCTCTTGCGTTTTGTGCAGCGCGGTCGCATATTGTTGCGGTGCGGTAGCGCCTCGCGCTATCGCTGCCCTCCTTGGGCGTTTCCTCCCTAGACTTGGGCCGCTTGTTCATTCAAGCGGCCCTTTTTTCTTTTGAGGACTTCTTCATTCCGGACAACGCGAAGCGGCGATTACTCCGCCGCCGCCTGGAACGGCCCGAGATCGCCGAGCGGAACCTGCGCCAGCGCGTCGGCCAGCGTGGTGAAATCGGCCGCCACCTGCGCAAAGCGCGGCGAGCGTTCGCGGCGTCGCTCATCCATATAGATCGCGCGGTTGAGTTCGAGCTGCACGGTATGCAAGCCGCTCGCCGGGTTGCCGTAATGCTCGGTGATGAAGCCGCCGGCATAGGGTTTGTTGCGACCGATCGAATAGCCGAGCCCGCTCATGATTTCCTCGACAAGGTCGGGCAGCAGGCTGGCGCAACTGGTGCCGTAGCGGTCGCCGATCACGATGTCGGGCCGCCGCGGCTCGTCGCGCGACACGCCGACCGACGGCATCGAATGACAATCCACCAGGATCACGGTGCCGAACGCCTGGTGGGCCTTGTTGATCAGCCGCCGCAATGCGCGGTGATAGGGCTTGTAAAGCGCCTCGATCCGTCCCAGCGCCTCGTCGACATTGATCCGCTCGCGATAGATTTCCTGGCCGTCGCCGACCACGCGCGGGATCGTGCCGAGGCCGCCGGCGACCCGCATCGAGCGGGTGTTGGCAAAGCTCGGCAGCCGGCCGTTGAACATGCGCGGGTCGAGCTCGTAAGGCTCGCGGTTCACGTCGACATAGGATCGCGGGAAATTGACCCGCACGGTCGGAAAACCGCGGCCGGAGAGATCGGCGATCAATTCGTCCATGAAGGAATCCTCGGAGCGGCGCAGGCTCACGAGGTCGATGCGGGAAGCGTCGAGAAAATCCGGCGGATAGACCGAGCCGGAGTGCGGCGAGTTGAAGATGATCGGCGCCCGCCAGTCGGCCGGCTCCGCGATCTCGAACGGAGGCGATAATTCACCTTCAAACTGGGTCATCGCCGGGCGTTATCCCTGAGATCCGCATTTCCCCGCGCTTAATCGACAAGCCAACCGATTCTGCCGGAAAACGGAAGTTTTATGTGGGCGGCATTGTCGGTAATCGCAATCATTCTGCCAAGCGAAAAAAGCCGCAAAGCTGTTGGAACAGGTCTCAAACCTGCCAAAACCGTCCGCCATTGTTGATCTCAGGTGCATTAGGGTACAGAAATAGCCGCTCGCGCCATCCTCTGTGTGGCTTCCCCTTCACCCGATATTTACCGTCTGTCGGGCTTAGTGGGCGGAGTGATCCTTCCAGCCGGATTCGACGACAGTCAGAGTAACCATGCATAAGATCCTTCTCGCCGAAGACGACAACGACATGCGCCGCTTCCTGGTGAAGGCGCTGGAAAACGCCGGATTTCAGGTCTCGCCCCACGACAACGGCCTGTCGGCCTATCAACGGCTGCGCGAGGAGCCGTTCGAGATGCTGCTGACCGATATCGTGATGCCGGAAATGGACGGCATCGAGCTGGCGCGCCGCGCCTCGGAACTCGACCCCGACATCAAGATCATGTTCATCACCGGCTTTGCCGCGGTCGCCCTGAATTCCGATTCGGAAGCGCCGAAGAACGCCAAGGTGCTGGCCAAGCCGGTTCACCTCCGCGAATTGGTCAGCGAAGTGAACAAGATGCTGGCGGCCTGATTCGGCACCATTTTGGGTCGAAAACACCCCAGAAATTACTCCCAAGCATCCTTGCCGGGGCGCTTTGGAGCCGATATACGGACCCCACCCAATACGACTTATAAGCTAGAGCAGGATGACCAGGTCATCCCGGTCTAGGGCGCGTAGCTCAGCGGGAGAGCACTACCTTGACATGGTAGGGGTCACAGGTTCGATCCCTGTCGCGCCCACCATCCTTTGCTCGCGAAGCGAGCAAGGATGCCACGCCGAAGCCACTTCGCGAAGGCGGGCTGCTGCGCCGCGAGCTACGGCTCGGCAAGCCACGTTCTCCCCACCAAGGCTACGTGTGGTAGAACCGTCAGGACGAAGCGTGTCCGGCGAAGCTTGAGCGAAGCGAAAGTGTAGACGGACTGTCTCCTCAAAGCTCATTTCCTGATAGGCGTTGCCGCGTAAGCAGCACGCGAGCGCATGTAACGTCGAGGCGATCGACGCCGCGGCGCGGGTCGCGCTTTATCCCTTATTCTTCTGGTAGCCGTCGACATAGACCGCCGCCAGCAGCACCAGGCCCTTGACGACGTATTGCCAGTAGATCCCGATGCCGAGGATCGACATGCCGTTGTTCATCACGCCCATGACGAAGGCGCCGATCACGACGCCCATCACCTTGCCGACGCCGCCGGAGGCGGAGGCGCCGCCGATGAAGCAGGCGGCGATGACGTCGAGCTCGAAGGAGTTGCCGGCGCTCGGCGTTGCCGAATTCAGCCGCGCCGCGACGATCAGCCCGGCAAGGCCGGCCAGCGCGCCCATGTTGACGAAGGTCAGGAAGATCAGCCGCTCGGTCCGGATGCCGGAGAGCTGCGCCGCCAGCCGGTTGCCGCCGAGCGCATAGATGCGGCGCCCGATCGTCATGCGCTGCGTCACGAACATGTAGAGCAGGATCAGGGCGCCCATGATGATCAGCACATTGGGCAGGCCGCGATAGGAAGCCAGCAGATAGCAAAATCCGACGATGAGGATGGCGAACACGGCGTTCTTGCCGATGAACAGCGCCAGCGGTTCCGTCTCCATCGTATGGGCCTTGGCGCGGCGCCAGCGGCGGGCGCTGGTGAAGATCAGCAGGGCGGCGCCGACGAGGCCGACCAGCATCGAGGTCCAGCGGAAGCTGGTACCGATGCCGTCGCCGAACAGCGCCAGCAGCGGCGCGCTGACGACGTCGGGGATGAACCCGGAGCTGATGCTCTGGAAATCCTTCGGGAACGGCCCGACGAACTGGCCGAGCAGGATGTTGCCGGTCAGCCCGCGAAACACCAGCATGCCGCCGAGCGTCACGATGAAGGACGGAATCTTGGCGTAGGCGACGAAATAGCCCTGCGCAGCGCCGATCAGGCCGCCGGCCACGAGCGAGATGCCGACCACCGGAACCCACGGCATCTTGTAGTCGACCATCATGGTCGCGGCGATAGCGCCGATGAAGCCCACGATAGAGCCGACGGAAAGATCGATGTTGCCGCCGACGATGATCAAGAGCATGCCGAGCGCCATGATGACGATATAGCTGTTCTGCAGGATCAGGTTGGTGATGTTGACCGGCGCCAGCAGCACGCCGCCGGTCAGGTATTCAAACAGCGCAATGATCACCAGCAACGAGCCCAGCAGGCCGTAGTCGCGCAGGTTGCTTTTCCAGAATCCGGTTTGGTCCTTGTTCGGAGTCTCGACCGCCTCGTGTTTCATGGCGCGGTTCCGTGTTGTCGCATGATCGCGGCCATGATTTTTTCCTGGCTGGCTTCACGAACCGGCATCTCGTCGATCAGGCGGCCTTCGTTCATGACATAGAGGCGGTCGCAGATGCCGAGCAGTTCGGGCATTTCCGACGAAATGACGATCACGGCTTTGCCTGACGCCGCGAGGTCGTTGATGATGGTGTAGATCTCGTATTTGGCGCCGATATCGATGCCGCGCGTCGGTTCGTCGAGAATCAGCACCTTGGGATCGGCGAACAGCCACTTGCTCAGCACCACCTTCTGCTGGTTGCCGCCGGACAGGTTGAGCGCCTTCTGCAGGATGCCGGACGAGCGGATGTTCAGCTTGGAACGGTATTGCTCGGCAACATCGGTTTCCCTGTCGTCGTCGATCACGCCGTGCCAGGCGACACCGGCGAGATTGGCGAGCGTGATGTTGCTCTTGATGTCCTCGCCCAGGACCAGCCCGAGGCCCTTGCGGTCTTCCGTGAGGTAGGCAACGCCGCCGGCAACGGCCTTCTGAATCGAGCTCAGATCGATCTCGCGGCCTTGCATGAAAGCCTGCCCGGTGACGTTGCGGCCATAGGCGCGGCCGAACACGCTCATCGCCAGCTCAGTGCGCCCGGCGCCCATCAGGCCGGCGATGCCGACCACCTCGCCCTGCCTGACACGAAGGCTGACGCCCTTGATCACCTCGCGGCCGGCATGCAGCGGATGCTCGACACGCCAGTCCCGGATCTCGAACAGCGTGTCGCCGATCCTGGGTTCGCGGTGCGGATAACGTTCCGACAATTCGCGGCCGACCATGCTCTTGATGATGCGCGCCTCGCTGATCTCCTCGGTACGGGCGTCGATGGTCTCCACCGTGGTGCCGTCGCGCATCACGGTGATGGAGTCGGCGACTTCGGCGAGTTCGTTGAGCTTGTGGGAAATCAGGATCGAGGCGATGCCCTGGCTCCGAAATTCCTTCAGCAGCTCGAGCAGCGCTTCGCTGTCGCTGTCGTTCAGGCTGGCGGTCGGCTCGTCCAGGATCAGCAGGCGAACCTTCTTGGCCAGCGCCTTGGCGATTTCGACCAGTTGCTGCTTGCCGACGCCGAGATGGGTGATCAGCGTATCAGGCGCTTCGTTCAAGCCGACCTTGGCGAGCAACTCGCGGGTGCGGCGGAAGGCCTCGTCCCAGTCGATGACGCCCATCGTCGCCGGCTCATGGCCGAGAAAAATGTTCTCCGCGATCGACAGCAGCGGCACCAGCGCCAGTTCCTGGTGGATGATGATGATGCCGAGCCGTTCGCTGTCGGAGATATCGGCGAACTGCCGCTTCTCGCCATCATAGAAAATGTCGCCCTCGTAGGCGCCGTGCGGATAGACCCCGCTGAGGATTTTCATCAGCGTCGATTTGCCGGCGCCGTTCTCGCCGCAGATCGCGTGAATTTCCCCGGCCTCAACCCTGAGATTGACATTGCGCAGCGCTTTCACGCCGGGAAAGCTCTTGGATATGCCTCGCATTTCCAGAATGGCGGTCATTGCAGGCTCACTCACCTCCGGCCGCATTCCGGCTTCGCTGCCGCTCACTTGAACTGTTCGGCCTTGTAGTAGCCGGTGTCGATCAGCGCGGTCTTCCAGTTGTCGAGATCCACCGCGACCGGCTTCAAGAGATAGGACGGAACCACCTTGACGCCATTGTTATAGGTCTTGGTGTCGTTGATCTCTGGCTGGCCGCCGGACAGCACCGCGTCGACCATTCCGGCTGCGATCCTGGCAAGGTCGCGGGTGTCCTTGAAGATCGTCGAATATTGTTCGTGATTGACGATCGATTTGACCGAGGGGACCTCGGCATCCTGGCCCGATATGACAGGCATCGGCATTTCCTTGGAGCCGTAGCCGACGCCCTTCAGCGCCGCGACGATGCCAATGCTCAGCCCGTCATAGGGCGACAGCACCGCGTCGACATGCTTGCGTGTGTAGAAGGCGCTGAGCAGGTTTTCCATGCGGGCCTGGGCGACGGAGGCTTCCCAGCGCAAGGTCGAGACCTTGTCCATTCCGACCTGCCGGCTCTGCACCACGAGCTTGCCGCTGTCGATATAGGGTTTCAGCACCGACATCGCGCCGTCGTAGAAGAAGAACGCGTTGTTGTCGTCGGGCGAGCCGCCGAACAGCTCGATGTTGAACGGGCCTTTGCCTTCCTTCAAGCCAAGTCCCTTTTCGATGCTGCCGGCCTGCAGCACCCCGACCTGAAAATTGTCGAAGGTGGCGTAGTAGTCGACATTGGCCGAACCGCGGATCAGGCGGTCGTAGGAAATCACCTTGATGCCGGCGTCGGCCGCGCGCTGCAGCACGTCGGACAGAGTGGTGCCGTCGATCGCGGCGATCACCAGGGCTTTCTCCTTCTTGGTGATCATGTTCTCGATCTGCGCGAGCTGGTTGGGAATGTCGTTGTCGGCATATTGCAGGTCGGTCTTGTAGCCCTTGGCCTGCAACACCCTGACGATGTTATCGCCGTCCGCAATCCAGCGCGCCGACGATTTGGTCGGCATCGCGATCCCGATTGTGCCTTTGTCCTGGGCTTGCGCCGGTCCGGCCAGCGCGGCCCATCCGAGCGCGACGGCAGCGGCGAGGGTCTTGACGTTGAGCATCGGATTTCCTCCTGTCGGCAACTTTTATTCTAGCGCGGCCGTCGGGCCAACATAGCATCTTCGGGCAGGCGTCACCCCGCGATATGCCGGCCCGCGATGTAGCCGAACGTCAGCGCCGGGCCGAGCGTGATGCCGGCGCCGGGATAGTTCCCGCCCATGATGCTGGCCATGTCGTTGCCGGCGGCATAGAGGCCCGCGATCGGCTGGCCGCTGCCATCGAGTGCGCGCGCGTTCTCGTCGGTCCTGATGCCGGCATAGGTGCCGAGATCGCCGATCACCATCTTGATGGCGTAGAACGGGCCGTCCTTGATCGGCGCGATGCAGGGGTTCGGGCCATGCAGCGCGTCGCCCTGGTAGCGGTTATAGGCGCGCGATCCCTTGCCGAAGGCGGGATCCTGCCCGCTGGCGGCGGTCTCGTTGAATTTAGCGACCGTTGCCTCAAGTCCGTTGGCGTCGATCCCCGCATTGGCGGCGAGCTCGGCCAAGGTCTCGCCGCGCTTGAGATAGCCGGTCTTGAGATGATGCCCGAGCGGCATCGGGAACGGCGGCACGCAGCCGAGGCCATACTTTCGAAGCGCGCGGTGATCGCATAGCAGGAACGCCGTGATCTCCTCGCCGGGTTTGGCGGCCTTCATCATCTCCTGCACGAAGTCATGATAGGAGTTGCCTTCATTGGCAAAGCGCGTGCCGTCGCGTGTCACGGCGATGACGCCGGGTTTGGCGCGGTCGATGAAATGCGGCATCACGCCCTTGCTGCCGTCCTTGCGGGTGGTGACCGACACCGGCACCCAGGCCGCGGCATTCGGCAAGTTATCCTCGACCTTGCCGCCGGCGGCCTCCGCCAATCGCAAACCGTCGCCGGTATTGCCGGTCGGGCCGGGCGAGAAATGCTCGGCGCCCGTTGGTGCGTGCGCGAACATCGTCTTGCGTCGTTCGACGTCGTGCGGAAAGCCGCCGCAGGCGAGCACCACGCCGCGTTTGGCGGTGACGCGCACGGGTTTGCCGTCGCGCTCGACGATGGCGCCGCGCACCGCGCCGTCCGCGACGATCAATTCGCGCACCGGCGACGACAGCCACAGCGGAATGTTGAGATCGAATGCCGATTTCGCCAGCCGCCCGGCCAGCGCGTTGCCGTTGGTCAGCGTCATGCCGCGGCCATAGCGCATCACGTCGAGCGCATGACGGCTCAGGCGCTTGGCGACATACCAGGCCGACACGGGCGACTTCGTCGCGCGCATAAAGTGGATGATCTCCTTGCCGGAGCCCAGCATCATGCCGAACACGGTGAGCTCGGGCAGGGGACTGCCGATGTCCTTGAGCTTGGGGCCGAGCTCGTGGCCGTCGAACGGCCGCGTCACCATCGAACGCCCGCCCTGTGCGCCGCCGGGGGCTTCGGCGTGGTAATCCGGAAAGGTCAGCGGCATGTCGAAGCGCAGCGCGGTCTTGCTGGTGAAAAAGTCCACCGCCTCGGGACCCTTGGTCAGGAACGCATCGACACGGGCGGCGTCAAAGCTGTTGCCGGCCTCATGGCGCAGATAGGTCCGCGCCTGGTCCGGGCTTTCGGCAATGCCCCAGTCGCGCGCCAGCGAGGTGCCGGGAATCCAGAGCCAGCCGCCGGAACGCGCGGTGGTGCCGCCGAAGCGCGGCTCCTTCTCCACGATCAACACGTTGAGCCCGTGATGTCCCGCGGTCACCGCCGCCGACATCCCGGCACAGCCGGAGCCAACCACCAGCGCGTCGCATTCGTAGGTTTCTTGTGTGTCCTGCTGGCCTGCCACGCGCTTTCCTTACTTCTTCAACAGCGGACATTTGGATTCGGCAACCGGCCGATAGGCATCTTCGCCTTTCACCGTCTTGACAATCTCCAGATAATCCCACGGCTCCTTTGACTCTGAGGGTTTCTTTACCCGCGCCAGATACATATCGCGGATGACGCGGCCGTCTTCGCGCAGCTTTCCGCCGTGCACGAAAACGTCCTCGATCGGCATCTCCCGCATCTTCGCCATGACCTTGGTCGGATCGTCGGTGCCGGCGGCCTGGATGGCCTTGAGATAATGCAGCACCGAGCCGTAGACGCCGGTCTGGATCATCGTCGGCATCACGTTGGTCCTGGCAAAGAACCTCTTCGACCAGGCGCGGGTGTTATCATCCATGTTCCAATAGGATGCGGTGGTCATATAGGTGCCCTGGGCCGCATCGAGGCCAATCGCGTGCACGTCGGTGTCGAACATCAGGAGACCGACAAGTTTCTGGCCGCCCTTGACCAGCCCGAACTCGCCGGATTGCTTGATCGAATTGTCGGTGTCCTGGCCTGCATTGGCGAAAGCCACGACGTCGGCTTTCGAGCTCTGCGCCTGCAGCGCAAAGGACGAGAAGTCGGCGGTATTGGTCGGATGCCGGACGCCGCCGAGCACGGTCCCGCCCAGTTCCTTGATGAAGCGCGTGGCGTCTTTCTCGAGCTGCTGGCCGAAGGCATAATCCGCGGTGATGAAGAACCAGGATTTGCCGCCTTCCTTGATGACGGCGGACGCCGTCACCTTGGACAGCGCGTAGGTGTCATAGGTGAAGTGAATGGTATTGGGGCTGCACAGTTCATCGGTCAGCGAACTCGCGCCAGGGCCGGAAAGCAGTGCGATCTTGTTGCGCTCCTTGACCATGTTGTGGACCGCGATCGCGATTCCCGAGTTCGGAATATCGACGACGGCGTCGACCTTGCCATTGTCGAACCAGTCGCGGACGATCTGGACGCCGACATCGGTCTTCATCTGGTGATCGGCGCTGATGATCTGGATCGGCTTCCCCAGCACGGTGGGGCCAAATTCCTCCACGGCCATCCTGGCGGCTTCGACCGAGCCCGGACCGCTGTTGTCGCGTCCCCAGCTCGACAGGTCGGTCAGAACGCCGATCCGGACTGCGTCGTCTGAAACCTGCGCCGAAGCTCCCGATGAAAGGCTTGCGAGGATGGCGCAGGCCACGAGGTAAACTTTCACGGTCGTTCTCCCTGTTTTTCCGTCCGCCTTGCTGGCAGATCGCCGCCGCGGAACGCCCGCGGAGGTATTTGATTGTTGTGAGGATGGAGAGGCGTGTCAATCGCGCGGGGCGAGCCGGATGCCCCGGATATCTGTGCGAAGACGTGCTTCGCACTGTTGCCCGGGCATGACGAACGAACTCAATTCCCGGTCTCGAACGAACAGCTCGCACCGCTGCCGTCCTTCTGCTTGATCGCCTTGGGGTCGAGCGTGCAGTTCAGGTTCGACAGGCCAGCGAACACCGATCCGGCGGCGCCGTCGGAAGCGACGCCGGCCAGCGCTTCGGTGGCAAAGATTTCGCTGGCGCGGCGCCCGCTGATGGTTTGCTTCTTGCCCCTGAACGTCAGTTCGCAGGAGCGCGCGGTGATGTCGACATTGCTGACCCGGCAGGAGATCTTGTCCGCTGATATCGTAATCTTCTTGGCGTAGGGCACATCCTTCTCGCCGACGAACAACGCGGCGGCGGTTTCCCGTTCGTCGCCCGACAACAGCGGCGAATACAGCGCGACCACACCGGCCAGCGCCAGCGCATTGGGGCCGCTGACGGTTGCCGGGACCGCGTCAGCCGCGGCGGCACCGGTCAGGAGAAGCGAGGCGGCGAGGATCGCCAGTCTGCCGGAATTCATTCTTGGTCTCCTCAAGCTGGACACAGCCGCCGCCGTCCGTAGCACGGCCGGAAAACGGCGCCGGTGACGAATATTTCACGCGCGATGGTTCCAGCGCCAGCCCCTTCCGCTGTGCTTTCCGGACAGGGCGGCCACGCAGTTATAGCCTTGCGCCTGACCAGCATCGGCTGCACATTCCAACCGCGACACCAAGATCGCCAAAAACGATATGCCCCGAGGAACCTCCATGGTGGCGACGCGGATCGACTGCGACATCCATCCGGCGGTGGGCGGCACCCGCACCACGCTGCTGCCCTATCTCGACGACCACTGGAAAGAGCAGGTGGTGAGCCGGGCGATCGACGGCCTCGACCTCAATTCCTATCCGCCCAACATGCCGTTTTCCGGCCGCGCCGACTGGCGGCCGGCCCATGGCAAGCCGGGCAGCGACCTCGCGATGGTGCAGCGCGGCGCGTTCGACCAGCTTGGCGCCAGCCACGCCATCTGCAATGTGCTGTACGGCGCGCAGGCGGTGTTCGATCCCTATATGGCGGCGGCCTTCTGCAAGGCGATCAACGACTGGATCGCGGCCGAATGGCTGTCCAAGGATTCAAGACTGCGTGCATCGATCGTGGTGCCGCTGCAGGCGCCGGACCTCGCCGTGGAGGAGATCGAGCGGCTCGCCGGCGACAACAGGTTCGTCTCCGTGCTGGTGCTGGCGCAAGGCGACAGCCTCTTGGGCAAGCGGCACTTCTGGCCGGTCTGGCAGGCGGCCGAAAAGCACAAGTTGCCGATCGCGATCCACGCCGGCAGCCAGTATCGGGGCTCGCCCAGTTCGATCGGCTGGCCGTCCTATCGCTACGAATATTATCTGGCCGAAGCGCAGGCGATGCAGGCCCAGATCCTGAGCCTGGTCTACGAAGGCGTGTTCGGCAAATTTCCCGGGCTGAAGGTGGTGCTGATGGAATCCGGCGTGAGCTGGCTGCCGGCCTTCATGTGGCGCGCCAACAAGACCTGGCGCGGCGTGCGCGTCGAAGTGCCCTGGGTCGAGCGCGAGCCGGCCTCGATCATCCGCGACCACTTTCGCGTTACCATGCAGCCGTTCGACGGGCCGCCGGATGCGGCAGGGGTTGCCGACATCATCGAGCAGATCGGCTCCGACAAGATGTTTTTATTCGCGTCGGATTATCCGCACTGGCAGTTCGACGGCGACGATCCGATGCCGGCGCATCTGCCGGCCAGTCTGATCTCGCGTATGTGCGAAGACAATCCGCTTGAAACCTTTCCGCGGCTGAAGCTCGCGGCGTGAACACCGAGCATGATCCGGAAAAGTGGGAACCGGTTTTCCGATAAGATCATGCTCAAACAAAGAGTCTACACCAGGAGGATCGCATGAGCGACATTATCGACCGCCCGATTCTTGAACAGGAAGTAGCCAGCCCAAGCCGGCTGCGCATCATCGACTGCGACGTGCATCCGAGCATTCATGCGCATGCCGATATCGAGCAGTTCATGACCAAGCGGTGGGCGGAGCATTTGCGCACCTATGGCAGCCATCTGCGCACGCCCTATATCGGCACCACGCCGTATCCGCGTTCCTCGCCGCTGATCGCGCGCCGCGACGCCTGGCCGCCGACCGGCGGACCGCCCGGCTCCGATCTCGCCTTTATGCAGAAGCAGCATCTCGATCCGCTCGATGTCGAATACGGCATTTTGCAGGTGCTCGATCTCTTCATCTTCTCGCAGCAAAACCTCGAATTCGGCGCCGCGATCCAGCGCGCCATCAACGACTGGCAGCTCGCATTCTGGTCCGACCGCGATCCGCGCCTGAAGGCTTCGATCCTCGCCGGCCAGGACGACACCGAGCTTGCCATCGCCGAAATCGAGCGCTGCGCCAAAATAGGCCGTTATGTGCAGATCAACGTCTGCCCGCGCGCCAACGAGCCGTTGGGCCGTCGCCGCTACTGGCCGATCTATGCGCGCGCCCAGGAACTCGGCCTGCCGCTCGGCATTCACGTCGGCGGTTATGGCGGGCATGCGCCGACCGGCGGCGGCTGGCCGTCTTATTATGCCGAGGAACACCAGAGCAACGCCCACACCATGGCGGCGCAGCTCACGAGCCTGGTGCTCGAAGGCGTTCCCGAACGTTTTCCGAACCTCAAGATCGTGTTCATCGAGGGCGGCTTCGGCTGGATCCCGTCGGCGACCTGGCGCATGGACCGGCACTTCGAGGCCTTCCGCAGCGAGGTGCCGCACCTGAAGCGAAAGCCGTCGGAATATGTGAAGCAGCATTTCTGGTTCACGACCCAGCCGATCGACGAACCCGATGAAGCCAAGCACCTGCGTTCGCTGATCGATTGGGTCGGCGCGGACCGGTTGCTGTTCTCGTCGGATTATCCGCATTGGGATTTCGACGACCCGCGCTATGCCTTCAGGACGCCGCTGACGGAGGTCGAGCGGGCCAAGATCTTCAACGGCAACGCGCGTTCGATCTACAAGTTCTGACCGGAGAAGAACCTAGCGCATGGCCCGTCATATCGTCGCCCGCACGTCAGACATTCCGCCCGGCGGCAACAAGGTCGTCGGCGTCGAAGGCCGCGACATCGTCGTGTTCCACGTCAACGGCGAGTTCTTCGCGCTGCTCAACCGCTGTCCGCATGCCGGCGCGCCGCTGGAGAAGGCGGCCTGCGTGGCGCGGCTGACCTCGCCGGAGCCCGGCGTCTACCAACGCTCGCGGGTCGGCGAACTCTTGCGCTGTGCGTGGCATGGCTGGGAATTCGACATGCGCAACGGCCAGTCGTATTTCGATCCCAAGCGCGTGAAAATCCGTTCCTATCCGGTCGCGGTTGAAAGCGGCGAGGAACTGCAGAAGGGGCCTTACGTCGCCGAAACTTTTCCTGTTCATGTCGAGGACAGCTACGTCATCATCGAGACGTGAGGCACGGCGCTGTCAATCTCGGCTACACCCTCCATCCCCATTATCTCGTCCCAAGGAGCCCTCCCATGACGCATGCCATTCGCTATCACAAGACCGGCGGTCCCGAAGTTCTGGTCTGGGAGGAGGTGCAGGTCGGCAAGCCCGGTCCGGGCGAGGCGCGCATCCGCCATACCGCCGTGGGCCTGAACTTCGTCGACATCTATAACCGTTCCGGCATCTATCCGGTGCAACTGCCGAGCGGGCTCGGCGGCGAGGCGGCCGGCGTGGTCGAGGAAGTGGGCGCAGGCGTTACCGACATCAAGCCCGGCGACCGCGTCGCCTATGGCGCAGCACCGATCGGCGCCTATGCCGAGGCGCGGCTGATCCCGGCCGACCGGCTGCTGAAAATTCCGGAGGGTATCGACGACAAGACCGCGGCGGCGATGATGCTGAAAGGCCTGACCACGCAGTACCTGATCCGCCAGACCTATCGCGTCAAATCCGGCGATACCATTCTGCTGCATGCCGCGGCCGGCGGCGTCGGGCTGATCCTGAGCCAGTGGGCAAAACATCTCGGCGCCACCGTGATCGGCACCGTCAGCAGCGAAGAGAAAGCAAAACTCGCGAAAGCCCACGGCTGCGCCCACACCATCATCTATACCAAAGAGGATTTCGTGAAACGCGTCGACGAGATCACCGGCGGCGCCAAGGTGCCGGTGGTGTATGACTCCGTTGGCAAGGACACCTTCCTGAAATCGCTCGATTGCCTGGCCCCGCTCGGCTTCGCCGTCCTGTTCGGCGCATCCTCCGGCAATGTCGATCCGCTCAACCTCGGCCTCCTGGCGCAGAAGGGATCGCTCTACGTCACCCGTCCGACGCTCAATACCTACGCCGCCAAGCGCGCCAACCTGGTTGCGATGGCGAATGAGCTGTTCGAGGTGGTGAAATCGGGCGCGGTCAAGATCGAGGTGCACCAGACCTATCCGCTGAAGGACGCGGCCAAGGCCCACGCCGATCTCGCCGCGCGCAAAACCACGGGCTCGACGGTGCTGACGGTGTGATGCCGGCCGCCGGACGGTTCCGGCAGCCGTTTTTACGGCCGCTTGACGCATAAATGCGCAGCGAGCGCGACAGCTCGCCGCTGCCAAACCGTCGCGGGCATGCTATAGACGGCGCCATCGATTTTTCATGACAGGTGCGGCCGATGGATAAGCAAGCGATGCGCGCGGAGGCGGAGCGCCTGATCCGCGAGACCATGGAAAAAAAGGCCCTTGTCGTCAAACAGGGCAATACAAGGATCGAGACCACCTGCGGCAAATGCGGCGCGCCCAACCGCGTCCAGGCCGAAAAAGGCGCCACCCGCGTCAAGTTCGCCTGCAAGCAGTGCGGACACAAGCAAGAGACGCTGTGAAGATTTTGCCGTCGCTGTTGGCCGCTTCGTAGGGGGCAAAGGCGCGGAGCGCCGTGCCCACCATCTATCCGCTCTGTTATCTTGAAATGGTGGGCACGCGGAGCCTGTCATCGGGCGCGCGTTCGCGCGACCCGTTGGCTTTGCCCACCCTACGGGAGCGTCTACTCCCCCTTCACGAACTTCGCAAAAGCCTCCGCGTAATCCGGATGCCAGCGCGACAGCGCGGGGCGATTTTCGATGATGTCGCCGGCGGCCCAGGCCATGCGGCGTTCGTCGAGGTGCCGCGGCACGTCGTTGTCGGGGCAGAGAATGTAGAAATCGCCGGCGTCGATGCGTTCGATCATGAAGTCGACGGTCTGCTCCGGCGTCCAGGCGCCCGGCGGTTTTTCGCTGCGGCCGCGCGCGGTAAGACCCGTAAAGACATGGCCCGGGATCATCAGATGCGCGTTGATACGGCAGCCCGGCTTGTTGCGCAATTCGTGCTGCAACGCCTCGGTCAGCGCCTTCACGCCGGCCTTGGAGACGTTGTAGGCGGGATTGCCGGGTGGCGTCGTGATGCCCTGCTTGGAGCCGGTGTTGATGATCAGCCCGGCGCGGCCGCGCTCGATCATACCAGGCGCGAATGCCTGGGTGCCGTGAATGACGCCCCAGAGGTTGACGTTGAGGATGCGCTGCCAGTTCTCCAGCGGGCCGAAGCTGGTGCTGTCGGGGCCGATGCCGGCATTGTTTATCAGGATATCGGTGCCGCCGAATTTCTTGCCTACCGCGGCTTCCAGGTCGGCGATCTCTTCGAACTTGCTCACATCCACAACGGCGGTCATGACATCAGCGGCGCCGCCCTTGGCAACGGAGGCCAGCCTGGCGCCGGCCTCGGCGAGCCGCTCGGCGCCGATATCGGCAATGCAGACCCGCATGCCGAGGCCGGCAAAGCGCAGGGCGGCGGCAAGTCCGATCCCCGACGCGCCTCCGGTGATGACGGCAACGTTATTCGGCGACATGGCGGGATGGGGCATCGGTCTTTCTCCTGACAAATATTGGGTGTGTTCTTAAGTAATATGCCGACCCTACCACGCGCGAACCGGCATGGCAGGTGTCCGTTTCCGGCTTGCGCCGAACGGCCGGCCTGCTTTACGATTCCTGCCCAACGCTATATCGTACAAACTATAACGATGCCGACCCCAGGGAGTGCAAACATGGCTGTTAACGCAAGCGATACCGATGACGCGTCATCCTTATGCGGATGGTTCCTACAAGAAGATGCTGGTCGACGGCAAATGGGTCGATGCCGCCTCCGGCAAGAAGTTCGAGACGCATAATCCGGCTACCGGCGAACTGCTCGCCACCGTCGCCGAAGGCGACGCCGAGGACATCAACCGCGCCGTCGCCGCCGCCCGCCGCGCCTTCGAAGGGCCGTGGAGCAAGGTCAAGCCGTTCGAGCGGCAGGGCATGCTGCTGCGGCTGGCCGATATCGTCGAAAAGAATTTTGAGGAATTGTCGCAGCTCGACACGCTCGATATGGGCGCGCCGATCAGCCGCACCCGCGGCAACAAGCTGCGCGTGCTCGGCATGCTGCGCTATTACGCAGGCCAGGCGACCGCGCTGCATGGCGAGACCATCGAGAATTCGCTGCCCGGCGAAATCTTCTCCTACACGCTGAAGGAGCCGGTCGGCGTCGTCGGCGCCATCATCCCGTGGAACGGCCCGCTCAGCGCCAGCGTCTGGAAGATCGGCCCCGCCGTTGCCACCGGCTGCACCGTGGTGCTGAAGCCCGCCGAAGAAGCGCCGCTGACCTCGCTGCGGCTGGCGGAACTCTGCATGGAAGCCGGCATCCCGCCCGGCGTCGTCAACGTGGTGCCGGGCTACGGCGAGACCGCCGGTGCCGCGCTGGCGTCGCATCCGGATGTCGACAAGGTCGCGTTCACCGGCTCGCATATGACCGGGCAATCCATCGTCCGGGCGTCGGCCGGCAATCTCAAGCGCGTCTCGCTCGAACTCGGCGGCAAATCGCCCGACATCGTGTTCGCCGATGCGGATCTCGATGCCGCGGTGCCGGGGGCGGCGATGGCGGTATTCGCCAATTCCGGGCAGATCTGCAGCGCCGGCACGCGGCTGTTCGTCGAGCACAAGATCTATGACGAATTCGTCGGCCGCGTCGCGGAGTTCGGCAAAAAGCTGCAGGTCGGCAACGGCCTCGATCCGAACACCCAGATCGGCCCGCTGGTGTCGCAGCAGCAGATGGAGCGCGTCTCGGGTTACCTGTCGATCGGCCAGAAGGAAGGCGCCAAGGCGCTGGCCGGCGGTGCGCCGCTGACCGAAGGCGCGCTGTCGAAGGGTTACTTCGTGGCGCCGACGGTGTTCGCCAACGTGCAGGACAATATGCGGATCGCGCAGGAGGAAATCTTCGGCCCGGTGATCTCGGCGATCTCGTTCAAGGACAGTGACGACCTGATCAAGCGTGCCAACGCCACCACCTTCGGGCTCGGCAGCGGCGTCTGGACCACCAATGTCAGCAAGGCGCACCAGGTCGCCAAATCGCTGCGCGCCGGCTCGGTCTGGGTCAATTGCTACCAGGCGATGGACCCGGCGGTGCCGTTCGGCGGCTACAAGATGAGCGGCTATGGCCGCGAGTCCGGCAAGCAGCACGTCGAAGAGTATCTCAACGTCAAGGCGGTCTGGATCAAGACCGGTTAGGTGATCTATACATCTGCGGCCTCATGGTTCGAGACGCGCGGCATTGCCGCGCTCCTCACCATGAGGGGACAGATCGACCCTACGGTATAGAATGACCTCATCCTGAGGAGGCGCGAAGCGCCGTCTCGAAGGATGAAGCCCCGGGCAGCCCAGCCCGTTTGGATCTATTGTTTTACCTTCTCGCCCGCTTCTTCGCGCCGCCGATCTCGCTGCGCAGCGCCTGCAATTCCTTGCGCACGGCGCTGGCCGCATCACGCTCGATCTTGCGATAGCGCGCGACCAGCGAGAGGCCGAACGGTGTCAGCACCGCGCCGCCGCCGTTCTTGCCGCCGGTCTGCCGCTCCACTGCGGCCTGCCGGCAGATGCGGTTGATTTCATCGACCAGGTCCCACGCCCGCTTGTAGGACATGTCCATGGCGCGGCCCGCGGCAGAAATCGAGCCGTGCTCGCGGATATTCTCCAGCAACGCGATCTTGCCCGGCCCGATCCGGCCCTCGGTATCGAGATCGATGCGGACGCTGAGGGAGGGAAGCGGTCGGGCGCTCGATTTCTGCATGGATGACGTGCTCTCTGGCCTTGGCATACGAGATTGCCACTCACGCCTTTTACGAACAAGGTGAACCGGTTACATATCCGTACAATCACGGGAGTTCCGGGCCAGTCATGAATTTTCCAGCGTTGTTTTCACCACTCAAGGTCGGTCCCTATCAGCTCCAGCATCGTCTGGCGCTGGCGCCGTTGACGCGGATGCGGGCGGCAAAACCTTCGCTGACGCCGCGGCCGCTGAACGCGGAATATTACGCCCAGCGCGCGACGCCGGGCGGTTTGCTGATCGCCGAGGCCTCGCCGGTCATGGCGACCGGGTTCGGCAGCCCCGGCGTGCCCGGCATCTATACGGAATCGCAGATCGCGGGCTGGCGCGAGGTGGTCGATGCCGTTCACGCCAAGGGCGGGGTGATCTTCCTGCAGCTCTGGCATGTCGGCCGCGTTTCGCATTCCTCGTTCCAGCCCGGCGGCGTGCTGCCGGTCGCGCCCTCGGCGGTCGCGATTGCCGATCTCAAGACCGGAACCGCGGATGGCAAGTCGGCGGCTTACGAAACCCCGCGCGCGCTGGAGACCTCGGAAATTCCAGGCGTGATCGACGCCTACCGGCAGGCGGCGAAGAACGCGCTGAAAGCCGGCTTCGACGGCGTCGAGATTCACGGCGCCAACGGCTACCTGATCGAGCAGTTCCTGCAGTCGCACACCAACCTGCGCACCGATCAATATGGCGGCTCGATCGAGAACCGCGCGCGGTTCTTGATGGAAGTAACGAAGGCCGTGGTCGAGGTCTGGGGCGCCGATAAGGTCGGCGTGCGGCTGTCGCCGTATGGCGTTGCGAACGGCTCGGGCGAGCCCGATCCGATGCCGCTGTACACGCACGTGGTCGAGCGCCTCAATCCGCTCGGTCTGGCGTATCTGCATTTCATCGAGCCGCGCTCCTCCGGCGCCGGGCGCGCCGAGGTCAATCACCAGAACGTGCCGTCGGCGATGGTGCTGTTCCGCCCGATCTGGAAAGGCGTGCTGATCACCGCCGGCGGTTTCACCGGCGAAACCGCGGATGCTGCGATCCGCGACGGACACGCCGATGCGATCGCGTTCGGCCGCATCTTCATCTCCAACCCCGATCTGCCGCGCCGGCTGCAGCGCGGTTTCCCGCTGACGCCCTATAACCGCGCGACGTTCTATGGCGGCGACGTAGCGGGGTATACGGATTATCCCGACCATGGCGAGTTGGAGGAGGCGTAACTAATTCGTAGCCCGGATGAGCGAAGCGAAATCCGGGAACGATCTCACCAGTATTCCCGGATGTCGCTTCGCTCATCCGGGCTACAAGCTACGCCCAGCGTCATTGCGAGCAGTGAAGCGACGGAGCAATCCGGACTTCCCCTGCGGCTGCTGGATTGCTTCGCTCGCAATGACGAAACGTGAGGTCCAACCATGTTTCCCGAAGACGAACACGAACCCGCCAAAAAGAAATCCAAGGCCGTCTCCCCCGGCAAGCCCGCGGCCGGGCAATGCCTGTGCGGCAAGGTCGTCTTCGAGATCGACGTGCCGGCGCGCTGGGCCTGGCACGATCACTCGCCGTCGAGCCGCCGTGCGCACGGTGCGGTTTACGCGACCTATGTCGGCAGCTGGCGCAAGCGCTTTCGCATCACCAGGGGCGAAAACAGCCTTACACGTTACGAGGACAAGGCCACCAAGACCGCGCGCAGTTTCTGCGCGCAGTGCGGCACGCCCGTTATCTACGAGCGCGGCCGTTCACCGCACATGGTCAACATTCCCCGCGCGCTGTTCTCCGGCCGCACCGGCCGCCAGCCGCTCTATCACATTGCGATCGAGCAACTGCAGGAATGGGCCTGGACCGGCGAACCGCTGGTGCCGCTGAAAGGTTTTCCCGGCGTGGTCTGGCAGCGCTCGAAAAAGAAGAAGGCGGCCGACCGCGAAGGCATGTTCTAGCTGCTCGTTTCCGTAGCGCATCCGGACACGCGTGCCCCCATGCAGGGCAGGCATGACCGGCTCCATTGCGCATCCCCTTCAAGTTTGGTCATGTGCCGGGGTGCCGCAGGTCAACGTATCGGCGGGTTGGAGGAAACATGAAAAACAAGATCACCGGGCGCTCGGCATTCCTTGCGTTGCTGAAGGACGAGGGCATTACCCATCTGTTCGGCAACCCCGGCACCACCGAACTGCCGATCATGCACGCGCTGAAGGACCATCCCGACCTCACCTATGTGATGGCGATGCAGGAAAGCCTGGTGGTTGCGATGGCCGACGGTTTCAGCCGCGCCTCGGGAAAACTCGTCGCCTGCAACGTCCATGTCGCGCCCGGTCTCGGCAATGCGATGGGCTCGCTGTTCAATGCGAGTTTTACGGGCACGCCGATGATCCTCACTGCGGGCCAGCAGGAGCAGGGCCACGGCCTGCAGGAGCCGGTGCTGTACGGGCCACTGGTGCAGATGGCCGAGCCGCTGGTGAAATGGGCGGTCGAGGTGACGCGGCTGGAGGATCTGCCGCGCATCGTGCGCCGCGCCGCCAAGATCGCGATGACGCCGCCGACCGGTCCGGTGTTCATCTCGCTGCCGGGCGACATTCTCAACGCCGAGGCCGGCATCGAACTCGGCCGTTCGACCCGGATCGATACCCGCGTCCGACCGTCGGACGAATCGCTCAACGCGTTCGCGGCGCGCATCCTGAAAGCCGAGCGGCCGGTGATCATCGTCGGTGACGAGGTGGTGAAACGCGATGCGCTGAAGGAAGCCGCCGAGTTTGCGGAAACGCTGGGCTGCCCGGCCTACCAGTCGTCGACGCCGTTCGGCGCGCATTTCCTGTCCGAAAGCCCGTGCTTCATGGGCGCGCTGGCGCGGATCCAGAAACTGGCCCGCGATGCCCTGACGCCTTACGACCTCATCATTGCCGTTGGCGGCGATCCCTTGCGGATGTCTGTCTATAGCGAGGTCGATCCGTTGCCCGATGGCCTATCGATCGTGCAGGTCGGTCTCGTCGATCACGACCTGGCCAAGAACTACAGTGTCGACATCGCGCTGAAGGCGGATGTGAAGGAAACCCTGCGTGCGCTGATCCCGGCGTTGAAGGCCGCCGGCGGCAGCGCGCTGGAGAAGCGCGCGAAGCAGGGATTGGCGGAGCTCGCCTCAAAAAATTGGACCGCCAAGCGCAAGATGGTGGTCGATCACATCTCGAAGTCCGCCACCACCACGCCGATCGATCCGGACTGGCTGGCGCTGCAGGTCATCGAGTCAATGCCCGACAACGCCATCCTGGTCGACGAGGGCCTGACCTCGTCGCGGCAGATCATCGCGCTGCGCCCGCACCGCGACCGCTACGGCTATCACGCGCTGGCGTCCGGCGGCATCGGCTGGGGATTGCCGGCCTCGGTCGGCGTCAGCCTCGCCAACCCCGACCGACCGGTGGTGTGCTATTCCGGCGACGGCTCCTCGATGTATTCGATCCAGTCGCTGTGGACGGCGGCAAATCAAAACCTGCCGCTGACATTTGTGATCGTCAACAACGGCGGCTATCGCATCATCAAGCAGCGGCTGCTCGCCTTCCACGGCGACGATCACTACGTCGGCATGGATTTCAAGGACCCGCCGGTCGATTTCACCGCGTTGGCGAAGTCGATGGGACTTGAGGCGACACGGGTCACCGATCCCACGCAGCTCAAGTCGGTGCTGTCATCAGCCTTCAGCCGCCCCGGCGCCAAGCTGATCGAGGTCATGGTGAACAACGCGGTGAATTGAGCTCCGCTTTCGTAGGATGGGTGGAGCGAAGCGATACCCATCAAATCCCGGTGCACGAAGGTGATGGGTATCGCTTCGCTCCACCCATCCTACAAGGCTACGGTCTTTTTCGCGCATGCACTGCTTCGCCTGCGCTTGCAACAAAAATGCCTGCGGCAAACTGATCCGACGGGCAAATCACCAAAAGTATGTCCAGCCCTTCGGATAAAAATATTTCCGTTGCAGCGTCGGGCAAATCAGAAGTCTAACTCCCGCCATCCTGTCCCACCAGAGGGGCGTAGGCCATCGTCGCAGACGTTGGGGCGGGTAGCGGTGGACGCGATGGCGGCGAAGACGAACGCTGTCGTTGCGTACGGCGAAATCGTTTGGGTCCGAGGCCCCGGTGCTGGCGTCAAGTCGGTGGAAGCGAAAGCTGAAGCTGATGATGGTGGCAAGAAAGCCGGTCACCAGGACGATCTCGTATAAGCCGTAAAGCCATTGCGCAGGGAAGGCCGGGTGTTCTCCGCTGAACCTGTATGCTCGTGTGCAGCATTTGTTTGTGCATTACGCACGCGAGACCGCGGGTGCAGCGCGCACCCGGTCTTCCCCGCGCCCTCTGACTTGGAGGGTAAGGTTCTCTTGCAAAACTTCGGGCGCAACGCGCCGCGGGATCGTGAAGCTGTATTCAGACCTATCAACGTCATTGCGAGGAGCGAGGCGACGAAGCAATCCATTCTTTCTTGATGCTGCAAGATGGATTGCTTCGCTTCGCCCGCAATGACGGCTTTGGCAGCTTCGTAGGGTGCGCAAAGGCGCGTTTGCGCCGTGCCCACCATCCTCGCGCAATAATGCCAATGGTGGGCACGCTTCGCTTTGCCCACCCTACGAAGTGCGAAAACTCACTCCGCCGCCTTCGCCGATACCTGCGGCCGGTACCGGCTCGCCGGATGTTGATCCGTTAGCCTCGCCCGTCCGGCACCGAACAGCTTCTCGCGCAGCGTGCCCTTGGCGTAGTTCTCCTTGTAGATTCCTCGCCGGGTCAGTTCCGGGACCAGCATGTCGGTGATGTCCTCGAAGTCGCCGGGCGAGACCGCGAACGGCACGTTGAGGCCGTCGACGTCGGTCTGCTCGAACCAGGCCTCGATATCGTCGGCGACCTTCTCGGGGGTGCCGACCACGACCGGTCCGGCGCCGCCGATGCCGACATGCTCGATGACCTCGCGCACGGTCCAGACCCGGTCCGGATCGCCGCGGGTGACGTTGTCCATCGCGCTGCGGCCGGCGTCGTTCTGGACGTGACGCACCTCCTGGTCGAGGTCGTAGCCGGAGAAATCGACGCCGGTCCAACCCGACATCAGCGCCAATGCGCCCTCGGGATTGATGTGGCGGCGATAGTCGGCGTATTTCGCCTTTGCCTCGGCATCGGTGCGGCCGAGAATGATCGTCATCATGCTGAACATCAGGATCTCGGCCGGATTCCGGCCGTTCTCCTTGGCCTGCGCGCGGATCGCCGCGACACGTGGGCCGATGATCTTGGCCGACGGCCCCGACATGAACACGCATTCGGCATGCTGGCCGGCGAATTGCCGCCCGCGCGGCGAAGTTCCGGCCTGGTACAGCACCGGCGTCCGCTGCGGCGATGGCTCGCTCAGGTGAATGGCATTGAGCTTGTAATGATTGCCCTCGTGTTCGATGCGATGCACCTTCGACGGATCGGCGAAAATCCCGCGCGCGCGGTCGCGCAGCACGGCGTCGTCCTCCCAGCTGCCTTCCCAGAGCTTGTAGACCAGCTCCATATATTCGTCGGCGATGTCGTAGCGGTCGTCATGCGCGGTCTGCTTGTCCTTGCCGGCGCCGCGGGCGGCGCTGTCGAGATAGCCGGTCACCACGTTCCAGCCGATGCGGCCATTGGTGAGGTGATCGAGCGTCGACATTCTGCGGGCAAATGGATAGGGCGGTTCGAACGACAGATTGCTGGTGACGCCGAAGCCGAGATGCTCGGTCACGGCGGCCATCGCGGGAATCAGCATCAGCGGTTCGTTCGAAGGCGTCTGCGCAGCATTGCGCAGGGCCGCATCGGGGCTGTTGCCGTAGACGTCATAGACGCCGAGCACGTCGGCAAGGAACAGCCCGTCAAACCGGCCGCGTTCCAGCGTCTTGGCGAGGTCGATCCAGTACGACAGGCGGTTATAGTCGAGGGTGCGGTCGCGCGGATGGGTCCACAACCCCGGCGACTGGTGCGCCACGCAGTTCATGGCGAAGGCGTTGAGCCGGATCTGTTTCTTCATGCAAGGAAACTTCTAAGGCAACTTCTAAAGGACGGCCGCGCGGCGGCGCCACGCGACCATGGTGTGGATAGCAGTCTACCGCCCGGCCTGCTTGAACGGCAATTGCTCGCCAGCCGGCGGCGCGACGCGGGCGACGTTGAGCGTCATCGAGACCACGTCGTAGTAGCCGTTGACCGCGACCAGGTCCATGATGCCCTGTTCGCCGAATTTTTCGAGCGCCCGGCCATAGATCGCGTCATCTACAGCGTGATCCCTGCGAAGCTGGGTGGTGAACTCCCAGACGATGGCTTCATCTTCCTTCATGTTGTCGGGCTTGTTCCCGGCGCCGATCGCGGCAACGATGGCCGGGTCGAGGCCGGCCTTGATCGCCAGCGGGGCGTGGGCAAACCACTCATATTGCGAGCCCCAGTGCTGCGCGGTCATGATGATCGCCATCTCGTTGACGCGCTTGTCGAGCGAGGTGTCGAAACGGATATATTCGCCGACCTTCTGCAGCCGGTCTGCCAGCACCGGGCTGCGCAGCCAGGCATTGAACGGGCCGCCGATCCCCTTGCGCGGGCCGGACATGATGGCATCGGCCACGGCGCGCTGGGCGGGCGTCATCTTGTCGAGCGGCATTTCCGCCATCCGTTCACCGGTGAGTGCCATGGCGGAACCGGCAAACAACAGACACATCGCGGACGCACGCAGGATCGTTTTCATGAACGGCCTCCCTGATAGTCGCCCGGTCGGATGCCGGGCTATGAGGTCCAAGTTGTTGCATTCCGGCCGGCTTTGGCAAGGCCCATTCGGTAGCCCGCTCGCCACTTCCAGCGGGCGATTTATCCCGATAGGTTGGCGACCCTACAATCATGAGTACCAAGGAAAAGACCATGGCGACCAGAGCCGACGCGATTGCGAAAGCGCGCGAGCATCTTCATTCCGGCGCGTTTATCACTGAGCTGAACCGCAGGGTCGGATTCAGGACGCAGAGCCAGGAACCGCTGCCGGGCGATCCGATGCGCGCCTATCTGGTGGAGGGTCTGACGCCGGCCTTCGAAGAAATGGGATTTACGACGCGGATCGTGGAATCGCCCATCGGCAAGGGGCCCTATCTGCTGGCCGACTATCGCGAGGACCCGTCGCTGCTGACCGTGCTGTCCTATGGCCACGGCGATGTCGTCGGCGGCATGGCCGGCGAATGGCGGGACAATCTCGATCCGTGGCGGACCACGACCAAAGGCGAGCGGGTCTACGGCCGCGGCACCGCCGACAACAAGGGTCAGCACAGCATCAATATGGCGGCGTTGCGTGCGGTGCACGAGGCGAGGGGCGGCAAGCTCGGCTTCAACGCCAAGTTCATCATCGAGACCTCTGAGGAAATCGGCTCGCCGGATCTGGCGCAGGTCTGCGCCTCCTTGCACGAGGAATTGAAGGCCGACCTGTTGCTGGCTTCCGACGGTCCCCGGCTGTCGGCGGACCGTCCCACCGTCTTTCTCGGCTGCCGTGGCGGTGTCCGCATTGCGCTCGATGTCAACCTGCGCGAAGGCGGCAATCACTCCGGCAATTGGGGCGGGCTGCTCGCCAACCCCGCCACCATCCTCGCCAATGCCATTGCCGCACTGGTCGATCACCGGGGGCGGATGAAGCTGGAGATCATGAGGCCGCCGCGCATCACCAACCAGATTCGCTCCGTGCTGGCCGAAGTGGAGGTGAAGCCGACGGCGGATGAGCCGCAGCTGTCCGAAAATTGGGGCGAAGACGACCTGTCGGCCGCCGAACGCGTCTATGCCTGGAACACGCTGGAAGTGCTGGCGATGTCGTCGGGCAATATCGAGGAGCCGGCGAATGCGATCCCGGGGCGGGCGCGCGCGGTGCTGCAGCTTCGCTTCGTGGTCGGCACCGAATACGAAAAGGTCGTCGATGCCGTCAGGGACTATCTGCACGCCAATGGCTTTGCGATGATCGACGTCACCGGCCAGCAGCGGTTTGGCGCGTCGCGAACCGATGTCGATAGTCCCTGGGTGAACTGGGCGGCGAATTCGATCCGCAAGACCACCGGAAAGTCGCCGGCGATCCTGCCGAATATTGGCGGTTCGCTGCCCAATGGCGTATTCGCCGAAGGGCTCGGGCTGCCGACGATCTGGGTGCCGCATTCCTACCCCGGTTGCTCGCAGCACGCGCCGGACGAGCACATCCTGCTGCCGCTGACCGAGGAAGCGCTGGCGATCATGGCGGGGCTGTTCTGGGATCTCGGCGAAACGCCGCGCAAGTCCTGACGGGATGCGGCGCGACGACACGGAATCGGGTTTGGAAAAGGATATCGTAGATGGCGTTGTCGGGAACCGAAGTGCGAGACGTATCGTGCGTGCCGAAACAAAAGGACGTTACTAAGCTGATCGTCGCGACCTCGATCGGTAACGCGCTGGAATGGTACGACATCGCCGTCTATGGCTATTTCGCCATCTATGTGTCGAAAGCGTTCTTTCCGAATGAGGACCAGACGGCATCGCTGCTGCTGACGCTGGGCACGTTCGGCCTGTCGTATCTGGCGCGGCCGATCGGCGGCGTTGTGCTCGGCGTCTATGCCGATCGCTTCGGCCGCAAGGCGTCGTTGATGGTTTCCATCGTCATGATGACGTTCGGTACGCTGGCGGTCGGCGTGATGCCGGGTTACGCGACCATCGGTATTCTCGCCCCGATCGCGGTCATTCTCGCGCGTCTGGTGCAGGGCTTTTCCGCCGGGGGCGAGTTCGGCAGCTCGACCGCGTTTCTGGTCGAGCATATGCCGCACCGGCGTGGCTTCGTGGCAAGCTGGCAATTCGCCAGTCAGGGACTGAGCGGATTGCTGGCGTCGGGATTTGGCGTCTGGCTCACCTTGACGATGACCCCCGCCGATCTGGAATCCTGGGGCTGGCGGATTCCGTTCCTGTTCGGCGTCCTGATCGGGCCGATCGGCATCTATATCCGCAACAATATCGACGATGCGACCGCGCCTCCCGCCGCCAAAGGCGAATCCGTCGTGACCCGGGTGTTCGCCGAGCAGAAGCTTCGGGTATTGCTGGGCATCGGCGCTATCGCGGTGACGACCTCGGTCAACTACCTCATCGTCTACATGCCGACCTACGTGGTCAAAACGCTCAAGCTGCCGCCGTCGGTGGGCTTCCAGGCGGCGCTGGCCGCCGGCATCGCGGTCACCGTGCTGCCGCCGATCGCCGGAATGATCTCGGACCGGATCGGGCGCACCACCCACATGATCGCATTCTGTCTGCTGTTGCTGGTATCGGCCTTTCCGGCCTTCCTGATCTTGACGCAAACGCCGACGCCGATGGTGATTATCCTGGTCGTGCTTTGCCTCGGTACCATGAAGGCGCTCTACTTCGGACCGCTCGCGGCGCTGATGTCCGAACTGTTCCCGCCGGCGACGCGCGGCACCGGGCTCGGCCTGAGCTACAATATCGGCGTCACGGTATTCGGCGGCATGTCGCCGGTGACCATGGCCTGGATGGGGACCTTTGCCTTTTTCGGCAATCTCGCGCCCGGCTATTACATCACCCTGTGCGGCATCGTGAGCCTCTGCGCGCTGGTCACGATCCGGCGGACGTCGGCGGATGACGGGTTCGCCTTGCGGAATAATATTTCCACGCTGGAGAATGGCCTCGAAATTCGGGCCGATATCCTACAAAGAACGGTCTGTCAGACGAAATAAATGCCTGTCGCAAGCGCTTCGCTCGCTCTAGGATCGGGGGAAAGCGGAGACCAGACGATGGCGGGGACGCACAAGAAAAAGCCGGTGCTGTCCGTGGTCGGGCAGGCCGACAAGTTCAACGCCATCCAGAAGGTCTGCGCGATCCTGCGCGTGCTGGCGCAGAATTCGCCGCTGCGGCTGACCGAGATTGCGGATGCGACTTCGCTGAACAAGGCGACGACGCTGCGCATTCTGGGTTCCTTGATCGACGAGGGCTTTGTCAGCCGCGTCGCCGGCGCGAAAACCTATGAACTCGGCCAGGAAGCGCGCGTGATGGCGATCAGCGCGCGCCGCACCGTCGATATCGCCGAACTGGCGCAGCCGAGCCTGCTGCGGCTGTCGGAGCGATCCGCCGATACCGCACTGTTGTCGGTGCGCAGCGGCGTCGAGGCGCTGTATCTGGCGCGCTCGGTCGGCAGCCATCCGCTGCAGCCGAATTACCTGCAGATCGGCAGCCGCCGGCCGCTTGGCGTCGGTGCCGGCAGCCTCGCACTGATGGTGTGGTTGCCGGATGCCGAGATCGAGGCGATCATCGAGGTGTTGATACCGCGGCTGGCGAAGTCGCCGCGCATCACGCCGAAATATCTGCGCGAACGCATTACGGCGGCACGCAAGCACGGCCACACCCTGCTGCTCGACGCCGCCTATCCCGGCATGGGCGGGGTCGGCGTGCCGGTTCGCGACGACACCGGGCTGGTGGTCGCGGCCTTGAGCATCGGCGCCTCCAGCGACCGTATCCGGCGGCGCGAGGCCGAGCTGGCCGAGATGCTGAAAAAGGAAGTGCAGATCCTGATGCGGGCGATGGCGCAGCCGGCCCGGCCGAGTACGTTGAAGGTCATCAAGGCGGGCTAGGGGCAGCGGCGGCAAGCAATAATCAAGGCAGACTAAAGGTCGCGGTACCTTGCGACGGCCCGAGCTTCGGGCCATCCTGTGCTCGCCAATGCCGGCGCCGCGGGACACGCTCTGGAGCGCATGATTTCAACTACGAACGCCACCGACGCCGCTGTCATTCAGGCGTTCGCCGGAATTCCGGCCCTTCTCGACCAGACGCCGGCGCTGATCGCACGCGGCCGCTTTCTCGATTGCGAATGCCTGCTCGGACCGACCGGCCATCCCTTTCACGCCTCGATCCGTCAGGGACGGATCGTCGACCTGACCCCGGCGCCGGTCTTGATGCGGTCGTGGCGATTTTCCTATCGCGCCTCGCCCACGGCCTGGGCCGAACATTGGCAGGCCGCGCCGCGGCCGGGCTTCCACGATCTCTTGGCGCTGACCAAGCGCGGGGATGCGGTGCTGGAAGGCGACCTGCATCCCTTCATCGCCAACCTGCAATATTTCAAGGACGTGCTGGCGCTGCCGCGGCAGAACTTCGTCATGGTGGCATCATGAACGGCGATATCGAGGCGATGGTGGGCCGTTACGTCCATGTCGATATCGATGGCGAGATGCACCGCATCTATTTCGAGGAAAGCGGCACGGGGATCCCGCTGGTGTGCCTGCACACCGCGGGCGCCGACAACAGGCAATGGCGGCATCTGCTCGCCGATGAAGCATTCGCGAAGAATTTCCGCATCATCGCCTTCGACATGCCCTGGCACGGCAAATCCAACCCGCCTGATAGCTGGGACGGTTCGGAATATCAGCTCACGACGGCGCGCTACACGCAGACCATCCGCGCCTTCTGCCGGGCGCTGAAACTCGACAGGCCGGTCGTGATGGGATGCTCGATCGGCGGCCGCATCGTCCTCAACCTCGCGATCGACCATGCCGCGGAATTCCGCGCGCTGATCGGGCTCGAGGCAGCCGATTTCCAGGCGCCGTGGTACGACACCACATGGCTCAACCGCCCCGATGTCCATGGCGGCGAAGTCTGCGCCGCGCTGGTATCCGGCCTGATCGCGCCGCAAAGCCCGGCCAGTTCGCGGATGGAGACGCTGTGGGGCTATAAACAGGGCGGTCCGGGCGTCTTCAAGGGCGATCTCTATTTCTACCGGGTCGACGGCGACCTGCGCGGCCGGGTGGCGCAGATCGATACTAAAGTATGTCCGCTGTTTCTGCTCACCGGCGAGTATGATTTCTCCTGCACGCCGGAAGATACCAAACGGACCGCCGCCGCGATCCCTGGCGCCAGTGTCACCATCATGGAGCAGCTCGGCCATTTTCCGATGAGCGAAAATCCCGATCAGTTTCGCCGCTACATCTCGCCGGTGCTCGGCGAGATTCTCAAGCAATCGACGTAACCCAGACGAGGAGTACAGGTATGAAACGCTCGACTATCATCGGCTTGTCGTTCACCGCCGCGCTTTGCGCAGGCCAGGCGCGAGCCGAGGACCTGACGGGGACGCTGAAGAACATCAAGGAAACCGGCGCCATTACGCTCGGCTTTCGCGACTCCTCGATCCCGTTCTCCTATCTGGACGACAGCCAGAAGCCGATCGGCTATGCCATGGACATCTGCTACAAGATCGTCGATGCCGTGAAGAAGGAACTCAAGCTCGACAAGCTCGAAGTCAAGCTCAATCCGGTGACGTCGTCGACCCGCATTCCGCTGCTCGCCAACGGCACGATTGATCTCGAATGCGGTTCGACCACCAACAATACCGAGCGGCAGAAGCAGATCGCCTACACCAACACCCACTTCCTGACCGCGAGCCGCTACGTCACCAAGAAGGCGAGCAAGATCAATTCGATTGACGATCTCAAGGGTAAGACGGTGGTCTCGACCGCCGGCACCACCAACATCAAGCAGCTCACCGAAGCCAACGCCGCGCGCAATCTCAGCATCAACATCATTCCGGCCAAGGATCATGCCGAGGCCTTCCTGATGGTCGAAACCGATCGCGCGGTGGCCTTCGTAATGGACGATATCCTGCTGGCAAGCCTCGCCGCCGGATCGAAAGCCCCGGACGATTACGTCATCTCCAAGGATGCGTTCTCCAAGCCCGAGCCCTATGGCATCATGCTGCGCAAGGACGATCCGGCCTTCAAGAAGGTGGTCGATGCCGCGACCGCCGCACTCTATACCGGCGGCGAGGGCCAGAAGATTTACGACAAGTGGTTCACGCAGAAGATTCCGCCGAAGGGGCTGAACCTCAACGTGCCGATCGGCAGCGAGCTGAAGAACGAATTCGCCAAGCCCTCGGACTCGCCGGATCCGGATTCGTATAAATAAGTGCACATCCTCATGGTGAGGAGCCGCGAAGCGGCGTCTCGAACCATGTGGCCCGGCTAGCGGCTTCATCCTTCGAGACGCGGCGAAGACGCCGCTCCTCCAGCGATAACGGCGCAGCCGTTACGCGGGGATGAGGTCTGGCTGGGGTGCAATGGCCCGGTCATTGCATGGGCGTAGACGTTTACAGTCGGTTCGGTCGCCGAACGGTCCGGAATCGTCCAATGAGGAGAATTCGAATGAGGCAATGGCGTACGGTCGCGTACACGCTTGCAATCGCCTGCTACGCCGGACAGGCGGGCAGTGAGGAGCTGACCGGGACACTCAAGAACATCAAGGAGACCGGCGCCATCACGCTCGGCTATCGCGAGTCGTCGATCCCGTTCTCCTACCTCGACGACAGCCAGAAGCCGGTCGGCTATGCCATGGACATCTGCCTTGCGATCGTCGATGCCGTGAAGAAGGAGCTGAAGCTCGACAAGCTCGAGGTCAAGCTCAACCCGGTGTCGTCCTCGGCGAGGATTCCGCTGATGGCCAACGGCACCATCGATCTGGAATGCGGATCGACCACCAACAACACCGACCGGCTCAAGCAGGTGGCGTTCACCAACACGCATTTTCTGACCGCGACCCGGTTCGTTTCCAAGAAGTCGAGCAAGCTCAACTCGATCGATGATCTCAAGGGCAAGCCGGTGGCTTCCACCTCCGGCACCACCAACATCAAGCAGCTCACCGAAGCCAATGCGGCGCGCAACCTCGGCATCAACATCATCCCCGCCAAGGAACATGCCGAGTCGTTCCTGCTGGTCGAGACCGATCGTGCGGTGGCTGCCGTGCTGGACGATATCCTGCTCGCGAGTTTCGTTGCCGGATCGAAGGATCCCGATGCCTACGTGATTTCGAGCGATGCATTTTCGAAGCCGGAACCGTACGGCATCATGCTGCGCAAGGACGACCCGGCCTTCAAGAAGGTGGTCGACGACGCCACGGCTGCGCTCTACACCGGCGGCGAGGGCCAGAAGATCTACGACAAGTGGTTCACGCAGAAAATCCCGCCAAAGGGCTTGAATCTCAATACGCCGATCGGTGCGGAGCTGAAGAACGAATTCGCCAAGCCCTCGGACTCGCCGGATCCGGATTCGTATAAGTAAACATCAGACCCTCATGGTGAGGAGCCGCGAAGCGGCGTCTCGAACCATGAGGCCACAGCCGGGCCTTCATCCTTCGAGACGCGCGCATGGGCGCGCTCCTCAGGATGAGGATCACTCATCAGGTCCGGCCATTCCACCGAGGAATGGCCGGAAATTTGCATGGACGTTGTTCGCATAAGCGCTAATCTCGCAGGCGTTGGCGCGTGACATCGGCAGCGCTTCGCGGGGACGAAAGTGAACTATCACTGGAACTGGCACATTTTCTGGGAGCCGTCGCCGAACGGCACCGGCAACTATCTCGACATGCTGCTGTCCGGGCTGGTGTTGACGATCAAGACCGCGCTGCTGGCCTGGATCATTGCGCTGGTGATCGGAACGATCGTCGGCGTGATGCGCACGCTGCCGTCGAAGACGGCGTCGGCGATCGGCTTCTGCTACGTCGAGTTCTTCCGCAACATTCCTCTATTGGTACAATTGTTCCTGTGGTTTTTCGTGTTGCCGGAACTGCTGCCGCGCACGGCGGGATTGTGGTTGAAGCAAATGCCCAACGCACCGTTCTGGACGGCGGCAATCGGCGTCGGTCTGTTCATGTCGGTACGTGTGGCCGAACAGCTCCGCGCCGGCATCGGTTCGTTGCCGCGTGGGCAGAAGATGGCCGCGACCGCGCTGGGGCTGACGACGACGCAGGCCTACCGCTACGTGCTGCTGCCGATCGCCTTCCGTGTCATCCTGCCGCCGCTGACGTCCGAATTTCTCAGCACCATCAAGAACACGTCGGTTGCCATTACCATCGGACTGATCGAGCTGACCGGCGAAGCCCGTGCGATGCAGGAATTTTCGTTCCAGGTGTTCGAAGCTTTCACCGCCGCGACGGTGCTGTATCTTCTCATCAACATCGTCGTCGTGACCGCCATGCGCTTTCTCGAGCGCCGGGTTGCCATCCCCGGCTACATCTCCGGGAAGTGAAGGTCATCTGATGTTCAGCACCTTTGATTTCGACGTCATCCGCCGGTCGCTGGGCTACCTGTTTTTCGACGGTATGACGTTTACGCTGACGCTCACCGCGCTTTCCGCGGTCGGCGGACTGGTGTTCGGCACGTTGATCGCGCTGATGCGATTGTCCGGCTTCAAGTTGCTGGGTCGCATCGCGGGCCTCTATGTCGACCTGATGCGCTCGTTGCCGCTGGTGCTGGTCATCTTCTGGTTCTATTTCCTGGTGCCGTATATCGGGCAATGGCTGACGGGATCGTCGCGGCCGATACGCGTCGGCGCGTTCGCATCCTCGCTGATCACCTTCGTCCTGTTCGAGGCGGCGTATTTTTCCGAAATCATGCGCGCCGGCATTCAGTCGATCTCCAAGGGGCAGCCGGCGGCCGCCAACGCGCTCGGCCTGACCTACAGCCAGACCATGCGCTATGTCGTGCTGCCGCAGGCGTTCCGCAACATGCTGCCGGTGCTGCTGACGCAGACCATCGTGCTGTTCCAGGACACCTCGCTGGTCTACGTGCTGTCGATCCCTGATTTTCTCGGCGCCGCCAGCAAGGTGGCGCAACGCGACGGCCGGCTGGTCGAGATGTACCTGTTCGCAGCCGCGGTCTATTTCGCGATTTCCAGTCTCGCGTCCTTTGGCGTTCGGCGCCTGCAGGCACGCATTGCCATTGTCCGGTAAAGGCTCAGCATGATCGAAATCAGCCACGTCAATAAATGGTACGGTCCGGCCTTCCAGGCGCTGAAGGATTGCACCACCAGCGTCGCCAGGGGCGAGGTGGTGGTGGTGTGCGGCCCCTCGGGCTCGGGAAAATCGACGCTGATCAAATGCGTCAACGCGCTGGAGCCGTTTCAGGAAGGCGAGATCATCCTCGACGGCATCAAGGTCAATGATCCCAAAACCGACCTGCCGAAACTCCGGGCGCGAGTCGGCATGGTGTTCCAGCATTTCGAGCTGTTTCCGCACTTGCGGATCATCGAGAACCTCTGTCTCGCGCAGGAGAAGGTGCTGGGCCGGTCGCACGCCGAGGCGATCGCCAAGGCCGAAAAGCTGCTCGATCGCGTCGGCTTGAAGGCGCAAGCGAACAAATATCCGGCCGAACTGTCCGGCGGCCAGCAGCAGCGTGTGGCAATTGCGCGGGCGCTCGCCATGGACCCGATCGCGATGCTGTTCGACGAACCGACCTCGGCGCTCGACCCCGAAATGATCTCGGAGGTGCTCGACGTCATGGTCGATCTCGCCCGCGAGGGCATGACCATGATGGTCGTGACCCATGAAATGGGCTTTGCCAGCAAGGTCGCGCACCGGGTGATCTTCATGGATCAGGGCGAAATCGTCGAGGACGCGCTGAAAACGGACTTTTTCGGCAGTCCGCGGAGCGACCGAGCGCAGAAATTCCTGTCGAAGATTCTGTCGCATTAGGCTTCATTGTTCCGAGGTGCTCGGTGCAATCGCGTGCCGCCCCGGAATGACGTCGGGAGGGTTTATCGGCATTAACAATTTGCGTATAGGAAGGACCGTCTTCGTCGTGCCTCCCCGGGAGAATCCGCTTTGGAACAGATCGCTTACGTCAACGGCTCGTTCGTGCCCATGTCAGAGGCCAAGGTCTCGATTTTGGACCGCGGCTTCCTGTTTGCCGACGGCATCTACGAAGTCGCCGCGGTGCTGGACGGAAAGCTGATCGACAACGCCTCGCATCTGGCGCGGCTGGAGCGTTCGGTCGGCGAGATCGAGCTGGCCTTGCCCGAAAGCATCGAGCGCATCCAGGAAATCCAGCGGGAGCTGGTGACCCGCAACAATCTCGTCAACGGCATGGTCTATCTGGAAGTGACGCGCGGCGCCGACACCGGTCGCGATTTTGCGTTTCCCAAGGGCGTCAAGCCCACGCTGGTCATGTTCACCTCGGTCAAGGACATCATCAACGCGCCGTCGGCCAAGACCGGCATCGGCGTGATCACCGTGCCCGATCTGCGCTGGACGCGCCGCGACATCAAGAGCGTGGCGCTGCTCGCGCAGGTGCTGGCCAAGCAGGCCGCCGCGGTCGCCGGCGCCGGCGAAGCCTGGATGATCGAGGACGGCAAGGTGACCGAGGGCGGTTCGTCGTCCTGCTTCATCCTGACCCAGGACGACGTGATCGTGACGCGCCAGAACGGCAGCGAGATTCTGCCGGGCTGCACCCGCAAGGCGGTGGTCGCGCTGGCCGAGGAGCGCCAGCTTCGCGTCGAGGAACGCGCGTTCACGATCGAAGAGGCGCTGGCCGCCAAGGAAGCCTTCGTCACCAGCGCCACCGTGTTCGTGCAGGCGGTGGTGACGATCGACGGCAAGAAGGTCGGCAACGGCAAGCCCGGCCCGATGACCGACCGGCTGCGCGAGATCTATGTCGAGTTCGCCAAGAAGACGGCGGTGTAGTCTCGGTACGTCATCGCCCGCCTTGTGCGCGATTGCGCACTGGAGCGGGCGATCCAGTATTCCAGAGACGTTCGTAATTGACCAAGAAGCCCCGGCGTGCTGGATGCCCCGCCTTCGCGGGGCACGACAGTTACGCGCTCACGCCACCGCAGCCGCCACCTTCACCGGGTGCACCGCGCGGAACGCGATCGCGAGCCGGTTCCACGCATTGATCGCCCCGATCAGCATGGTCAGATTGACCGTCTCCGCTTCGTTGAAATGGGCGCGGACATCGTTGTAGAGATCGTCGGGCGCGTGAGTCTCGGCGATCAGCGTCAACGCTTCGGTCCACGCCAATGCGGCGCGTTCGCGGTCGGTGTAGAGCGGCGACTCGCGCCAGGCGTTCAGCAGATACAACCGCTGCTCGGTTTCGCCCTGCTTGCGGGCGTCCTGGGTGTGCATGTTGATGCAAAAGGCGCAGCCATTGATCTGCGACGCGCGGGTCTTGACCAGTTCGATCAGCGATTTTTCGAGGCCGGAGCCCTGGATCTGGGCTTCCAGTGCGCTGAGCGCCTTGATGGTGTCGGGGGCAGCCTGGTAGTAGTTCATCCGGGGTTTCATGGTCGTTCTCCTTTCTCGGGGTTGAAGGTATATTCCAAAAGCGTTTTCGAGAAAACGCGTCTAAAAAGTCAGTGCGCGCCGCCATCTGCAAGATGGTTGGGCTTCTTCAGCAGCAACGCTGCCATGAGTGCAACGATTAGCGCGGCGCCGAGCAGATAGAAGGTATCGCTGAAGGCCAGGATGAAGGCCTGCTTCTGCACGATCCTGCCGATGGCGATCACCGCACGATGCGTCGCTTCCGCATGATCGGCGACGCCGTGAGTGATGAAATACTGCGTCAGTTGCTCGATCCGGGTACGGGTTGCCTGCTCCAGTATCGACACCGACTGCATCAGCACGTTGGAGTGATACTGCTCGCGCTTGGTCAGGAAGGTCTGCAGCGCGGCGATGCCGACGGCGCCGCCGAGGTTGCGCATCATGTTGAACAGGGCGGAGGCCGAGCCTGCATTCTGCGCTTCGATGCCTGATGTGGCGACGGCCGAGAGCGGCGCGAAGGCCAATGCCTGTCCGACGGCACGCACCACGTTGGGCCAGAACAACTGATCGGTGGCGTAATCGTTGGTCATGTAGATGTTCATGAAGTTGGAAGCGGCGAACAGGGCGAAGCCGACGCCAATGACCAGCCGCGGGTCGAAGCGTTTCATCAGCCGCGGCACCAGGGGGATCAGCAGGAGTTGCGGCAGACCGGTCCAGGCCAGCACCATGCCGATCTGTTCGGAATTATAGCCCTGAATGCGGGACAGGTAGACCGGCAAGATAAACACCGAGCCGTAAAGGGCGACGCCCATCAGAAAATTGGAGAGCACGCCGAAGCCGAAATTGCGGCGGGCCAGCAGGCGCAGGTTGAGCAACGGCTTTGCGGTGGTCAGTTCGATCCACAGGAAGGCGGTCAGCGAAATCGCTGCAATCACCGACAGGTTGACGATGAAGGAAGAGCCGAACCAGTCGTCCTTGTTGCCTTCCTCGAGCACGGTCTGCAATGCGGAGAGACCGATGGCCATGGTCGCGATGCCGCCCCAGTCGCCTTCGCGCAGCAGCGACAACTTCATCGGCTTGGCTTCGAGCGAGAACCACAGCATTGCGATCATCACGGCGCCCGGCACCAGATTGACGTAGAAGATGTACTGCCAGCCCCAGTTTTCGGTCAGGTAGCCGCCGATGGTTGGGCCGATGGCGGGCGCGAAGGTCGCGGACACCGCAAACAGCGCCAGCCCGACCGGCTGCTTTGTCTTCGGCAGCAACGTAATGATGAGGGTGAACGCCATCGGGATCAGCACGCCGCCGGTAAAACCCTGGATCGCGCGCAGCACGATCATCTGCGGCAGGTCCTGCGCAAAAGCGCAGGCCACCGAGAGGATGAGAAACAGGACGGCGTTGGTCAGGAGGTAGCGACGGACCGAGAACACCTGCGCGAGCCAGCCGCTGAGCGGGATCACCACGATTTCGGCGATCAGATAGGAGGTCGAGATCCAGCCGCCGTCATCGATCCCGGCGCCGATCGCGCCCTGGATGTCGGCCAGCGAGGCGTTGACGATCTGGATGTTGAGCACCGCCATGAAGGCGCCGAGCGTGGCGCCGATGACCGCGATCCAGGTCTTGGCCGAGATCGCCGGCGCCGCCGCGGCTTGCGCGGGATGGCCCCCGAGGTTGGCGGCGGAAGCGGTGTTCATGGTGGGCTGGAGTGCGGTCACGGGGATCTCCTCTTGCTCAGGCAGAGGCAGGATGCATTAGGCTTTCAGATCCGATAATCGGGTAGGATATGGAAGGATTGTCCGGCAGGACTTGGTAATCGCTGGCTGAAAAGGCGCCTTAGCTGCCGTTCGGTGCGCCAGCGCGGCCTCCGAGGCCAGCCGTGACTTGGCTTCGCTTTCGGCCAGCACCGTCGCCTTGGTGTTGACGGTGGGCTCGGCCGACATGCCCGGCCGCAGCAGACCGGTCAGGTTGTGGTCGTCGAGCACAATCTTCACCGGCACGCGCTGCACGATCTTGGTGAAATTGCCGGTGGCGTTGTCGGGCGGCAGCAGCGCGAATTCGAGGCCGCTCGCCGGCGACAGGCTGTCGACATGCCCCTTCAGTTTGGTGCCGTGGAAGCTGTCGATGCTGATTTCGACCGGCTGCCCGTTGCGCACATGGGTGAGCTGGGTTTCCTTGAAATTCGCAACCACATAGACCGCGTCCAGCGGCACCACCGCCATCAACTGCGTGCCGGCCTGCACGAATTGACCCACCCGAAGCGATCGCGCGCCGACGGTGCCGTCGACCGGCGCCGATATCCTGGTGTAGGACACGTTCAGCGCCGCCTGCTGTTCGACCGCGCGGGCACGATCGAGTTGCGCCACGGCCTTGGCGCGTTCGGTGGTGAGAACGTCGACCTTCCGCTGCGCTGCGATCAGGCCGGATTTCTCGTGCTGCAGCTGGGCGCTCTTTTCGCGCAACGCGGCGTCGGTCTGCTGCGCGCGCTGAATGGTGCCGGAGCCGGTCTTCATCAGGCCGTCGTAGCGGGCCTGCTCTTCCCTTGCGAATTGCAGATTGGCCTCGGCGGCGGCGACGTCGGCGGTTTCCTGTTCGATGACCGGCTGCTGCAGGGCGATCTGGGCATCGAGATTGCGCACCGAAGCCTCGGCGGCATCGACGTCGGCATGGGCGGAATCGAGCGCCGACCTGAAGTCGCGATCATCGATCCGGGCCAGAAGCTGCCCGGCCTTCACCGGCTGGTTGTCGCCGACCAGCACCTGCGCGATGTAGCCGGACACTTTGGGCGAGATGATCGTGGAGTCGGCCTTGACGTAGGCGTCGTCGGTCGATTCCAGGTAGCGGCCGGTGGTGAGATAGCCGTAGCCAAAGTCCGCGGCGGCGGCGATTCCAAGGGCGACGAGGAGCGCCAGCGCGGCGCGCTTGACCGCCTTCTGCGACGGGCGAAGGCTGATTTTCGATGTGGTGTCAGTGGTATAGGTCGTGGTCGACATGGCATCCTCGCAGCTCTGGCGAGCGTCCTCGGGAGGAGGGCGCGGGGTACGTGCGGAAGATGCAATATCGGCCCGGGTGTGATAATCCCGGCAATATTGGAAGCATTATCCAGTAATGGTGGACAATCGGAGGCTTGCCGATGGATCGGCTGACCAGTTTGACGGCCTTTGTCCGGGTGGTGGATAGCGGCGGGTTTTCCGCCGCCGCGCGCCGCCTCGAGATGTCGACGACGATGGTGAGCAACCATGTGCAGTCGCTGGAAGACCGGCTCGGCGCGCGGCTGCTTCAGCGCACCACGCGCAAGGTCAGCCTCACCGAAGTCGGCAAGGCCTATTACGACCGCTGCGTCCAGATCCTCGCCGATATCGAACAGGCCGACGACATCGCCGGCGCCCAGCAATTGACGCCGCGCGGCACGCTGCGGATCTATTGCGCGACCCACATCGTGCAGTTCGTGGCGCCGGTGGTCGCCGAATTCCTGGCGCGTTATCCCGAGGTCAAGGTCGATCTGCAGATGGGCGAGCGAACGGTCGACATGATCGACGAGGGATACGATGTCGCGATCCGCATGACGCAGCCACCGGACTCAAGCCTGATCGTGCGCAGCCTCGCCACCTGGCGGCAAGTGCTGTGCTGCTCGCACGCCTATATCGAGAAATATGGCCGGCCGCAGCGACTGCCTGATCTGTCGGAGCGCAATTGCGTTCGCCACGTCAACTATCCCTGGGGGGACGACTGGCGGTTCGTCGACCGCAAGGGCGCGCCGGCTTCAGTGCGGGTGTCCGGCAATCTGATCAGCAATAGCGGCGAGACGCTGCGGACGGCGGCGCTGCACGGCCACGCGATATCTCTTGCCGCGGGTTTTTTGGTTCACGACGATCTCGAGGCCGGCCACCTGGTGCGCCTGCTGCCGGAGTATCGTCCCGTAGAATTATCCATGAACGCGGTCTATCCGCACCGTCATCACCTGTCGGCGAAGGTCAGAACCTTCATCGACATGCTGGCCCATCACAGCGCGGAACAGCAGAAGCTGATTAACCCGTATTCGTGATCGCGATCAGCGCGATTCGATGCCACAAGGTCCGCGCACCAAACTGGAGAGAAAGCGGATGGTTCGGCGAAAGTCAGCGTCGATGGGCTATCGTGCGCTTCTGGTTGCGGCGATCGCCGCTTTTGCCTCGACGGCGAGCCGGCTCCCTGCCGCCGAATTCGGGCCGCCGCCAAATGCGACGCTGTCGACCGAAAAGCTGTCGCGGATCGACGATTTCCTGAAAGAGCAGGTTGCGACGAAGAAAACTCCCGGTGCCCTCGTATTGATCCAGCGCCACGGCAAGCCGGTCTATTTCAAATGGTTCGGCCAACGCGACGTCGATGCCGGCATCGACCTGACGCCAGATACGATCTTTCCGCTGCATTCGCTGACCAAGACCGTGACCAGCGTGGCGGCGATGATGCTGGTCGATCGCGGCAGCATTAAACTCGACGATCCCGTCAGCAAATACATTCCCTCCTTTGCCGGTATCAAGGTCGGCGTCGAACGCAAGAACGATTCCGGCAACGCCGTGCTCGATCTCGTGCCGCCGCGACGGCCGATCACGGTCGAGGATCTGTTGTTGCACACGTCGGGCATCACCTACGGTTTCTATGGCGAGCGGAACCTGGTCAAGTCCGCCTATGACGGGATCTATCTCGGTGATTTCGACAATGCCGGATTTGCCGAGCGGATCGCCAAAGTGCCGCTGGCCGAGCAGCCGCGCACACTATGGGACTACGGACATTCGATCGACGTGCTCGGCCGCGTGATCGAAGTCGCGTCCGGCCAGTCGCTCTACCAGTTCGAAAAAACGCAATTGTTCGATCCGCTGGCAATGACGACGACCAAGTTCTTCCTGACCGATCCGGCCGAGCGGGCGCGCTACGCCCAGCCGCTGGACAGCGACCGCCACGTCGAGCGCAATTCGCTCGATGTCACCCGCTGGGAATCCGGCGGCGGCGGACTGGTCTCGACCGTCGCCGATCTCGCGCGTTACGGGCAGATGCTGCTGAACGGCGGCACACTTGACGGCAAGACCTATCTCAGCCCCAGGACGTTCGCCGACATGAGCAGCGACCATGTCGGCCCGGGCTCGGGGGTGAAGCGGAACTTCTTTTATTATCCTGGCGATGGTTTTGGGTTCGGCTATGGGTTCGGGATCCGCACCGACCCCGGCACCGCCGTGCCGCCGCCGCCGGGCTCTCCCGGTGAAATCAAGTGGGATGGCGCCACCGGCGCCTATCTGGTGGTCGACCGCGCCGAGGACATGTTCTTTGTGGTGCTGGAAAATGCGCCATCCAATCGGCTGCACGTTCAGGTAAACGTCAAGAAGCTGATTTACGATGCGTTCGAAAGATGATTGCGCAAAATCAAGACAAGAGCGCCGTGAACAGAAGCGCTGAAATGCCGCGCAAGACCGGCGGGAGCGATCAGGCCGTCAAGACGGTCAAGCGCATCGTTGCCCTCGACCGCGCGCGCACCTTCATCACGCTGTTGGTGCTGTTGCATCACTCCGTCCTCAACTACACCCATTTCGGCAGCGGCGACCGTATGCGTTGGCTCGGCTTCGATCTGGTGGTGCTGTTCAATGACAGTTTCTTTATGGCGTGCATGTTCCTGATCTCGGGGCTGTTCGTCCATGCCAGCCTGGCGCGCAGGGGACCGACCAATTTCGGGCGTCATCGCGTCTGGCGGCTCGGAATGCCGTTCTTGATTTCGATCTTCGTGCTGATGCCGGTCGCCTATTACCCGACCTTCCTGCGGTATCATTTGCCCGGCACCACCGATTTCAACTTCTTTCATTTCTGGTGGCATACCTTGACCATCGGACCGTGGCCGTCGGGCCCTGCCTGGTTTCTGTGGGTGCTGCTGGCGCTCGATATCGTCGCCGCCGTGCTGTTGTCGTTGATGCCGGGGACGGCGAAGACGTTCGGTCTGCTGATCCTCACGCTGCGGGACAGGCCATGGAAGGCCTTGGTGGCATTGCTGTCCCTGTCGGTCGCGATCTACCTGCCGATGCATCTGGTCTTCGGTGACACCAGTTGGCTGGAGCCGGGCGGCTATCCGCTGCCGATCCAGACCAGCCGTATCCTGCTGTATGCGGGTTATTTCCTGATCGGCGTGGGCATCGGCGTCGTCCGCATTCGCGACGGCATTTTGGCAGAGGACGGCGAAATCGCAAAACGCTGGCCGGTGTGGCTGGTATTCGCATCGGTGTTCTACGGCGCGATCCTGCTGCTGGTGTACGTCCGCCACAATTGGGTCGTGGATTTCAATTCGCCGTCGCTGTGGTGGCGGTCAGCCTATGGCCTCGCCTTTGCGCTGTTCAGCGCGGCGATGGCGTTTACGGTGCTGGCGGTGTCGGTGCGCTTCGCATCATCCGGCGCGAGGGTGCTCGACGCCATGTGCCCGCAGGCCTACGGCATTTTTCTCACCCACTACATTTTTGTTATCTGGCTGCAATACCCCGTCTACGATTATTCTTGGCCGGCCGTCGTGAAGGCCGCGGTCGTGTTCGCGGCTGCGCTGTCGCTGAGTTGGGGACTCACGGCGCTGCTGCGGAAAATTCCGTTTGTGGCGCGGATGATTTGAGGCGGTCGCACAATGACGAACTGGACTACGGCTTCAGCAGCAGCTTCTGCACCCGCCAGTTCAGCAGCTCGGCCACGAACAGCACGTTCTCCGACGGGCACGCCATCGCGTGGATCCAGCCGAACTGCTTCAACTGCTTGCCGGACTGGCCGAGCACGCCGAGCAGCTTTCCATCGAGGCTGAGCTTGTAGATCCGGCCGGGCCAGGCATCCGAACTGTACAGCACCTGGTTCGGCGGCGGGGTGATGCACAGCGACCAGGGCGAGCCCGGATAGAAGGTGCCGCCGGCCATCATCGCCTCATCCGGGATCTTGCCAATCGCGGGCTTGGCGCCCGCCGGCACCGGTACGTCGATCGTGATCTGGCGCAGGAACTTGCCGTCGCCGTCGAACACCTGGATCCGGTGATTGCCGCGGTCGGCGACATAGACATTGCCGTTGGCGTCGGAGGCGATCGAATGCGGGGTGTTGAACTGGCCGGGCTCCTTGCCGCGGTCGCCCCACGACTTCAGCCAGTTGCCGTCCTTGTCGACCTTGGCGACACGCGAATTGATATAGCCGTCGCTAATAAAAGTGTTGCCGGCCTTGTCCCAGGTGACATCGGTGACCTGCCGGAACCTGCCGTCCTCGGACGGCAGCGGCGGCTTCGGATGTTTCAGCGGCGCGGTGTCCTCGTCGGAGGCTTCCTGCTTGCGGCCGAACACCATCAGGACGCGGCCCTCGGGATCGAACTTGATCACCATGTCCGAGCCTTTATCCGTCACCCAGATGTTGTCCTGGGGATCGATCTTGACGGTATGCCCGAACGACCAGGCGTAGAGGTTCTTGCCGATCTCGCGGATGAACTTGCCCTGCGCGTCGAATTCCAGCAGTTGCGTCGCCGCGGCGGCATAGGCCGGCCCGCTGGTGTTGCCGCGCGACAGCGCGAACACATGGCCCTTGGAATTGACCGACACGCCCGACACTTCGCCGAAATACATGTTCGGCGGCAGTTTTAAGGGATTGGGGACGGAGTCGAACGCGATCGTGGGAACCGCCTGCTGCGCGAACGCCTGTGGCGCGATCAACAGCATCAATCCGGCCAGCCAGTGCCTCATGTGAAATCCTCCCGGGATCCTGGTTATTGTTGTTGGGCGGGATGCTAGTCGATGGCCGCGCGATTGGCACGCGATCCCGGCGTCATGACCGATGGTCATCAGACGCATAGCATTGTGGGGTCGGCCGTGATTTGGTGATGCTTCCTTATTCCCACCGCAAGTCAGGACTCATGCAAGCCCGAAACATCACTGCGAAGTCATCCGTTCTGTTCGCGTTTGCAGCATGCGCGCTACTGATCGCGCTTCCAAACGGCGCGGCCTTCGCGGCCTATCCCGAACGCCTTGTCAAAATCGTGGTCCCGTTCGCGCCGGGCGGCGGGACCGACGTGGTGGCGCGGACGCTGGCGCAGGAGATGTCGAAGGATCTCGGCGTCTCCGTCATCATCGAGAACAAGCCGGGGGCGGGGACCATCATCGGAACGCAATCGGTCGCGGCGAGCGCGCCTGACGGCTATACGCTGCTGATGGGGACGTTCGCCAACGCCGTCAATCCAAGCCTGCAGGCCAAACTGCCCTACGACGCCCATGGCGACTTTGCCGCGGTGGCGCTGGTGGCGCGTTCGTTCAATCTCGTCGTGGTCAATCCGGCGTCCCCGATCAAGTCGATTGCGGACCTCGTCGCCGCGGCCAAAGCCGAGCCTGACAAGCTCTCCTACGGCACCTACGGCACCGGCACGTCGGCGCATCTGGCCGGTGAATTGTTCAAGCACATGGCGAAGGTCAACCTGACGACGGTGCCCTACAAGGGCGCTGCGCCTGCGATCACCGACCTGCTTGGCGGACAGATCCAGGTGATGTTCACGACGGTGGCGAGTGCGGCTTCACTGGTCGAATCCGGACAGTTGCGCGCGATCGCCGTGACCTCGGCGGAACGCTCGCCGGCATTCCCGCAATTGCCGACGGTGTCGGAGGCCGGCGTCCCCGGCTATGCCGCCGAAGCCTGGTATGGCGTCTACGCGCCGGCGAAGACGCCGCCCGACATCATCGACCGTCTGAACAAATCGGCCGCGAAGGCCGTGCAATCCGACGCCTTCAAGAAGCTCGGCGTCAACGAAGGCCTGGTGATGGTGGCCGAGCCGCCCGACGTGCTCGACCGGTATTTTCTTCGCGAGGAAGAGCGCTGGCGCCAGGTCATCAAGGATGCCGGCATCAAGCCGGAGTAGGGAATATCTGCTGCTCCCGGGGGTTAGACTTTCCTGGGCGAACCGAACCTCGCTCTCAAGGAGTTGCCAACGCCCGATTCAAGAACAGGGAGGATGACCATGTTTGCTATGGCACGACGCATGATGACGGCCGCCAGCCTCATTTCCATCGGCATGGCCCTGCCGGCATCGGCCCAGGAAACCGTCCGCATCCGCGGCACCGTCGAGCGTATCGAGGGCCCGGTCTATGTGGTCAAAAATCGCGACGGCGCCGAGTTGAAGCTGACGTTGACCGACAATCCGCTGTTTGTCGTGATCGTTCCGTCCAGGATGAGTGACATCAAGCAAGGCATGTTCGTCGGCTCGGCCGGCATGATGCAGGCTGACGGCGTCCAGAAAGCCATTGAGGTTCACATTTTCCCGGAATCCATGCGTGGCACCGGTGAAGGCCATTATGATTGGGACCTGTTGCCCAAGAGCAAGATGACCAATGCAAATGTCGAACAGGCCGTCACCGGCGTCGACGGGCAGACCCTGTCAGTGAAGTACAAGGACGGCGAGAAGAAATTACTCGTCACCCCGGAGACGGTCGTGGTCACCTATGAGATGGGCAAGAGGGAAGAAGTGCAGCCTGGCACCAAGATTTTCGTGGCCGCCGCGAAAAAGCAGCCGGACGGCACTGTGCAGGCGCCGCGCATCACCTATGGCCGAAACGGCCAGGCGCCGGCGTTCTGACAAGGCCGCCGTTGAACGATCGCGCCAATCACTTTATCGCGCATCGCATCGCAGCAATGCTGAATTCGCTTGGCGGCGCAACGATCCGGTTCCTAGATTATTGCGTTAAGGGAACGCCGGTGAGGTAAGCCGGCGCGAGGCTGGAGCCGCCGATGTGGATCTTGTTGCTGCTGCCGTTTGTCGGCCTGTTGTGGGTGCCCTTCTATAACTTCACCGAGCCTTCGCTGTTCGGTTTTCCCTTCTTCTACTGGTACCAGCTCGCCTGGGTGCCGATCTCCTCGCTCCTGATCTGGCTGGTGTATCGCAGCCGTACGCCTGACGAAGCACCTTGAGGGCAGCGCGATGGCTGGTCAGATCGAATGGGTTGCGCTCTCGGTTTTCATCTTCTTCTTTGCACTCGTCACCGTCATGGGATTTCTGGCCGCGCGCTGGAAGGCCGGACCGGTCAGCGAACATCTCGATGAATGGGGGCTCGGTGGCCGGCAGTTCGGCACCTGGATCACCTGGTTCCTGGTCGGCGGCGATTTCTATACCGCCTATACCGTGATCGCGGTGCCGGCACTGGTCTATGCGGTCGGCGCTTACGGCTTTTTTGCGCTACCCTATACCATCATCGTCTATCCCTTCGTCTTCGCGGTCATGCCCGTGTTGTGGAAGAAGGCGCACGCCAACGGCCATGTGACGGCGGCCGACGTCGTTCACGGCACCTACGGTTCGCGCGGGCTCGAACTGGCCGTTGCGATCACGGGCATGGTCGCGACCATGCCCTATATCGCCCTGCAACTGATCGGTATGGGGGTCGTGATCAAGGCGATGGGGCTGACCGGCGAACTGCCGATTGTCGCCGCCTTCATCATCCTGGCTGTGTACACCTATAGTTCCGGCCTGCGCGCGCCGGCCCTGATCGCCTTCGTCAAGGACATCATGATCTATATCGTGGTGCTGGTGGCCGTTGTCATCGTGCCGGCAAAACTCGGCGGCTATGGCGCGGTGTTCGCCGCCGCCAACGATGCCTTTACGGCCAAGGGCGGTGCCACCGGCCTGATCCTGAAGCCGGCGCAGATGTTGCCCTACGCGACACTGGCGTTTGGCTCAGCGCTTGCCGCCTTCATGTATCCGCATACGCTAACCGGCATCTTCGCCTCGAAATCGGCCGACACCATCCGCAAGAACGCGATCCTGCTGCCGGCCTACACGTTGCTGCTCGGCCTGATCGCGCTGCTCGGTTACATGGCCCATGCCGCCAATATCAAGGTAACCTCGCCGAACGACGTGGTGCCGATGCTGTTCCAGGTGCTGTTCCCGTCCTGGTTCGCGGGCTTTGCGTTCTCGGCCATCGCGATCGGCGCGCTGGTGCCGGCGGCGGTCATGAGCATCGGCGCCGCCAATCTCTTCACCCGCAACGTTTGGAAATCCTATGTCGATCCCAACATCAGCCATGCCGGCGAGGCGGGCGTGGCGAAGATCGCGTCGTTGGTGGTGAAGGTCGGCGCGCTCGCCTTCATCCTGTTCCTGCCGACGCAATATGCGCTCGACCTGCAACTGCTCGGCGGCCTCTGGATCCTGCAGACGTTTCCGGCGCTGGTGTTCGGATTGTTCACGCGCTGGTTCCGCGCCGAAGGCCTGCTGCTCGGCTGGGCGGCCGGCATCGGCTGGGGATCGTGGACGGCATGGAGCAACGGCCTGAAGCCGCTGGCGACAATCGATCTCGGCGGCGCCAGCTATGTGTTCTATGTCGGCCTTGGCGCACTGATCCTGAACATCGCGGTCGCCGCGGTCGCGACCGTGATTGTCGGGCTGGTTTCGCCGAACCGGGCCGGCGCGCCGGCGCGGTCCTGATTACCGCTTCTCGGCGACGAATTTGTTGCGCAGGGTGCCGATCCCCGTGATGTCGATTTCGACGACGTCGCCGGCTTTGATGTCGGGGGAGGCGCCGTCGGTGCCCATCCAGATCACGTCGCCCGGCCACAGCGTGAAATATTTGGTCAGTTCGACGATGAACGGTACGACGCCGAAGATCATGTCGTTGGTGTGGAAGTGGCCGGTCCGCTTGCCGTTGACGCGGATGGTGGTTTCCATCTTGTCGAGGTCGACGTCGGTCTCGATCCACGGGCCCATCGGCTTGAAGGTGTCGGCGTTCTTGGAGCGCCACAGTCCGCGGTCGGCCTTCTGCCAGGTGCGTTCGCTGACGTCGTTGCCGATGGTGTAGCCGAACACGCAGGACATCGCGTTGGCCTCGGTGAGGTGCTTTGCCTTCTTGCCGATCACGACCGCGAGTTCGCCTTCGTAGTGAATCTTCTCGGTCGCGGTGGCCGGGATCACGACATCTTCATCGTGAGCGATCAGGGCGTTCTGGGCGCGATAGCCGATTTCGGGCCGGTCAGGCACGTTCGGTACCGTACCGGCCTTGTCGGCGGCTTCCTTGAGGTGCTTCAGGTAATTGAGGCCGACACAATAGAAGGTGCGCGGGATCAGCGGCAGTTCGATCTTCACATCCTTCAGCGCATGGGTTTGCGCGTCGCGCTGCCATTCGCCAAAGGGATCGCCGCTGACGGTGACCACCTTGTCGCCCTCGACGAGGCCCCAGGATGTTTTGCCGGCGGCGGTGAATTTGAGCCAACGCATGTGTCTTCCTCTTGTTCTTATTTGTTCTTGTTATTCGGCCGCGGCTTGCGGCGGGGTTTTCCAAGCGCCGGCGGCGGGGCGCCGCAGACCGAGATTTTCGCGCAGCGTCTTGCCGGAATAATCCTTGTGGAACAGGCCGCGGCGCTGCAGTTCCGGAACGATATGCTTGACGAAGTCGGCGTAGGAGCCGGGCACATAGGTGGCGGCGATCACAAAGCCGTCGCAGCCGCGGTTGACGAACATTTCTTCCAGCCTGTCGGCGATTTCCTTCGGTCCGCCGACGATGGCGTCGGCGGTCTGGCCGCGTCCGCTGAAGGTGACGAAGTCGCGAGCCGAGGGGTTGGACTTGCCGGAAGTCTTGAGCACGCCGTCGCGGATACCGATGATGCCCTGCATGCTCTGCAGTTCTTCCGTGGTCAGGGGTTCGTCGAGGCCCTTGGAGGCGAAGTCATAGTTCAGCCCCTCCGACAGCAACGACAGCGCGTCGATCTCCAGCGGCAGCTTTTCGATCAACGCCATCTTGTCTTGGGCCTCGGCCTTGGTGGCGCCCGATACCGGGGTGATCAGGTTGCAGAGAAACATCTGGTCGGGATCGCGGCCCGCCTTGGCGGCTTCGTTCCGGATGGCATCATAGCCCTGCTTGGCGGCCGCCAGGTTGCGCGCTGCGGTGAAGATCACCTCGCCCCACCGGCCGGCGAAGCGCTGGCCGCGGCCGGAAGCGCCGGCCTGGATGATGACGGGGTGGCCCTGGCTCGAACGCGGCACGGTGAACGGCCCGCGCGACTTGTAGAATTGCCCCTTGTGATCGAGCCGCTTCACCTTGCTCGGATCGGCAAAGCGCCCGCTCTTCTTGTCGACGATCAGCGAGCCGTCTTCCCAGGAGTCCCAGTGGCCGAGCACGACTTCCATGAACTCGTCGGCGCGGTCGTAGCGGTGATCATGATCGAGATGGGCGTCCTTGCCCATGTTGTGGGCTTCGCCGTCGTTCACCGACGTGACCACGTTCCAGGCGGCGCGGCCGTTGGTCATCAGGTCGAGGGTGGCAAACCGGCGCGCCACGTCGAACGGCTCGTAATAGGTGGTCGAACAGGTCGAGGCCAGTCCGAGCTTGGTGGTGACCATGCCCATCGTGGTCAGCACCACGATCGGGTCCATCTTCACGCAGCGGATGCCGTATTCCACGGTATGGGCGTGGTCGTTGCCGTAACGGTCCGGCATCGCGAGGCGATCGTCGAAGAACGCCATATGGAATTTTCCGGCTTCGAGAATCCGGGCAATCTCCTGGTAATAATCGGCCGACATCGAATCGTCGCGCGACTCCGGGTGACGCCACGAACTCGGAAGATTGGTGCAGTTCTGGGCCTGCAGGAAGCCCACCATCGCCATTTGCCGTGTCATGTTATTCTCCTTGTGCGGGTGGGTTTCATTTCAGGTCGAGTTCGGCGGCGAGCTTGTAGTCGGCGGCAAGCGCCTTCAACTTGTCCCAGGTGGCGTCCTCGATCTCGATGCCTTCGGCCCGCCGCTTCTTTTCGCGGATGTATTCGAGCTCGCCCGGATAGAACACGCCGGGAGAGCCTTCCGACGGCGGTGTCGATTTGAGATAACGCGCGAACTCGCCGACCTCTTTTTCGAAATCCTTCAGCGGCCGAAATGCGGCGACGTTGAACACCGCCATGAAAGTTCCGTCGTTGTGGCGGCCGGTCGGTTCGACGCCGAAACCGAGGCCCGTGAGCAGGCCGCACAGCACTTCGACCATCGCGGCGAGGCCCGAGCCCTTGTAGCCCTCGCTGCCGCCGAGCGGCAGCAGCGCGCCGCCCTTGCGGTACTGGGTGGGGTCGGTGGTGTGCCGGCCCTCGGCATCGATGATCCAGCCTTGCGGAATCTGTTCGCCGCGCGCCACCGACAGCGCGATCTTGCCCGCCGCGACCGCCGACGTCGCCATGTCCAGATAGAAGGGAGCTTCAAGGTCGGAAGGCACCGCGATCGAGATCGGATTGGTGCCGAGGCGGGCCTCGCGGCCGCCGAACGGCGCCACGTGCTTCGGCGAACGGCCGGAATCGGCGGCCGCGATGCCGATCATGCCGGCCCGCATCGCCATCATCGGATAGGCGGCGAGGCGTCCGACATGGCTCTGCCGGAACACCGTGCAGGCCGCGACATTGGCGGTCTTGGCCTTTTCGATCGTCATGGCCATCGCCTTGGCATTGACGTGAAAGCCGAATCCCCAATGCCCGTCGATCACGGTCGTGGTCGGCGATTCCTGCACGATGGTCCACTTCGCGCCGGGCACGATATGGCCGGCCTTGACGCGGTCGATATAGGTCGGAATCGCAATCACGCCGTGCGAGTCATGCCCGGCGAGGTTGGCGTTGACGCAGCCGGCCGCCACGACGCCGGCTTCCTCCTCCGATGCGCCGGCGGCCCTCAGCAGCGCCGCGCCAATGCGCGTGAGACGGTCGGCCTGAACGATCGGCATGGGATTTCCTCTTCGAATGCCCGCGCGAGCGGCGGGTCTTGCTTGTTGCAGTCTTGCTTGTTGCGGATCTTGCTTGTTGTCCGCCATGGCATGGTCTCAAAGCGGTGGCTTGAGAGCAAGCGCAGAATGTCTGGATAGCCATGTCGCAGGATGCGCTTGGCGCGACCGGATTTCATCAGGCGGAACCGATGTGGCGGGATACGGAAATTGCAGGCCTGGCACGTCACGCGGCCCGTAGCCTGCGACATCACCAACAGAGTCTTAATTTTTCCGTGTTTCTGCGGAGGCCGTTCGCCGGGCATTTACTCTGAATCGCATCTTCCGGCGGCCAATAACGTCCATTTAGGCGTCTCCGACGCATAAATCCCGCGGGGGCTGGCCCGTGTTGTCCGCAGGGAGCTTGGGGACGTTGAAGACCGAAATCGTGCGTACGTTTGCGGCGTTGAATGCCACCAACGAAGCGATCCTGTACGCCAAATCACCCGAAGAACTGTACCGGAAAGTCAGCGAAGCCGCCTACTTCAGCGGAGACTTCCTGGGCTCGGCCGTCTTCCTGCTGGAGCCGGGCACCGACCTGCTGCGTTTCGCTGCCGGTTGTGGCGATGACATCGCCCGCCTCCGCAGCATCGATATTTCGACCGTGGCCGGCACACCCGAGGGCTCGGGGGTGTGCGGACAAGCCTTTCGCGACCAGCAGGTGATCGTCAGCAACGACTTTCTCAACGACACGCGCTCGATGGCCTGGCGCGACGGCGCCAAGACCGGACAGGTCGGTGCTGCCGCGGCGCTGCCGCTGACCTGCAATGGCCGCAGCGTCGGCGTCTTCCTCGTTACCCGGCGCGAACCCGGCTCGCTCAGTCGCCAGATCATTTCGATGCTGGAGCGCGTGTCGGCGAACGTTTCGTTCGCGCTCGACAATTTCGATCATGAGGCCGCGCGCAAGGACGGCGAGCGGGCGATGCGGCGGCTGAACCGGATGTTCGGCGCCATCAGCGCCACCAATGAAGCTATTCTGCGCGCCAAGACCGAACAGGAACTCTATCAGCGCGTTTGCGATGCCGCCGTCTACAGCGGAAAATCCGTTGCCACCGCCGTCCTGCTGGCCGAGGCGGGCTCGACCTGGCTGAAGCCGATTGCCGGCACCGGCGAAAGTCTCCATCTGATTACGCGATCGCGCTTCTCGATCGACCCCGACAACGAATTTGGCAAGGGTATTTCCGGTGAAGCGTTCCGGACGCAACGCCCCTGCGTCAACACCGATCTGGCAGCGACCGTGCAGGGCGGGCCCTGGCAGCAGGCCCAGCGCGAGACCGGGGTGATGGCCTGTGTCGCCGTTCCCCTGACCAGGGGCGGCCGAAGCGTGGGCGTGCTGCTTTTCTTTGTCAGCAAATCCTGGGCGGAAGACGATGAAATCATCGCGTTGTTGGCGCGGATTGCCGAGAACGTGTCGTTCGCGCTCGATAATTTCGAGCGTGCGAGCGAAAAGGCCGTTGCCGACCAGCAGCAGGAGCGGTTGACGCGCATGTTCGCGGCGCTCAGCGCCACCAACGAAGCGATCATGCGGGCGAAGTCCCGCGCCGAACTGTATGAATTGGTGTGCGAAGCCGCCGCCAAGGGCGGGCGCTTCAATTCGACCAGCATCCTGCTGGCGAGGCCCGACAGCGACTATCCCGACATGGTAGCCGTGGCCGGACCGACCGCCGAAAACATGCGCCGGGTGAAGGTTTCGTTCAGCGCCGCTCACCGGGAAGGGCTCGGGCTGTGCGGGAACGCGTTCCGCTCCCGGAAAGCTTGCGTCGCCAACGATCTGCGTTCCGACCTGCGGGGCACGGCATTTCAAAAATTCATTTTCAGTGACGGCGCAAGATCGGGCGCGGCCTTTCCGCTGTTCGTGTCCGGCCAGCCCGTAGGCGTGATGTTCTTCATCTCCTCCGAGAAAGATACCTTTACATCCGAATTCGCCGAAATGCTGCAACGGCTGGCCGACAACGTATCGTTTGCGCTGGAGAACTTCGATCGCGCCGACGAGAAGGCGAGGACCGAGGGGCACAGGGAACGCCTGGCGCGCATGCTGGCGGCGCTCAGCGCGACCAACGAAGCGATCGTGCGCGCAAGGTCGCGCGGCGAGCTGTTCGAACTGGTGTGCGAAGCCACCGCGCAGGGCGGCAAATTCACCTCGACCTCGATCGCGCTGACGCGACCGGATAGCGATTATCTGGATGTCGTGGCTGCCGCGGGGCCTACGGTTGCCAGCGCGCGCGAAGTGAAACTGTCGGTCAATGAAGCGCACCCGGAAGGGCGCGGGGTCGGCGGTACGGCGATACGTTCGCGGCAGCCCAGCATTATCAACGACTATCTTGCCGATCCGCGAGGGCAGGCGTTTCACGCCCGGGCGCGCAACGATGACGCCAATTCCGGCGCGGCCTTCCCCCTGTTCGCACAGGGGCGGGTGGTCGGCATCATGGTCTACATTTCGCTCGAGAAGGACACATTCACGGCGGAGTTTGCCGAATTGCTGCAGCGGCTCGCGGACAACGTGTCGTTCGCGCTGGAGAATTTCGACCGCGCCGACGAGAAGGCCAGGACCGAGGAACAGAAGGAACGGCTGGGGCGGATGTTCGCGGCTCTCAGCGCCACCAACGAAGCGATCATGCGGGCGAAGTCCCGTAGCGAGCTGTTCGATCTGGTCTGTGCGGCAGCCGCCACCGGCGGCAAGTTCACTTCGACCACCATCGCGCTGGCGAAGTTCGGCAGCGACTATCTCGACGTCGTCGCGACCGGCGGCCCGGCGGCGGTCAGCGCACGCGCCGTATTGATGTCCATCAACGAAGCGCACCCCGAAGGACGCGGCGCGTGCGGCATGGCGTTCCGTTCGGGAGCGGCCTGCATCATCAACGATTATCTCGCCGATCCGCGCTGCCAGGCGTTCTATGGCCAGGCGATCAAGGATGGCACGAAATCCGGCGCGTCGTTTCCGTTGTACGCGCGCGGGCAGGTGGTCGGCATTCTTGTTTTCGTGGCGACCGAGAAGGACACGTTCACGCCGGAGTTTGCCGAGCTGTTGCAGCGGCTGGCCGACAACGTGTCGTTCGCGCTGGAAAACTTCGCCCGCGTTGACGAAAAGGCTCAGGCCGACCAGCGCATCGAATATCTGGCGTCGCATGACAGCCTGACGAACCTGCCGAACCGCGACATGTTCAACGGGTTGCTGCGGCGGTCGATCGACGCCGCGCAGCGTTATCAGCGCCAGTTTGCCGTGCTGTTCATCGATCTCGACAGGTTCAAGGTCATCAACGATTCGCTGGGGCATGACGCCGGCGACATGCTGCTGGTGGAAATCGGCGGCAGGCTGCGGCGCGCATTGCGATCGAGCGACGTCGTGGCGCGGCTCGGCGGCGACGAATTCGTGGTCATCCTGGAAGAGGCCGCCGAACGCCACGAGGTCGAACGCATCGCCGGCGAGCTGTTGTCCGTGCTCAGCCAGCCGCTGCAGTTGAGCGGCCACGAATGCCACACCACGGCCTCGATCGGGATTGCGATGTATCCGTCCGACGGCGCGGACATGCAGACGCTGACCAAGAATGCCGACATGGCGATGTATCTTGCCAAGGAAGACGGCAAGAACGGCTTCCGCTTCTTCACCCGCGAGATCAAGACGCAGTCGATCGAGCGCCTGACGTTGGAGAGCGCCCTGCGCCGCGCGCTGGAGCGCGAGCAGTTTTCGCTGCACTATCAGCCCAAGGTCGACATGGCGAGCCGCCAGATCACCGGCGTCGAGGCGCTGTTGCGCTGGAACCATCCCGAACTCGGCCTCGTCTCGCCGGGCCAGTTCATTCCGCTCGCCGAGGAAACCGGGCTGATCGTTCCGATCGGCCGCTGGGTGCTGAAGGAAGCCTGCGCGCAGAACATGGTGTGGCAGCGCCGCGGCCTGCGGCCGGTGACGATGGCGGTCAACCTGTCGCCGCGGCAGTTCGCCGACTCGCATTTGCTGCACGATGTCGACGAGGCGCTGCTGGCCAGCGGCATGTCGCCTGTGCTGCTGCAGCTCGAAGTCACCGAGAGCATGGTGATGCGCAATGTGTCGCGCGCGATCAAGGTGCTCGATGCGATCCAGAGCCGCGGCATTCGCCTCGCAATCGATGATTTCGGCACCGGCTATTCGTCGATGTCGCTGATGAAGCAGTTCCCGATCGACACCATCAAGATCGACCGCTCCTTCGTGCGCGACCTGCCGATCGATTCCGAGGACCAGGCGATTGCGCAGGCCATCATCAGCATGGGCAAGGCGCTCGGGATGACGGTCATTGCCGAGGGCGTCGAGACCGTGGAGCAGGAAGCGTTCCTGCGCAGCCACGCCTGCGACGAAATGCAGGGCTTCCTGTTCTCAAAGCCGTTGCCGGCGCGGGAGATGGCCAATCTGCTGCGGGCCGAATTGCAGCTCGCTTCGCCGCCGCTGCAACCCGAGGCCGATGACGGTGAAGTGGATACCGTAGCGTTTTCGAGCGAAGTGGACGCCGGTTCGCGTATAGAAAACGCGTCGAGATAAAAGCCCGGGTCAGGGTGGAAAAGCGCTGTCGTCCGACGGCTGCGGATGCAACTCGCGGACCTCAGGGTCCGCCTTCGCCGCCTTGCACGGAAAATCATAGGGCCAGGGCACCAGCGTCTCCCCGGCCATCGCCTTGAGAAAGACGTCGGCGCCGGCGGTAAAGGTCGCACCGTCAGGCAGTCCGAGCTCCGCGCACCATTCGACCGGTAACGGCTCCGGGATGTTGCGCAACTCCATCGCCGGTCCCCACCACCATGCCGGAGCCGGCGAACGCGCGTCCTCGGGAACTTCGCGCCATCGGACGAACTCGCCGATCATGCGCTCGAATTGCAGTTTCGCCGCTGGATGCATTCAATCTCCTGACATCCGATGATATCCGCATCCGCGCGCGGTGCAATGCGCATCGGCCGCTTATAACCGGCCATGCGGCCGGTGCATTCGATCCGCCTGGCCCGGTAAAACGCGACGACGGGAGAAAGGTTGCTAGGCCTGCGATCTCGTCTTTGCGCGGGTCTTGGAGCTTGTCTTGGCGCCCGCTTTGGCCGGCAAACCCAGCAGCCGCTCGGCATTGCCGCCGGCCACCAGCGCCATGTCCTTTTTGCTGACGCCCGTGACCCGGCCCAGGAAGCCTACGGGATCGGGCTCCGCCATGTCGAACGGATAATCGGTGCCCAGCATGATGTGATCGGCGCCCCAGATATCGATCAGATGCGTGAGTTCGCGCTCGTCGAACACCACGGTGTCGAAATAGAGCTTTTTCAGGTATTCCGACGGCTTCTTCCCGATGGTGACGCGGCAATCCTCGCGATGCGCCCAAGCGTGGTCGAAACGACCCCAATAGCCGGGGATATAACCGCCGCCGTGGGCGATGCAGATTTTCAGTTTGGGAAACCGTTCGAGATAGCCGTCGAAAACCAGTTGCCCGACGCACAGCGCGGAATCCAGGGGGTGTCCGATCGTGTTCGGGAAATAGTGATCCTCCATGCGTCCGACCAGGCTGGTGCCGAACGGATGCAGGAAGATCATCACGTCGAGCTCTTCGACGCGGGCGAAGAATTTTTCCAGGCCAGCGCGGGTCAGGTCGACGCCTCGCACATTGGTACAGAGTTCGACGCCGCGAAATCCGAGCTCGTTCACGGTGCGGTCGAGCTCGGCGACGGCCATGCCGGGATCCTGAAGCGGTACCGTGCCCATGCCCATCAGCCGGTCGGGGTGTTTCGCCACCATCTCCGCGATGTGATCGTTGACCATGTGGCAGCTCTCGCAGGCGACTTCGGGCGGCGCTGCATAGACGAAATGGCCGGGATAGGGCGAGATCACCTGCACGTCGATGCCGTCGCGGTCCATGTCGGCGAGGCGGGTCGCCAGATCTGTCAGTTTCGGAAAATCGATCTTGCCGCGCTGCGGCTGGATGCTCCTGGTGATATCGTTGACATGCGCGTTGGCGTTGGGCGTGTGTCCGCCGCTCTGAATGCCGGTGGCCTCCAGCACCATCGCGTTGGCCTCAGGCACCATGCAATGGCAGTGAATGTCGATGGTGCGCCAGGGTTTGCTGAACGGCTTTGCTTTCCCGGAGCGCGATGGCGCGCTGCCGTGATCGGTCGCGGGGCCGCAGACTTTGCATTGAAACAGCATGGACAATTCCGTGAGAAATAATTGCGGGAATAGAGTTGCCGCGCCAGGTTATTTCTCTTCCGCCGCCGTTGACGTCGCCGGACCCTCGCCCGTGATCAGGAGAACGGCATCTTCATCCTTGGCGCCGTCCCAATGCACCTGCTTGCCGAAATGGGTGACGAAGCTGCCGGCCGGCATCGGCGTGGTATTGGCCGGATCGAATTTCGGACCCGTGCCGACCCACCAGGTGCCCTGCAGCACGACGATGTAGCGGTCGTTGGGGTGGAAGTGCGGGCGGCTGAAATGATTGCCCTTGGTCCACTTGGTATAGACCATGTAGAAGCCGGGCTTGCTTGGATCGCCAACAACGACGGCGTTTTGCCCGCCTCGTGCGTCAACCGGGCTCCACGGGATCTGGTCTGGCAATTTGTAGGCTACGGCGGCGGAATTGAGTTCCGCGGCGGAGCTGATGCCCAGCATGCTGGCAAAGACGAAAGGCGTCACGAGGTATCGCCAGAACCGGTTCGTCGCTTGCGTGATTTCCTCCGCTGCGATGGTGTGAGCTGTTTGCGCTCATCTCTGTTGCCGCCGATGCTAGCCGGTCCGGTTCCCGCGGGGCAAGCTGCGTGGACGCCGGCATGACGGGTGCGTGCGACAAAATGAAGTGACCCACAACGCAACTGCAGCATGAAAACGGGATTTACGCCGCGCATTGCGGTGCTAGGTTGCGGCCCAACAAAAGCACCGAGGGAGGACTTGCTACATGAAGCGTATGTCGACACTCGCGGCCGGTTTGCTGATCGGCGCCGCCGCCCTGCAATATTCGGGCGTGGCATCGGGCCAGAGCGATGGCTGGATCACGCTGCTCGACAGCAGCAAAAAGGGCGACTGGACCGAAGTCGGCAAGGCCAATTGGGAGATGAAGGACGGCGCGTTGGTTGCCGACAAGCTCGACGACGCCAAGGTTCTCTCCTATCTCGTCAGCAAGGATTCCTACAAGGATTTCCAGATCAAGGCGGAGTTCTGGGTCGACGAGGAGGCCAATAGCGGCATCTTCATCCGCTGCGATGCCAGGGACAAGATCGACTCCAAGATCTGCTACGAGGTCAATATCTTCGACAAGCGGCCCGATCCGAGCTACGGCACCGGCGCGATCGTCGACGTCGGCAAAGTCGATCCGATGCCGAAGGCAGCGGGCAAATGGAACACCTACGAGATTACCGCCCAGGGCTCGCACCTCGTCGTCGTGCTCAACGGCCAGAAGACCGTCGATGCGCAGGACAGCAAGCACAATGCGGGCGGGCCGATCGCGCTTCAATATGGCTCGGGCGTGGTCAAGTTCCGCAAGGTGCAGATCAAGCCGCTGTAATCTCGCGGCTGGCGATCGTCTCGTTCGGCATCAACGAGCTCATCCGTCTTCGACGGGTGAGCTCTTTGTCCGCGATGTCGTCGGTGCTATTTCACGCTGGACGTCGTATTGACGACGGTCGTGCCGCCAACACCCGTGGCAAGGCCCTTGACGGTGTAGGCGTTGACGGCGGCCATCAGCGGGTCGTTCACGGTGGCCGTAATCAATCGCAGATACGTCATCAGCTTGCTCGACTCGACCGACGTCGAGTTCGACGTAAAGATGACGTCCTTGTTGTGCATCTCGAACTTGGTGGCGAGGAAGTAGCCGGCCGGATCGCGCAGATTGAGATTGTAGATGACCGGAACGACCGGGCCGCTGAACCGCGAACAATCGGCGCCGAGCCGTTCGGCGACTTCGCGCGGCTCGCCGCGATAGAGATACACCGACGCCGGGTCCGCGAGATTGTCGTTAAGTCCGCCGGTTTTTCCCAGAGCCTCGGCAATCGAGAGCCGCCATGCGCCGAACCCGAATTGTCCCTGCTGTCCCGACGCGCCAAAGGCCACGAAGGTCTGCGGCTGCGTGAACAGGTAGATCGTGTCCTGGGGCCGCACGTAGATGTTGTTGGTCGGCTCGTTGAGGAGAGACCCGAACGGCGCGGTTGCCTGGCGTCCTTCGCGTTCGAGCATCACAAAGGTGTCGTAGCCCGGATTCCTCGGGCCGCCGGCCCGCGAAATGGCATCGAGCAGGCGTTCGCCCGCAGCGTTCGCCGGGAAGCGGGATGGCGTGCCGACTTCGCCGAGCACGCTGATGGAGGAGGCCTTCTGGTCGACGAGGGCAACCACCGCTTGGGGCTCGAGCGCGCGGTTCTTGAGCGCGTTGACGATCGCCGTCTGCACCTGCACGGCGGTTCGCCCCTGCGCCTTGATCGGGCCGGCATAGGGAACGGTGATATTGCCCTGGGTGTCGACCGGCTGGTTCGGTAGCGTAACGTAATTGCCCGGACGAACGCCGGCATCGACTGGAATGAACAGGCCGCCGGCCGCGGCCTCGAATATCGTCACGCTGACGGTATCGCCGATGCCGAAGCGAATTTCGGCTGGACCGCGCCGGTCGATAAACACCCGGCCTATTCTGAACGAATTGCGCTCCAGGATATTTTCGATGTCCGGCGTGACCTTGACCATCGCATATGGCAGGGCGGCGGGGTCGACCTGATCCATGCGCGCCAGGGCATTTGATGGCCCCGAGGACGGGAGGGAGGAGCAGCCGCCGTGGACGAGGAGCGCCGACAGGACGGCGGTGCGGGCGAGCAACCGCATCGCGCCGGGCAGGTCCCGTGGCAGGCGCGGTGATCGCGCTGTGGCAATTGCCGGGTCTGCCTTTCGCTCGTCGCAAAAGGTTAGTCTTTTTGCCACGAGAGCGAGACTCCGGGTTAACAAGACGCTACATCCGAAAAATTATTCGCTTATGTTTAAAGGCGGGTTAATGCCGCGGTGCAGCGGGCATTTCTGCGAACGATTGTGGTCGCGCGATGCGGGAAATCCGGTGTGTCAGGGCGTAAAATGCCCGATCGACAGTCCTGACCGCGAGCTGGATTTGTCGCTCCGCCGGGTAGGCCTGGGCAGGCGTCAGGGCGGAACCGATAGGGCTCCGGGCGCGCTTGCAGCGCCGGAGCTCAGCTCTGGTAATAATCCCCGGGCTTGATGCCCTTGTAGGATTCGATCTTCTGGATCGCGACCGGGTCGGCCTTGTTGAGAATGATACAGGCGAGACGGTCGCGAACGACTTCGGCTTCGGTGAGCGCGTCGAGAACGAGATCCCGTTTCGTCTCGCCCCACTCGACGACGAAGACGAACTGATCGACAAAGCACTCGATCATCTTCACATCCACGACCGACATCACAGGCGCGATCTCGATGATGATGTAATCGTAGGATTTGCGGGCCACGGCCAGCAGTTGCGCCATCATCGGCGAGCCGAGCAATTCGGCCGAGTTTGGAATGCGGGCCGGGGAAACGCACGGCAGGACATGAAGCCCCGAACGCTGCCGCCTGGAGACAAGCCAGGGAAGCCGGGTGGGATTTTCCAGCGCTTCCAGCAACCCCTCACGCGCATCGGGCGCCAACGTCGCGCTCAGCCTTCGGACGTGGAAATCGCTGTCGATGACCAGGGTACGCGCACCTGACGCTGCGATCATCAACGCCGCCAGATTGGCGCCGACGGTCGTCTTTCCTTCCTTCGGCAGCGAGGACACGATGCCGATGACCTTGGCGCCGTGCACGCTCCTGTTGGTATCGATCTGCGCCTTGACGTTGCGAAGCGCCTCGGTGAAGCGGGAGTAGGGGGCATCGAGGACAAGTTCTTCCATCGGCGTCGACGTCGCCTCGACCAGCGGCAAGACCACGCATTTGTTGTCGGTGACCTGCTCGACCGCCCTGGGAGTCCGGAACACGTCGGCGACCCATTCCCTGCCGACCGCGGCGCCTGCGCCAAGGAACAGACCAAGCATCATGCTGCCCGCGAGGACGGCCCAGCCCTTCTTGGAATTCTTGGAAAGCGCCGGGACCGCACGCGTGATGACCCGCGCGCTCTGGACCGGCATGGTTTCGGTTTCGATCGTGTTGATTTCTTTGTATTTCTGCAGGGTACCGTCGTAGAGCTTGTGCAGGGTTTCGGCCGAGCTTTCGAGCTCGCGCAATTCGCTGCCCGCCTTGGTGCCACCGGAGAGATTGGCGACGGTGGCCGCGAGCTCAGTCTCGCGCGCCTTGGCGACCTGGTATTCTATGGAATAGGAATCGGCAATTCGCAGTTCTTCGCTACTTATTGCACTCTGCAACTCCTCGGCCTGACGGCGGAGCTTGATGGCGACCTCATGCTTGCTTCCGACTTTGCCTTCCACGTCGGCCGCCCTCGCTGCAACTTCGCGGTACTGCGAACGAAGTTTCACGAGGTCGCTGTTGTTCAAGGCGAAGTTGATCATGCCGGACCTGGCCGGATTAAGCAGCGCGTCGGTTCCGACGATAGCCGTTATCCCGCTGCCGCTACTCTGCTGAATGCGATCAAGCCGGCTCTTGGCTTCGGCGGTTGCGATCTGCGCATTGGCCAGCTGGATTTCCAGATTAGCTCGCTGATCCATGCCGCCCTGACCGCCGCCGCCGCTTTTCAGGTTGTTGGCGCCCCTGAAGTCCTGCAGCGCACGATCGGCATCGGCGGCCTGCTTTTTCAATTCGACCAGGCGATCCTGCAGCCACTGGCTCGCGACCCTGGTCGACTTGAGCTTGGCGTCCAGAGTTGTGGTGATGTAGCTATCGGCTATGGCATTGGCGATTTTGGCCGCCTTGTTCTTGTCTTCCGACTCGAACGCCACGTTGATGACGTTGGCAATATCTTCGCGAGCGACCGTCAGTCGCTTGCCGATGGCCTCGACGGCGGCGCGCTCGAGCGCCGCCTCGGGGTCGGCCGGTGGCGCGACGCTCATGCCGAGCATGTTGCCCACGGCCTTCTTGAGATCGCCGAGATAATCCGAAATTCGGGCGCCGCCCATCTTGGGCTGGCCGACGAATTCGCTGTCGTGAGTCAAGCCCAGCGATCGCACGACGGGAATGACAACACTGTCCGACGACACCACGAAGGTCTGGCTGCCGATCTCCGGTTCGTCAAACGTCGGCTGATCGACGATCTTGTTGTTCTGCAAATACCGGCTCACGCTCCGGTCGACCAGAAGGCGGGCCGAACTCTTGTAGGGATTCGGCACCGTGACGAAATAGACCACCGCCAGCGCCAGTCCGATCAAAAATCCATAGAGCGGAAAACGCCAGTTCCGGCGCAAGGTCTCGAGAATATCGGTGACGCCAATCGAGGGACGCGCGCTTGACCGCTGCGAAAATTCCGATCCATCGGAATAATCGTGCTCGGTTTCAAGAGGCAGTTCGCTTGTTCTCGCATCCATTGGATCGCATCCACTCGAGCACTATTCAATCGTTGAGAGGGGCCATGCAAATCAGCGGCCGTTGATCAGCTCTCAGCGATCTCGCTATTCGCAATTCTCGTCGCTGCTTCCCGTCAACAGCGGCGATGACCGCAATATATCCTTGTTTGGCTTGAAGTTCTGGCTGATCAGTACCGATGGTTAATGTGCATTAATTAATCAATCTGGGGTTTCATTGAGCGAGGTCGGTACCCGCGCTCGGAGGTATCGGGGATGGACTGCCGGCGCGTTCGCCGCCGTTAACGGAGCGGTACCAGGCGTTGGAAACCGCGGGTCTCCGCGTGCTACGCAATGGAGCAGCGCCGGTTCGCGGGCCGGCGGATCTTGATCTTCCGATGGCGCGCGCTGCTCCGGCTCTAAGCGGCTTCCAGTAGCGGGCGATTTCGGCGACCAGAATCAGGAACACGATCCACAGCATCTCGAAGCCGCGCATCCATATGCTCTCGAGGCCGTTGGTGATGATGATCTGCAGCGCCAGCGTGAGCAGAAGCCAGGCTCGGGTAGGCGCGCGATCGGCCACGCGCCCGATGGCGTGCAGGGTTGCGAAGATGAACGCCAGGAACAACGCATATCCGGCGTAGCCGAGTTCGACCTTCACGTCCAAATAGCCGTTATGGCCGTTGGGCATGTCCTTCACCCAGCCCGGCGCATCGACGATGCTGGGCGCGTCGGGGCCGACCAGCCAGAAGGATTGATATCCCCATCCGAGTAGCGGCCGGTGTTCGATTTCGGACTCCACGAAGTCCCAGATGATGGAGCGGCCGGTGAAGGTCGGATCGCCGTAGAGGATGTAGGATATGCGATAGATGCTGAAGCCGGTCAGTGTGGTCAGGATCAGCCAGCATACCGGGATCGACAGCAGAATGAGCGCCGGCGAAATGCGCGACGCCCTGCGGATCAGCAATGTTGCTCCGGCCAGCGCCGGCGTTAGAAACAACAGCCCGAGCGCCGTCTTGGAGTTGCTCAACAGCAGCAGCACCACGGCGGTAATGGCAATGAGAATGCCGAACACCCGCCGCTTGCCGGGATAGAGCGTTTCGTGAAGCGCCAGCAGCGCCGCGATCGCTTCGCATTCGCCGAGATAGTTCTTTCCGGAGAAGTATCCAGGATAGCCCCAGGTCGCAAACTTGGTGTCGATCGGCGGTCTGCCGAGCACGAAGAACACGTTCAGGATCGTGGCAAGCGCGAAACACAGAAAAAGGCCGCGGACCAGATCGGCCTTTCGCGACGCCAGCAGTGCGGGCACGACGATGGAAACGACGATCATCGCCTGCTGCGTAAACCGGATGAACGAGGTCTCCGGCTTGAAGGCCCACAGCACGCTCATGCCGGCCAGCGCCAGGTAGCCGAACAACCAGAGAATATGCGGAGGAAAGCGGAGCCGGGAGAAGTTTCGTACCGCCAGAACGGCGGAGATCGCGCCGAGCGCCGGCCAGAAAATCTTGCTCTCCGGCCGGGCTTCCATCAGGCAGGCCGAGTCGGTGGGATCGCACGAGACGATGATGAGCGGAAACACGATCGTCGCGTAGACGCATGCCAGGATCGGAATGAGGGCGTATCCGCCGATCGTCCGTGTCGACGATCGCGCTCCATCCATTTCGAGAGAATGCGTGGCGGCTCTGGGCATGCGGCACTCTAGCAGCGGTCGCTTTTGAAGTGCGTTCCTAGCACGGCGATAGTTAATGCCGGATGTGCCGCGCCAATCACTTAACCCTAATTTCATACTTGCCGGTCCGGCGTGCCGTTCTGCTCGACATCGCGGGCTTCGACTGCGCAGATTCCGGCAGCGCGCAGCCATTTTCAGAAGACGATAAGCGACGCGCCACATCCGATATCGCTGCTCGGCCATTGCCGGAGCGCGAGAGGCACCGACAGGCTGGCCAGATGCTCGTTCAAGCGTTCGTTAGTTCGTCGCCGAATTCCGCGCCAAGGGCCACGCCGGGCGCGCCATCCTCGGCGAGCGCCACCCCTCGGCTCGACCTGCACGGCCATTTGCCCGTGCTCGACGGCGTGCGCGGCCTCGCTATCCTGATGGTGCTGCTGCTTCACTTCCTCGGCAATATGGAACCGACCAATGCGGTCGAGCGTGCCATCGTCGGCGTCACCAACTACGGGTCCTACGGCGTCGAGCTGTTCTTCGTCCTGTCCGGCTTCCTGATCACCGGCATCCTCTATGACGCCCGCAACAAGCCGAATTATTTCCGTAATTTTTACATGCGCCGCGTGTTGCGGATCTTCCCGCTGTACTACGGCGTGTTGGCGCTGGTGTTCTTTGTCGCTCCGCTGATCTCGGTGCTGCGCGGGCCGTCGCTCGACTATCTGCTGGATCGTCAGGCGTGGGCCTGGCTCTACGCGGTCAATATCTACATCGCGATCCAGGGCGATTGGTCGTTCTCCTATCTGGAACACCTCTGGTCGCTGTGCATCGAGGAGCATTTCTACCTGGTCTGGCCGCTCGCGGTGTTTCTGATGGCGCGCCGGCCGCGGATGCTGATCGCCGTATGCCTGGCGGTCTCGTTCGGCGCCATGCTGGCCCGTTTGACCGGATCGATGATGGGGTTGAGCTGGTGGACCACCTACGTCCTGACGCCGTTCCGTCTCGACGGCCTTGCACTCGGCGCGTTGCTGGCCGTGATGGCGCGGCAGCCCGGCGGGCTCGATCGGCTGGTGCGAGCGTTACCGTGGGTGGCGATGGTGGCCTCTGCGCTGCTGCTTATCACCTTCGTCTGGACCCGGCTGGTGTCGCGCGACAGCATGGAACTGGTGTTGCCGGTTCGCGCCGCTGTCATCCAGGTGCTGCTGGCCTGCCTGCTGATCGGGGCTCTGGTGGCATCCGAGCGATCGTCGATCTCGCGGTTCTTCCGCAGCCGCTGGCTGGTCTTCCTCGGCACCTACAGTTACGGCCTGTACGTCTACCATCACTTCATTTCGTATTACCTGACGGTCAATCACACCGAGCGCGAGCTGACGAGCTGGCTCGGTTCGCATGGTGCGGCGATCGCGCTGCAGGCTACGCTGGGTGCTGCCGTGTCGGTGGCGATCGCCTATGTCAGCTACGAATTGTTCGAGAAACGCTTCCTTGGATTGAAGCGGTTTTACGCGACCGCCAAGGACCCCGCGTCCTGAGCGAGACAGGCGAGCGACGACCGATTCCGGTTAAGCGGCGCCGTCCAGGATTTGGCGATAGAAGCCTTCCAGCGCCCTCGCCGCGGCGCTCCAGGCATAGCGCGCTTCCGACAGTTGCCGTGCCGAGTTTCCGATCCGCGCCGCCAATTCAGGCTCTGCCAACAGTCGTATCACGGCGTCTGCAAACGCATGCGGCTGATCCTCGATCAGGATATCGCGTCCGGGAACTGCGTCGATCCCTTCGGCGCCGAGCGTCGTGGAGACCATGGCCTTGCCCATGGCCATCGCCTCGACGATCTTCAGGCGCGTGCCGCCGCCGAGCCGCAACGGCACGATCACGGCTGCGGCTTCGGCGATGTGCGGCCGCAAGTCCGGCACGAAACCCGTGAACTCGATTCGTGGCCCTGACAGCGCCAGCAATTGCGGTGACGGCGAGCCGCCGATGATCTTGCAGCGCGCGTCCGGATTGGCGTCGGCGATCCGCGGCCAGATCTCCTGAATGAACCAGGTCGCGCCGTCGATATTGGGCATGTAGGACATCAGCCCGAAGAACACGATGGTGCGGCCGTCCGGTTGTGGATCGGTGGGCCGCGGTCTATAGAAATCGACGTCGGCGGCATTCGGAATGACCATCGTGCGCGCCGCGGGGATATCGTCGAGCAGGCGCTGTTGGTCCGCAACGCTGCAGAGATAGACGCCATCGGCGCGGCCATAGGTCCCGAGTTCTTCCCGCCGCAACTTGCGCCAGTTGGCCTCGGCGTACAGACGGCGGAGCAAGCTGCCGCCGGTGCGCGTGTATTGTCGGGCCAGATCGTAGTCGATGTTGTGGGAGTCCACGACCATGGCCGGGATCTTGGCGCCGGGTGGCGCCTGACGCAGGTCGCAATGGCCGAGGAAGGTGAATTCGAGGTTGACGATATCGAACCGTTTGGCGCGCAGCACCTTGTCGAGCGCCTGCTGCATCTCCGGCACCACGACCCGCAGCCGTTCGAAGCTTCGGGTCGAAACCAGCGACCGCAGCTGCAGCAACCGCTTGGCGAGGCCGTCGCGGCCGTAGGGGTTTTTGATCAGCACGACCTCGCGGCAATACGCCTGCATCGCGAGCCGGCACTCCGCGATGTCGAACTCGTCGTCGACCAGCATCACCGCCGTGATGTCGTGGCGTTGCGCGAGCTGGGTCATCAATCCATGCAGACGCGCCTGCGCGCCAAAGCGCGGCGGGCTCGCCGGCATTTGCGAGACATAGAGGATATTGAGGCGTTCCGGGCTCATCGGCTTGCTTATAGGCGCAGCAGCCGGGTTCGCCCGCCGCAAATAGGGGGCAGTTTGGATTAACGTTAAGGCAAACCGCCAAGGCGCTTCTCTCTCACGGTCTGCGACGTGCAGGGCAAATCGTGGGATAAGCACGCTTCTCAAGGACCAAGTTGATGTGCGGCATTGCCGGTATAATTGGACGACTGGACCAGACCAACCGCGCAGCGTTGCAGCGGATGAACGACGCCATGGTCCACCGCGGTCCGGACGCCGCCGGCATTTGGACCTCGACGCCTGACGATCGCGGCTGGGGCGCGCTGTTGGCGCATCGCCGGCTCGCGATCCTCGATCTGTCGCCGGCGGGCGCGCAGCCGATGCTGGACCCGGTAACCGGGCACGTCATCGCCTTCAATGGCGAGATCTACAATTACAGGGATCTGCGAGGGCGTCTGGAGTCCGAAGGCCAGCAGTTCCAGTCCAGCGGCGACACCGCCGTGATGCTGCGTGCGCTCGGCCTGCACGGGCCGGATGCCGTGAAATGGTTGCGCGGCATGTTCGCCTTTGCCTGCTGGGACCAGAAGCAGCGCCGGCTGCTGCTGGCAAGAGATCAGCTGGGCATCAAGCCGCTCTATGTGGCGCGGTCGTCGGATCCGAACAGCGGCTGGTCGGTGGTCTTTGCCTCGGAGCTTCGCGCGCTGCTGGCATCCGGACTGCTGGGCACGCCACGCCTCGATCCGCAGGCGGTCGCCAGCAGCGTGTGGAACGGCTTCGTGGCCGGACCCGGTACGGCGGTCAAAGGCGTCGATCTGCTCTGGCCCGGGCAACTTCTCGAGTTCGACGGTTCGGGCATCCAGGTTCGTCAGGAGGATTTCTGGCGCATCCCCGATCATGCGCCCGATCCGACCATGACCGAGAACGAACTGGCCGGAATTTTGGAGGAGGGGCTACGGCTCCATCTCGCCAGCGACGTGCCGCTGGCGGTGTTTCTCTCCGGCGGCGTCGATTCCTCGGCGATGGCCAATCTGGCGCAGCGCGCGGCCAAAAGTCCGATCCATACCTTCACGCTTGCCTTTGAAGAGCAGGAACTCAACGAAGGCCCGATCGCGCAACAGATCGCGGCGGCCATCGGCACCGAGCATCACGAGGTGGTGCTGACGGAAGGCCACTTCGTCGCTCACCTGGAAGCTGCGCTGGATAGCCTCGACCAGCCGACCTTCGACGGGCTGAACGCTTACTTCATGTCGCGCGCAATTCGTGACGCCGGATTTACCGTGGCGATATCAGGCACCGGCGGCGACGAACTCTTTGGGGGCTATCCGACCTTCCGGGATCTGCCGGTGTTGCAGCGTTGGTCCAAACGCGCGGGCTTGGTGCCGCGCGAACTGCAGGTGGCCGCGGCGAAACTCGCTACCTGGCCGTTGCGGCGCTCTGGTCAGGCGGTGCCGCCGCAGACCCGCTGGGCAAAACTTCCGGAAATGGTCCGTCACGGCGACGATCTCGTGGCGCTCTATCAGTTGGCCAGCGCATTGTTCCTGCCGGGATGGCAGCGTGAAATGCTGGCGCCCGGTTTTGCCGACGTGCTGACCGATGGTTTGCCTTCCGCCATGCGCCAGCGGCTCACTGCTGAAACCAAAGGCCGCATGCCGCTGTCGGCGATCAGCGTGATGGAGCAGCGGCTGTTTCTCGGTGAAAGGCTGCTGCGCGACAACGATGTGGCCAGCATGGCCGCCTCGCTGGAACAGCGGGTGCCGCTGGTCGATCATGTGCTGTTCGAGAGCGTCGATCGATTGCCGGATCAGGCGCGTTATGCGCCGCTCGGCCGCAAGGACATGCTGCGACGGATCGGCCTGCGCGGTCTCGACCCGGCGCTGTTCGATCGGCCCAAAAGCGGATTCGTGCTGCCGTTCGATCGCTGGATCCGGCAGGGCCTGAAGAAGGTGATGGACCAGACCATGCGCGATCCGCAGGCGATCGCGCCGTGCGGTCTCGATCCGGTGGCGGTCGAGCGGCTCTGGAAAACCTTCCTCGACGGATCGTCCGGTTTCTACTGGTCGCGGGTGTGGTCGGTCTACGTCCTCATTCGCTGGTGCCACCGCAACCGCGTGTATTGCTGAAGACGGTTTTCCCAGAGGCCTCGCCGGCTTGAGCCGACACGGTGGAGGCGATGGACTACTTCACCAGTTCCATCAACGCCGGCTGCAGTCCGGGCGAGGTCGCCGACGTCGCCGCATCGCCGGCAAAGTAACGGCGCATCCGCTCGACGATCTGCTCGGCGGCGTGCCCGTCTCCGTAGGGATTTCGCGCGGTCGCCATCAGCCGGTAGGCGGTTTCATCCGTCAGCAGCCGCACGGCGTGCTCGACGATCGCGGGTGCATTCGGGCCGGTCAAAAGCGCGGTGCCGGCCGTGACGCCCTCGGGACGTTCGGTGGTATCGCGCATCACCAGGACCGGCTTGCCCAGCGAGGGCGCTTCTTCCTGAACGCCGCCGGAGTCGGTCAGCACCAGCTTGCTGCGCGCCATCAGGGCGACGAAGTTGCGATAGCCCTGCGGCGCGATCAGCCGGACGTTCGGCAGGCCGCCGAGCAAGCGGTTGACGTGCGTCAGGACGTTGGGGTTGGGATGAACCGGGTAGACGAAACGATGGTCCGGAAATCGCTCGGCCAGAATGGCGATCGCCCGGCAGATCTGCTCGATGCCGTCGCCAAAATTTTCGCGGCGGTGCCCGGTGATGAGCACGGTGGGGACCCGCGCCCAGTCGGCGCCGAGAAGCTGGCTCAGTTCATTGTCGATACAAGCGCGTATCGCCGGGTCGGCGGCCTGGCGCGCGACTTCAATGCGTAGAGCATCGATGACGGTGTTGCCGGTGACCGAAATAATTTCTTCCGGAACCGCTTCACGAAGCAGGGCGTCGCGTGCGCCTTCAGTCGGCGCGAAGTGAAGCGCGACCAAGGGCGTAGCGAGCTTGCGGTTCGCTTCCTCGGGGAAGGGCGACCAGATGTTGCCGGTGCGTAAGCCTGCTTCGACATGGCCGATCGGAATGCGCCGGTAGAAGCACGCAAGCGATGCCGCCAGTACGGTGGTGGTGTCGCCCTGCACCAGCGCCATATCCGGCTGTGCCGTTTCCAGCCAGCCATCGATGCCATGCAGGAGTCTGGCGGTCAGTCCCGCCAGTGTCTGGTTGGGGCGCATCACGTCGAGATCGGCATCGACCGCAAAGCCGAAGGTATCGGCGACCTGACGGAACATTTCCTTGTGCTGGCCTGTCGCCACCACGGTGCAGTGAAAGTCGCTGGAGCCGCGCAGCGCCGCCACGACGGGGGCGAGCTTTACCGCTTCGGGGCGCGTGCCCATGAAGACCAGGATGTTGCGCTTTGCGGTCATCGCTCGCTCCTTGTGTTACTTCTGGCTCTGTTCGGCCGGCGGCCGACCGAAGCGGCGGGCGACAACCTCGAGCCCGGCAACCCAGCTGAATTCGCTGTTGAGGGTGAGGTAGCGCCTCCAGAGCTTGCGCGGCTCCATCAGCAGCCGCCAGAACCATTCCATGCCCGCCATCTGAACCCAGTGCGGGGCGCGCTTGATGAAACCGGCAAGCACGTCGAAGCTGCCGCCGACGCCGACGATCACGGGCACCTGCAGGCGCTCGCGGTGACGTTCGACCCACGTCTCCTTGAACGGCGTGGGCATGCCGACGAACAGCATGTGCGCTTTGCTGGCCCGGATTTCCTCGATGATGCGCGGATGATCGGCGAGGCTGAAGTAGCCGTCGCGGAAGCCCGCGATCTCGATACCCGGATGTTGCGCCCGGCAACGCTCCACGAGGGCCGAGACGACTTCGCGCTTGGCGCCCAGGAAATAGACTCGCAGCCGATGCTCACCGGCAGCCGCCAGCAGGCGCGCCATCAGGTCGACACCGGCCACGCGTTCGGGCACGGGCTGGCCCGAGGCGCGGAGCGCCCAGACCACCGACATGCCGTCGGCGAGGATCAGACGTCCCGCACGGCAGGCCGTTGCCAGCTCCGGATCACGGCGCATCATGCAGAGGTGTGAAGCGTTCGCGGTGATGACCGTATTGGAGGAGGGCGGCTCCTGGCACAGCTCGAGACATCGGGCCACCGCCGCCTCGATGGTCACGGTGTCGAACTTGAGGCCCATCAGTTCGGCGCGTTCGCTGTCCTTCACCGAGGTTTCATCATGACCCGCGGTCGGGTGGTTCTCATGCCAGAGATGCGCTCGCTCGGCGTTGACACGGGCGGTGGCGGCGCGTTTGCCCATGCGCAGGCAAGCGTGCTGATAGGAACGCAGGAACTGCCTGAATTCGGGATCGTCGTAGCGCGGCAGGCCGTTGAGCCAGCTTCTGATGTAACCCCACAACATCGCGACACTGCCGATCAGCGCCGGATGCGCCGTCAAGCGGTAGGTGGCCACGGCGAGGTAATAGAGCGGCGAGGTGCCCATGAAATACTGACCGAACCCGGCGCGAAGCCGTCCGGTCCAGATACCCTGCTGGCTGGCGCCCTGCGGACGCAGATGAACGAAGCGGATCGGTTCGAGATCGACACTTTCGGCGATCCAGCCGAGCATGCGCGCGCGGTGGCAGTCGATGCCGTCCCACATCACCTGGCGCACGAAGCCGCCGATCTCCTTGAAGCAGGCGATCCGGTAGAACTTGGTCATGCCGACCGACATCTCGTCGCCGCAGACTTCCGGCACCAACGCGCCACTCCGCGGGTGGACGAACCACGGCTTGCCGGAGGTCGTGCCGATGCGCGGATTGCTTTCCATCCGCTCCATCAGGACCTCGAAGTAGCGAACCGGCAGGTCCAGATCCATGTCGAGCTTGCAGACATAGTCGAAGTCCTCGAGCTGCACCTGCTCCAGGCCGGCATAGAAAGCCTCGATGACACCGGGACCGACCTTGCGGCCGCCGCGATCGTCGCGCCTGACCACACGCAGGTAAGGCAGCCGCTTTGAATATTCTTCCAGGATCGCCGGGGTTTCGTCGCTCGATCCGTCGTCCACGACCACCCAGAGCGCCGGCGGCACCGACTGCAGCGCCACGCTGTCGAGGGTGCGGCGAAGGTACTGCGCCTCGTCCCGGCAGGGCGACACCAGCAAATAACGTCGCGAGCGGCTCACGTTGAGCAGCTCATGCGCGTCTGCCGGGCTTCGGAACAGTTCGCGGTTGGGTTCATGTTTCATCGGTGGACATCACTTGTCTGTCGATGCGCCGGTTTTGGCCGTTCTGTCCTTATTCGGGACAAAGCGGTCAGGTGCTTGGGCGCGATGAGACGTATTGAGCAGGTATCATGCCGGACGCGGTTCGTGACCGTTCGGGGCATGCGGTTTGTACGTTAATATTAAGCCGAGCTTCCGCTGGGGACGCACAAACACCAATGTCATACCAGTGTGCGACGGCAGCAACTGCGCGTCACTCGACTCGTCGCGCGCAAGGGACTTAACCAAATGAAGGTGACCGCAACGCCGCGTCCATCGCTCGTCTACTTCCTCGCCGCCGTGGCGATCGCAGTCACGGGTGCCGCGCTCTGCACGCCCTCGCGTGTTGCCGCCGCTGGCAATGAGACGAGCAATTTCCTGCCAGCGGATCGGGCAACAACCTGGAAACCGGGCATGATGGCCGTGGGCGGTATTCCGGCGCGCTCGACGCTATGCGCGACGCTATCTCCGAACAATCCTGCATCCGATGACACAGTGCGGATACAAGCCGCCATCAACGTCTGTCCGATCGGGCAGGTGGTGCAACTGACGGCCGGAACGTTTTTGATCAACAGCGGCAATTACCTTGTGATCAACAAGGGGATCACGCTGCGGGGTGCCGGGCCCGGCCAGACAACCTTGGCAAAGACCGATGGTGCCAAACCATTCCAGTCGGAAGTCGGCGCCAAACCTTCACCGCTGATCCTTGTTGGTCCTTCATTGTTCTCGTCGACCGACAATGTCAGTGATGCGCACGGCTCGACCAATCTCACCGCCGATGCCGTCAAAGGCACCTACGCGGTCAAGGTGAGTGACATCGCCGGCTTCAGGCCAGGACAGATCGTGCTGCTCGACGAAGCTTCCGGCGCCGAATGGCTCTCCGACCCGCAAGGGCGCGGACAGATCTGGGCGTCGTCCGATGGGCGCGTGGTCTGGAACAAGCACAAGCCAACGGTTCAATATGTCGACGACTTCGCACCCGATGCGTTTCCGACAACGCCGCAAACCGCCGGCTCCTGGTTTTCGCGGCCGGATCGGCCCACCGCCGAGATCAAGCAGATTGCTTCGATTGCCGGCAATACTATCACCTTCACGACGCCGATTCACATCAGCTACCGATCCAGCCACACCGCGCAGTTGTCCATGTATTCGCGGCCGCATGTGATGAACGCCGGCGTCGAGGACATGAAGCTGACCGGCGGCGACGCCGGCAACCTTCGCTTCAACTGGGCGGCGCAATCCTGGGCCAGAAACATCGACAACACGGTGTGGCACGACGAGGGCTTTGCGATTCACAGTTCCTTTCGCATCGAGCTCCGCGAGTTCTACGTGCACGATGCCGCTTGGGCGCAGCCCGGTGGCGGTGGCTACGCCATCAGCCTGTCGGCAGGATCCTCCGAGGTGCTGATCGAGAACGGCATCGCGGTCAGGGCCAACAAGGTCATCGCGGCACGATCCGCCGGCGCCGGCTCCGTGATCGGCTACAACTACATGGACATGAGCTACATCAACACGCAGGGATCCTGGATCGAGGCGGGGCTGAACGCCAGCCACATGGTCGGACCTCATCACGTTCTGTTCGAGGGCAATTACGGCCACAACGCCGACAGCGACAACACCCACGGCAACAGCGTCTACCTCACCTTCTTTCGCAATCATTTGCGCGGCATCCGCGCGCCGTTCGACAACCAGGCCGGCGGCAGAATCGACGACGCCACGCAATCCCGCAACGGACCGCAACGCGCGGCCGGCCTGATGGCAAATTCCTACTGGATATCGTTTGCCGGAAATGTGCTCGGGGCCGCCGGGCAGATGGGCGGATGGGTTTACGAAACCAGCTTTGCCGGCGGCAAACCGGGAATCTGGATGCTTGGCTGGGACGCGGTTACTCCCTATCCGACCGACGCCAAGGTATCCGCCACCGCCATCCGCCACGGCAATTTCGATTACCTCACCAACACGGTGAAATGGGATCCGGCCATCGCCGATCACACGCTGCCCGACTCGTTATATCTGGCCGGAAAGCCCGCCTTCTTTAACGCCGGGCGCGGTTACACCTGGCCATGGGTGGACGCGGCAGGCCCGACCAAGCTCTACGCGTTGCCGGCCAAGGCGCGCTACGACGCCGGAACGCCGTTCACGCAACCGTGAGCCCGATGCGATGCGACGAAAGTAGGGCGTGGCACCCGCTGCGCGGTTCCGTTTCCGAAGTGTTTGATCGAATTTGATTACCATCTGGCAGGCGCGATCGTTCATCCCACGATGCCGGCCATGGAGCCGTTAATACTAACTGGGTAAAGCAGTTGTTATAGGGGCGCGACACTACCGAAATGCTGCTTGCGTCGATGCGTCGCGTGAAAAGGCAACGCAGCACGCGCTATGATAGGCTTGTTCGGCAAAAGCAAAAACATGAAACGCTTGGGGCAACCACCGACAGATACTTGCTGCAGGCCGGTGCTGTCCGGCGGCTGCCGTCGTTGGTTGGCGAAAGCGCGTCTGTTTCATGTCCGTCAACCGGTCTGGCTCGCGATCTGATGCGCAAATCCATTTTCCATGAAGACTGGTGGCTCAATGCGCTGGCGCCCGGACGCTGGCGCGAGGTGACGTGCCATCGCGGCGGCCGTCTGGCCGGGTCGCTGCGATTTGTCGAACGCTGCGAAGGCAATGTGAAGATCTGCGAGATGCCGCAGATCACCCGCTTTCTCGGACCGGTCGTGGCACCTCAGGCAGGCAAGACGGAAACGCGAATCCGCTCGACCCACTCGATCGTCGCCGAGCTGTTGAAACAGGTTGCCGGTCACGATCATGTCGAAATGACCCTGGATTCCGGCTTTGGCGACCTCGCGCCGTTTCTGGCCGCGGGCTACGACGTCAAGGTGCATCCGACCTTTCTGTTGGATTGCAGGAGCGAGTCCATCGACCCGTTATGGGCGGGCCTGCGCGACAAGACCAAGAACATCATTCGCCGCGCCCGGGAGCGCCTGACGGTTTGCGAGCTCGACGATGTGAACAAGTTTGCGAGCTTCTACGAAGCAAATCTGGAAGGTGCCGAATCCTATTTCGACCTGGCATTGCTGGCGCCTGCCTTTGCGGCAGCCAGCGTCCGCCGGCAATGCAAGATCGTTGCGGCCGTCGATGCCGAGGGTGTCACGCACGCCAAGGTGTTCTTTGTCTGGGACGACAAATACGTCCACTATTTTCTGTCGACGCGCGACAAGAACGTGGCGCATCCCGGCGCCGTCAGTCTGCTGCTCTGGAGCGGAATTGAGCTCGCCCATTCGCTCGGCCTCTGTTTCGATTTCGACGGCGGCATCGCAAATGATGCCAGGTACCGCTTCATGGTGGCGTTCGGTGGCGAAGTGGCCAATCGTTTCGACATCGTGCGTTCGACGGCCAATTACCGCGTCCAGCACACCATTCGAAGAATACCGCGGGCGCTGATGCGAAGAATATCGCCTCGCAACGGAATGGCGCAGTTCGCGCTGTGGTGAAGCTGCGACCAACACTTCGTAAACCTTAATGCCCGCGATCGGGTGCCGGTTACGACGTTGGATTAACTACGGTTTCATCGAGCGCGTGAATTAACGATCTGATATCGTGTACACCGTTGTTCAATTATCGAAAACAAACAGGGTGTGTGAACAATGCGCGTTTTGCTGACTGGACATCTCGGCTATATCGGCTCGGTCATGACCCCGATGTTGCAGCAGGCCGGACACGAAGTGATCGGCCTCGACAGCGATCTCTATGAGCGCTGCACGTTCTCGCAAGGCGGCGTCATCAGCGATGTGCCGACCATCCTCAAGGACACCCGCGACGCCGAGATCGCCGACTTCAAGGGCATCGACGGTGTCATTCATCTGGCCGCACTCTCCAACGATCCGCTCGGCAACCTGAAGCCGGGCCTGACCGACGAAATCAATCATCGCGCCAGCGTGCGCCTTGCCGAACTCGCCAAGAAGGCGGGCGTCAGCCGCTTCGTGTTCGCCTCGTCCTGCAGCAACTATGGCAAGTCGGGCGAAGGCATGATCGACGAAACCGGCGCGCTCAATCCGGTGACGGCGTATGGCGAGTCGAAGGTTGCTTCCGAGCGCGGCATCGCCAAGCTCGCCGGCGACGGCTTCTGCCCGGTCTATCTGCGGCCGGCCACGGCCTATGGCGTGTCGCCGCGGCTGCGGTTCGACGTGGTGCTGAACAATCTCGTCGCCTGGGCGATCACCACCAAGAAGATCCACATGAAGTCGGATGGCACGCCGTGGCGTCCGATCGTGCACATCGAGGATATCTCGCGCGCCTTCATCGCCGCACTCGAGGCGCCGGTGGATGCGGTATTCAACGAAGCCTTCAACGTCGGCCAGACCGCCCACAACTACCAGATCCGCGATCTCGCGAAGATCGTTGCCGACGTGGTGCCCGGCTGCGAGGTCGATTTCGCCGACGGCGCCGGTCCGGATACCCGCTCGTACCGCGTCAGCTTCGAAAAGATCAAGACCCGATTGCCGAACTTCAAGCCGCAATGGGATGCGAAGAAGGGTGCCGAACAGCTCTACAAGGCGTATCGTGCATCGGCCCTGACGCTGGAAGAATTCGAAGGCCCGCGCTACCAGCGCATTGGCCACATCAACAAGTTGCTGGCTGACGGAATCCTCGAAACCGATCTGCGGCACCGCTCGACCGGAACCAGGACTTCAGCCTCAGCCGGCACCGCGCCGCTGCTGGCCGGTTCCTGAGGCCGGGCGGCGGGCCAGACGGCCCATGAAAGAAGCGGGATGTCCCTGGACAAACCTCTCGTCGACGATGTCGGAACCGAAATCCTTGCGCTCGCCGCAAGGATTTTCCCGATTTGCCGGAGCATCACCGGCGATGGGGTCCGGCAGACCCTGCGCGAGGTCGGCGCGCATATCGACCTCGAACTCCACGAAGTTGCCACGGGAACGCCGGTCCTTGACTGGACCATTCCGCGCGAATGGAACATTCGCGACGCCTGGATCAAGAACGCACGCGGCGAAAAGATCGTCGACTTCAACCGGTCGAACCTGCACGTCATGAGCTACAGCGTGCCGGTGCGACAGCGCATGTCGCTCGCCGAGCTCAAAAAGCACATCTATACACTGCCTGATCAGCCCGACCTGATTCCGTACCGAACGTCCTATTACGCGGAAAACTGGGCGTTCTGCATGCCGCACCGGCAATTCGAGGCGCTGCGCGAGGAGACCTACGAGGTCTCGATCGACTCCAGCCTGACCGACGGGCATCTGACCTATGGCGAATACTTCCACAAGGGAGAGACGGAGGACGAGTTCCTGTTGTCCGCCCATGTCTGCCATCCCTCGCTGGCAAACGACAATTGCTCGGGTATCGCGCTGCTGACGCATCTGGCCAAACGCATTTCCGGTTTGCGTACCCGGTATAGCTACCGCTTCCTGTTCGCGCCCGGCACGATCGGCGCCATCACCTGGCTCGCCCGCAACGAAGATCGCGCTCATCGGATCAAGCACGGGCTGGTCGTTTCGATGGTCGGAGACGGCGGCGGCCCGACCTACAAGAAGAGCCGGCGGGGAAATGCGGAAATCGACCGCGCCATGATCCACTCATTGAACCATTCCGGATTGTCGCCGGTGATCGAGGACTTCTATCCGTACGGTTATGACGAGCGGCAATATTGCTCGCCGGGGTTCAACCTGCCGGTCGGACTTTTTTCGCGCAGCAAGTTCGGCGCCATTCCCGAATATCATACTTCGGCGGACAATCTCGACTTCATCCGGCCCGAGGCGCTGGGCGAATCCTACCGGCTGATCAACGAGACCATCGGCGCGATCGAGGCCAACGCGACTTACCTCAACACCTCGCCGAAAGGCGAGCCGCAGCTAGGCAAGCGCGGGCTCTATGGCGCGATCGGGGGCGACAAGGACGCCGCGGCCGCCAACATGGCGATGCTCTGGATCCTCAATCAGTCTGACGGCACCCACTCATTGCTCGACATCGCGGAGCGGGCAAAGCTGCCGTTTGCGGTCGTGCAAAGGACGGCAAAGCTGTTGAGCGATCATGGGCTGTTGAAGCCCGCCTGAGCGTGGCGCGCAGGTCGGATCAGGCCTTGAAATCCGGCCAGCTCAGGTCCTTTTCCGCAATCATCGTCACCCGCAGCGGCCACTTCACGTCAAACGCCGGTTCGTTGTAGCGAATGCCGTCGGCGGCGCCGGGTACATGAAATTCCGAGATCATGTAGTTGACCCGCGTATCGTCGTGCAGCGTCTGGAAGCCGTGGGCGAAGCCTTTGGGGATATAGAGCTGCAGTCCGTTTTCGCCTGAGAGTTCGAAGCCGCGCGATTGCCTGAAGGTCGGCGACTCCGGCCGGATGTCGATGATCACGTCCCAGATCGCTCCGGTGAGGCAACGCACCAGCTTCACTTCGCCGTGAGGATCTCGCTGGAAGTGCATGCCGCGAACTGTCCCCTTATTGGACGAGGAGGAGACGCTGTGCTGTGGAAATCCGGTCTCGAGGCCGTGTTCCCGGAACTCGTTGACGCAGAACGTGCGCACGAAATAGCCGCGGCTGTCTTGCATCCGCTCTGGATGAACGAGCCACGCACCGTCGAGGCCGATCGCTTCGAACCGCATGATTTTTCGTCGTCCCAATTGTCCCGAAATTAACCAGCCAGCACGCTAACGAATGTCGGCTTAAATATTGGTAACTACTTCGAATTTTACCATAATACGGGACAACGCTTTAAATCAAACGCGCTTATGCAATAGATGATGCCGACGATACCTAGAATTCGTTCGAGCAGCCATTTCATTTTTGCGAAGCGCAGGCCCATGAACGCACATTCTTTCTCACAATTGATTGCGTCGAAAACCACACACGGTCGTTGCCGGCTGTGCGACAAAGCTCTCAATACGAGCTTCATGGACCTCGGAATGTCTCCGCTTTGCGAGAGCTTCCTGACGGCCGAGCAGACCGATGCGATGGAGCCGTTCTATCCGCTGCATGCGCTGGTGTGCGATAGCTGCTTCCTGGTGCAGCTCAAGGAATACGTCCAGCCCGAGCATATCTTCACCGAGTACGCCTACTTCTCCTCCTATTCGACTTCCTGGGTCGAGCATGCGCGGCGCTACTGCGAAATGATCAAGGGTCGGCTGGCGCTCGGCGCCCACAGCCGGGTCTACGAGATCGCCAGCAACGACGGTTACCTGCTGCAGCATTTCCTGCCGCTCGGCGTTCCCGTCACCGGCATCGAACCGGCCGCCAACGTCGCCGAGGTAGCGCGCAAGAAGAACATCCCGACGCTGGTCGAGTTCTTCGGTCTCAACCTCGCGCAGAGGCTGGCATCCGAAGGCAAGACCGCCGACCTCATCATCGGCAACAACGTGCTGGCGCAGGTGCCTGACCTCAACGACTTCACCGCGGGCATGGCGCATCTGCTGGCGCCGCAGGGCGTGATCACGCTCGAGTTTCCGCATCTCGAAAAGCTCATCAACGAGAATCAGTTCGATACCATCTATCACGAGCACTTCTCGTACTTCTCGCTGGTCACCATCGATCGCATGGCGAAGCGTCACGGCCTCAAGGTATTCGACGTCGAGGAGATCGGCACCCATGGCGGATCGCTGCGGGTCTATCTCTGCCGCGACGGCGCCGCGCACGCCGTGTCGCCGAAAGTCATCGCGCTGCTGGCCCATGAACGCCAGATCGGCTTCGAGGACATTGCGAGCTACGCCCGCTTCGCCGCCGGCGTTCACGATACCAAGCGCAAGCTGCTGTCGTTCCTGATCGCGTGCAAGGACAAGGGCGCCCGCATCTGCGGCTATGGCGCGCCGGGCAAGGGCAATACACTGCTCAACTACTGCGGCATCGGCACCGATTTCCTCGACTTCACCGTGGACCGCAATCCCTACAAGCACGGCCGCTACACGCCGGGCATGCACATTCCGATCTATCCGGTCGAGGTCATCAACGAGGTCAAGCCGGACTATCTGTTCATCCTGCCCTGGAACCTGAAGAACGAGATCGTAGCGCAGATGCGTCACGTCGGCGACTGGGGCTGCAAGTTCATCGTACCGATTCCGAGCGTGCACGTCATCGATCCCAAGGAAGTCTCGAAGGAGCTTTCGAAATGAAGGTCGTTCTTTTCTGCGGCGGACTTGGAACCCGGATTCGGGAATATTCGGAAAGCATTCCGAAGCCGATGGTGCCGGTCGGCCACCAGCCGATCATGTGCCACGTCATGCAGTATTACAGCCAGTACGGGCATGACGATTTCATTCTCTGCCTCGGCTACAAGGCCAACGTCATCAAGGACTACTTCCTGAATTACCGGCAGACCGCCAACAGCGACTGCGTCATTTCGGAGTTCGGCAAGAAGGTCGAGATCCTCGGCGACCGGCCGCCGGACTGGCGCGTCTCGCTGGTGGATACCGGCACCTGGCGCAACATCGGCGAACGCCTGATGGCGGTCAAACATCTCGTCAAGGACGAGGAAATCTTCCTCGCCAACTACAGCGACGGGCTGACCGACGCGCCGCTGCCGGAGATGGTCGAAAAATTCAAGGCCAGCGGCAAGATCGCCTGCTTCATCGCCATCCACCCGCCGATCAGCTTCCACCTCACCGAGTTCGACGAAGACGGCTCGGTGCAGCGGATTCGATCGAGCCAGGAATCCGATATCTGGATCAACGGCGGGTTTTTCATTTTCCGGAAAGAGATCTTCGACTTCATCAGGGATGGCGAGGAGCTCGTGCTGGAGCCGTTCAACCGCCTGATCGAGGGCGGTCACCTGATGGCCTACAAGTATGAGGGTTTTTGGCGCGCGATGGATACGCTGCGCGACCGCCAGGTTCTCGAGGACATGGTGGAACGTGGCGACACACCGTGGCGTATTCAACAGACGCTGCCTGATATCAAGGCCGCGTGATGAAGGGGCTGCAGCTTGCCAAACCGGGCGAGCGTCTCTCGGTTCTCTGTCTGGGAGCGCATTCGGACGATATTGAAATCGGCGCCGGCGGCACGCTGCTCAGTTTGATGGAACGCGGGGTGCAGCTCGACGTGCACTGGTGCGTGCTGAGCGGCGGCGGCATCCGCGACGACGAGGCAAAAAAATCCGCGGCCGACTTTCTCGCCAAAGCCGCCAGGGCCGAGGTCGAGGTGATGTCGTTTCGCGACGGATTCTTCCCCGAGCAGGGTGAAGCGATCAAGCAATGGTTCGAAGCGCTGAAGTTGAAGGTGAACCCGGATCTGATCCTGACCCACCGGCGCGACGATGCGCATCAGGACCATCGCAAGGTCTGCCAGCTGACGTGGAATACGTTCCGGGATCACCAGATCCTGGAATATGAAATTCCGAAGTGGGATGGCGATATCGGCCAACCCAACGTCTACGTGCCGGTGTCCGCCGCGGCGCTGAAGCGCAAGATCGAGCTGTTGATTTCGCATTTCGGCAGCCAGCGCTCCAAAAAATGGTTCGACGACGAAACATTTCGAGGGTTGGCGCGGATCAGGGGCATGGAGTGCTGCGCGCCGGAGCGTTACGCCGAAGCGTTTTTTGGGCGCAAGCTTGCCCTGATTTGACGATACGGCGCGCAAGTTCGCGCTGGCGCAGTACCGACCGAGACTTAACAAATTTATTCGAGTGAACATCGCGATGTGCAACGAACATTCCCCGCAGATTCACGCCGATGAGTGGGTCCAGGTCAAGTCAAAGGAAGAAATTCTGGCGACGCTGGACGCCAACGGGCGGCTCGACGAACTGCCGTTCATGCCGGAGATGCTCAAATATTGCGGCGCCCGGGTGAAGGTGGGCAAGCGCGCGCACAAGACCTGCGATCCCGCACTCGGCATCGGCGGCCGCAAGATGGCCAACACCGTCCATCTGTCGAACATCCGCTGCAACGGCGCGGCGCATGATGGTTGCGAGGCCGGTTGCCTGATCTTCTGGAAGGAAGAATGGCTGAATCCGATCAGCTCGCAGCCGGCAAAGGTTGACGCGGCTGCAGCACCGCTTGCGCCAACCAGCGCCGCCGGATGTACCGAAGACGTTCTGCATTCCAGCATCCGCGTTCCGATGGCGCCCGGCGAGACTGAGCAGCTCTATGTCTGTCAGAACACGCAGATCAAGTTCGCCACGCAACCGCTGCCGTGGTGGGATGTACGGCAGTACATCGAGGATTACACCTCGGGCAATGTGCGCCTGACCGAGCTCGCAATCGGCTTGCTGTACTCCATGTACCGCACAGTCGCCGAAGCCGGCGTCGGCGTGGGCTTTGCGATGCGCTGGGCCTACGATCAGTTCCAGCGTGCGATCGGCGGCGTGCCCTATCCGATCCGGCCGTACGGCGTTCCCAAGGGAACCCCGGTGCCGCGCGCGACGCTGGATCTGGAAGTCGGCGAGAAGGTTCGCGTCAAGCCTTATAAGGAAATCCTGAAGACCCTGGATTCCACCTATCGGAACCGCGGGCTGTATTTCGATGCCGAGATGGTGCCGTTTACCGAGCGCGAGTATGAAGTGGAGCGCCGGCAGAAGCAGATCATCGACGAAGCGTCCGGCAAGATGATCCGGTTCAAGACCGACGCCATCATCCTCAAGGATGCGGTCTGTGAAGCGCGCTACGCGATCTGCCGCCGCTTCTGTCCACGCGCGATCTATCCCTATTGGCGCGAAATCTGGCTGGAGCGCGTGCCCAAAGCCATGGTCAAGGCGGACTCACCGCAGATACCTGCAAGGACGATCATCTTGGCTGAGCCCGGCGCCGACAAGTATTTCACGGAAAACAAGGCCTATGCGGGCCTTGGCCGGGCCTCGCTGCACAGCGGCGTGATTTTCATCGCCGCGCGCGGCGCAAATATCTTCGTTCAACTGGCCTCGACGATCCTGCTGGCGCGCGTGCTCAGTCCCCACGACTTCGGTCTTGTGGCGATGGTGGTGGCGCTGGTCGGCTTCGCGCCGATGCTGATCGATCTCGGCACCAGCGAAGCTTCGACGCAAAAGACGCATATCACCCAGGCCGACATCAGCGCCCTGTTCTGGCTGAACATCGCGATCGCGCTCGTGCTGACCGTTCTGCTTGCCGGTGGCAGCAGCGCCGTTGCGGTATTTTTCGGTGAGCCGTCCCTGACCGGCATCGCGCTGGTGCTGTCGGCCACCTTCATCCTGACCGCCCTGTCGACCCAGCATTACGCGCTGATGCGACGGGCGATGCAGTTCCGTCACATCGCGATGATCGATATCTCCGCGAATTTGATCGGCAGCATCGTCAGCGTCGCCATGGCGCTGACGGGTTGGGGCTACTGGTCGCTGGTGGCCAAGCCGGTTGTGACCGCGGCCCTGACGGTGGTCTTCGTATGGATGAGCTGCCACTGGGTCCCCGGGCGGCCGCGTTTCTCGTCGGACGTCAAGGAACTGGTCGGCTTCGGTTTAGGCGTGACCGGCTTCACCATGACGGACTATCTGGCGAAATCGGCGGATCGGATTGCGATCGGCTATTTCCTGGGCGCGGGCCCGCTCGGCTATTTCCAGAACGCGTTCACGATATACAGCAACGTGCTCAGCATTCTCACCGAACCCTTGCACAACATCGCGGCCTCGAGCCTGAGCAAGCTGCGGAACGATATCGACGAACTCAAGCGTTCCTGGACGATGGCGCTGTCGTCGTTGAGCTTCTTCTCCGCGCCGGCCTTTGCGGTGCTCGCGGTGACCGGGCAGGATTTCGTGGTGTTGTTGCTCGGGCAGAAATGGGCGCCTGCCGGTCCGCTGTTGTGCATCTTCGCCGTGCGAGGCATTGCCCATGGCGTCGAGCGCACCATGGGATGGATTCACGTCGCGGCCGGGCGCGCCGATCGGTGGATGTGGTGGGGCGCCTTCAGCGCCGTGTTCCAGCTGCTGGCATTGGCGGCCGGCTTGCCGTTCGGCATTACCGGTGTCGCCATCGCCTATACGATTGCGATGTTTGCCTTGTTCGTCCCGGCGCTGGTCTATGCCGGACGCCCGGTCGGCATCGGCACAAGAGATGTGCTGCAGGCCGTCGGTCCGCAGACGATCGCGGCGCTCGCCGCCGTCGCCGTGGGCTTCGTGGTGCAGCAGGAATTTCTCGGCGAGCTGTCGCAGTTCATGCGCGTTTTCCTCTCCGCCATGGTTTGCGCGGCGGCTTACTTTGCCGTGGTGATCGGTATCTTTGGGGTTACCGACCCGCTGCGGCTCGTCTTTTCCGTGCTGCGCGACTTTCGTGCCGCTCGTTCACCAGCCAGTACTTGACCTCAGACGTTGGGCATTCCGATGCAACATCTCGAACGATATCTTGTCGAACTCGACAGCGGCCAGTCGGGCGCGGTTTCCCGCGTGGCGCTTGGCCTGTGCATTCCGCCGGTCTTTCGTGCGCTGTCCGGCGATGTTGACCGGATCTGGATCGACTTGGCCCTGTTTCTCGCATTGTTGATCGGACTGCGGGTGATCCCGGCCGTGCTGCGGAAGCTCCTGCCATTTTCTACTGAGGCGAAGCAGATCTGGTCCGATCGTCGCCAGATCGCCAAGCTGCATGACAGCTACCAATGGCAGAAGCTGTTCTGGGTCGGTCTCGGGCTGTGGCCCTATGCCGTCGCTGGCGGCGGCCTGCGGACTGGCGAATGGGTGTTGACGGCGATTTGCCTGATCGGTGGCGGCGCCGGATTGCTGATCTGGCGCAGGATCAATGCGGCGCCTCCCGCGCCGCAGTTGAAGGCGCAGGTTCTCGCTAAAAGCTGACCGGCTGCGCCGGAAGTTCGCGGCATTCGGAATAGACCGAGCGGTCCTGCAGGTCGGCGCGCTCCAGGCATTGCGCGGTGTCGCTGACGGTTCCCGCGACGCTGAAGTCATAGGCCTGGTTCTTGAACATCAGGACGTAACGCCCCGGCGATAGCGTGAAATTCGGATCGGCTGCCCGGATCACGACCATTTCCTGATTGCCGGGCACCGGCGCAATCCGCAGATCGACAGCTCCGCCACGTACCGCCCAGGTGTCTTCAATCGCCATCGACTTCGGCTTGCCGCCGGCGAACGCGGTCGCCTGCATGACTTTTGCGACGATACGCACCGAAGCGGTTTCAGGGACGCTGGTGGCCAGTTCACGGTGATAGACCACAAAGGACAGGTGTCCGTTCGCGAGCGGCGCCGGAGCCGGTTTCGAGATCGTGCTCGAGATCGACACGCGCGCATCGGGAACGCGGATCGGCAACGGTTCGAGCGGCGTCAATTGTCCGTCGCTGACGGCGTAGACGCCGTAGGTGTCGGGAGCCGCGAAGGCGGGCAACTGGCGGGCGATCGGCGTGGAGTTCGATGGCGCCGCGTGCGCGGCCTTGGCCACCGGCCAGGAGACCTGCGAAGAGACGTGGACCAGCATGTCAGCGACTTTTTGGCGCGCAGGCGCCAGCCAGGGCATTCCGCCCCAGAGCTTCATGGTGATCAGGCCGGTTCCGGCCAGCATCAGCACCGTGAGCAACGCGACCTTGGCGGCGAGGTTCAGGCGAATGCCTTTGGTCCGCGCCCCAGGATTTTTCGCGAGTTTCCGGACGCCGGGGACGATCAACGGCGGCGGCGTTTTCGCGCGTGCGGGCGCTGCCTTGGTCTTCGCATCGACGGTGCCGGCGCGGAGGTCTTGCCGGGCCGGCTGCGGTCGCAGCTCCGGCGGGCGGACAGGGGATTGCGAAGGGCGAACGCTGCGCGAGACACCCGGTGACTTGGTCCTGACCCCGAACTCCCGCGCGGGCGGCCCGTCAAAGCCCTTGGCACCGGGACGCCCGGTTTCGAGGCGTTGCATGCCTTTCAGTTCGCGCGCGATATCGAGCACCTCCTCGCGGAGGCGCTTGAGTTCGGATTTCTGATGCCGCTCGGCTTCGATGCGAAGCCCGTCATCGCTCGGGAGGCTGCCGTTGTGGCGCGATCGATCGGGCGAATGGGAAAACGGCGTACCCGGGCTGCGCTCTTCTGCGGCGGCATTCTGTTCGCGGCGTTGCGGTCCAGCCCGATGCCGTCGTGGCGCTGGCCGCGACGGCGCGGTGCCCGCGTGCTGAATGCCAGCTTCGGGATCCGACCTGCGATGACCGGCACTGTACAAATTACGCATCACGGCGAACCTCGGCCATAACTGTCGGAGCCCGAGTCAGGCCGGAAGCAATTTTGCCAGCAACTCGACGTCGGGCATCCGAAACACGGGGACGTCGAGGCTGTGCCAGTCCCGCAAATCGAGGCTGTCAGCGGAAGTAATGAGCCCTCCGTCCGTTGCTCCACAATTTCATGAATTCGTTAACCATATGTTTCGAGGGTTCATTAACTTTCGGATGGCGGATGCCGCCGGCAACCGCCGGTTTCCGGCGCGGACATGATCGCGGTGGTGAAAGATATCGCCTAGGCCTGCGACGCGATCCGGTCGAGCCGATCGGCGCGGGCGTCCATGCCGTCGGTCGGCGCCAGGCCGAGGATGTCGAACACGATTCCGATGCGATGCAGCCAGTCGTGCCGGCGCGCGGCTTCGCGGACGTTCTTGGCGCGCACCGTCTGCAACCGCACGGGGTTGCCGTTCAGATCCGCCAGGATATCGGCGATATCAGGGGAATCGAACGGGAGGTGGATCACCGCATCCGGCCAGTCGAACTGCCGCTTGAATTCATCGGTGCGCGGCGCCTCGCCGATCATGGCCGCGCCTGCGGCGACGCCTTCGTAGAAGCGTGCGGATATTTCGTCGCGACCCGCGGTGAATTCGGGATTGTTGACGTGGCTGCGATTGGCGATGAAATAGCGGCTGCGGTTGAGGATCGCCGCCAGCATCAGACGATGTTCCCCAGGGTTGTCGACGCGGAACGTGCGCTGCTTCAGGTCGGAGCCGCTCGCGGCCACCGTATCGTAGTAGTAGAAGCTCTGCCGTCGCTCGGCATCGGCCAGCAGGGCCTGATGCGTGACCGGTGAGCGGCGGCCGATGTTGCAGACATCGATCGGCCGCGGCTGATCCAGCGCCGCCGGCGCGAAACGCGGCACGTCGGTTGCGAGCGGAAGGTAGCTGCAGGGCCGGCCGGTGATGCGCGCGACGTCGTCGACGCAATGCCGCAGCCCGAGAAAGATATGATCGAAGCCGGACAGCAGCTCGAGCAGATATTCCGGTAACTGGTCGGTCCAGACCTCGGTGATGAAGCAGGCGGCCTTGCCGCAGCGCTGGCGCCAGTTGGGAATTGTCGCCAACGAATACAATTCGAAAGCGTTGCTGAAGACCGGAAAGAACAGTTCGTAATCGCGCTCCAGCACCACCTTGCCCCGCGGCGACGGCGCAAGCCCAAGTGCTGCGCGGGGCGATCCGGTGGCGGCGCGCGCCAGCTTGTAGGCTCGGCGGCAGAATTCGAGGGAGGGTAAATCGGTGGCGTCTATTCGCTCGGCACCGGTGACGGCCTGGAACGTATCCTCGAACTCATAGGCGAGGCAAAACGCGACCAGATCGGAAATCCGGCGCTGCGATAGGAGCAATACCTTGCCGTGCACGAGTCCGCGCCTACGATCGGTTCGACGTTTGTGGGTGCGACAAAAAAGCAACAAATCATGTTTCGGCCACAGTGACAATGCGCGCCGGCAGATCTCGCGCGACACCGTTAATTCGATGTAAGTCGTTCGGCGCGCGCCGCTGGCTGATGGGTTTCATGAGTCAGAACCCGCATTTCGTAAACGAGAATTAACCTGTTGTGGCCGCGCGGACACGGTCGTGCAAATCTGTCACACATTCCAAGATTGTGCTGTCGTTCTTCCTGTGTTCGCCAGAGTTCATGATCGGATTTGCTGGACGCGCGTATGCTGTGAGTCGGGTCACGGGCTACTGGTGAATGCTTCCATGGGGAGTTCCGACATGCCAGCCTATATCCATCATCACGATGACATCGAGCCTGCTTTCGTCATTTGTCCGAGCTGCGTCGGACTTTCAATGTTCGTGCGCGACGTCGAGCCGCATTGGAGCATGGCGAAGATCGACTTCACCTATGAATGCGCCGACTGCGGCGCGGAAATAAAGCAGACGATCATCAAGCATTGATCCGTTGGTTCGTAGGGTGGGCAAAGGCGCCCTTGCGCCGTGCCCACCATCAACATTCTCAACAGAGACGGTGGGCACGCTTCGCTTTGCCCACCCTACGAAGCTGCCAAACTAAATCTGTCGCACCACACCCGGCCGGCCCAGGCCGCATTCCAGCGCATCGCGGTCCCATTTCGCAGCCACCGCCGCGGCTTCATACGTGCTTTGCAGGAAATCGAGCAGCGCCTTGTCGGGATCGGCGGCCGCGCGCACGGCATCGTAGGGCAGCACGAATTCGCCGAGCGCTTCGCTGAAGAACGCCGCGTCGGGCTTTATCTTCGCGGCACGGAAGCCCGCAGGCTCCGGATAGGCATAGGAATAGAACGCGGGATAATCGATGGCACCGCCGCCCGGCCAGAAGCCGGCGCTGCTGACTTCGTGCGAATAGGCCTCCTGCACCACGTCATTGGGCAGGTTCGGCACGCCACCGGGATGGCGCGGTGCGCGGCGGCCCGAGAAACGCGTCACCGCGAGATCGAAACTGCCCCAGAAGAAATGCACCGGGCTCGCCTTGCCGAGAAAGCCGGTTCGGAATTGCTTGAAGACGCGGTCGCAATTCACCAGGATCTGCAGGAAGCGCCGCACCGCATCGGGATCGTAGGACGCGTGCATGGTGTCTTGCGAGAACCGCACCGGCTCCGGCAATTCGTTCGGCATCTCGTCGATGCTGACGGCAATGCCGAGTTCGGTCAGGGCTGCCAGCGTGGCGGCGTAGAAGCTCGCGACCGAATGCCCGGCCAGCGCGAATTCGCGTTGCGCGCCATCGCTGGTCGCGATGCGCAAGGCGTGATCGATGAAATCGAAATCGATCTGGAAGGTTCTGCTGCCATCCGGCACCGGCGAGGTCGTCAGCCCGCGCGGGGTGACGTAGAGCGTCACATGCCAGGAATGGTTCAGCCATGGCGTCCTGGTCAGCCGGATCTTGCCGACGATCTGGGTCCATAGCTGCACCGTCGCACAGGTGTCACGCCACGCTGTGGTCGGCAGCTCCGGCCACGGGGCTTGTGAAATGCTGCTCATGGCTGGATCCCGTGCGTGCTGATCGTGAAGGCAGAAGGCTATCACGGTTTGGTGTCGCGCACCTAAAGCCCAGGTCCAGCCTTACGATCTGGAGCCTCACGATCTGGTGCATTCCAGACAGCGCCGCTGGCCGCGGCGGCGTTCGAGAAGGAGAACGCCGCCGCTATCGCGTCAGCCATGCAGTTTTTTTGCCGTCTCCGCGATCGTGCGTCCTTGATAGCGCGCGCCGGCAAGCTCGTTTTCGCTCGGCTGGCGGCTGCCGTCGCCGCCGGTGATCGTGGTGGCACCATAAGGCGCACCGCCGGTGATCTCGTCGAGCCTCATCTGGCCGGCAAAACCATAGTTGAGGCCGACGATCGTCATGCCAAAGTGCAAGAGATTGGTGATGATCGAGAACAGCGTGGTCTCCTGGCCGCCGTGCTGGGTCGCGGACGAGGTGAAGGCGCCGCCGACCTTGCCGTGCAGGGCGCCCTTGGCCCAGAGGCCACCGGCCTGGTCGAGGAAATTGGCCATCTGCGACGACATCCGGCCGAAGCGGGTGCCGGTGCCGACGACAACAGCGTCGTAATTGACGAGTTCTTCGATCTTGGCGATCGGAGCGGCCTGATCGACCTTGTAATATGACGCCTTGGCGACATCGGCCGGCACCAGTTCGGGTACGCGCTTGATATCGACCGTGGCGCCGGCTTCGCGCGCGCCTTCGGCGACGGCATTCGCCATCGCCTCGATGTGACCGTAAGCGGAATAATAGAGCACGAGTACTTTGGCCATGATGGCTCTCCTGTGAGTGGGGGTTGGTTCGGTTTGATTTGAAAGCGAGCCGTCATTGCCGGGCTTGACCCGGCAATCCATCACGCTTCGGAAGGAGTCTTTCGAAGAAGGATGGATGCCCGGGTCAAGCCCGGGCATGACGAGTGTGAGGCTTACGCCGCGTCGACCAGCACCAGTTCGGAATCTTCCAGCGCCGTGATGGTGAGCTTGGCTTCATCGCGGATCGCGGCGCCGTCGCGGGCGTTGACGCGCACGCCGTTGACTTCGACGCTGCCGGCCGCCGGCACCAGATAGAGGTTGCGGGTCTTGCTGGCGTCGTATTCCGCGCTCTCGCCGGCCTTCAGCGTGGTGGCGAGCACCCGCGCATCGGCCCGGATCGGCAGCGCATCCGCATCGCCGGCAATGCCGCTGGCGATGGTGACGAGCTTGCCGGAGCGATCCGACTTCGGAAACGGCTTGGCGCCCCAGGTTGGCTGGCCGCCCCTGCTGGTCGGCTCGATCCAGATCTGGAAAATCCGCGTCTTGGTCGGCTCCAGATTGTACTCGGAATGACGAATGCCGCTGCCGGCGCTCATCACCTGCACGTCGCCCGCTTCGGTGCGGCCCTTGTTGCCGAGGCTGTCCTGGTGCGTGATCGCGCCTTCGCGGACATAGGTGATGATTTCCATGTTGGCGTGGGGATGGGCGGGAAAGCCGGTGTTCGGCGCGATCTCGTCGTCGTTCCACACCCGTAAGCTGCCGTGGCCCATATTATCAGGGTCGTAGTGGCTGCCGAACGAGAAGTGGTGCTTGGCCTTCAGCCAGCCGTGGTCGGCGCCGCCGAGTTTTGCAAATGGTCTGAGTTCGATCATGGGATATTTCCTTCGTTGAATGTTCTGCGGAGGTGCCGGGCGCTGTGCGCGCAGCTGTCGGGATTTGAATTAGGCGCCGAAGCCGCCGTCGACGTTGAGCACGGTGCCGGTCACGAACGAGGCCTGCGGGCTGGTGAGGAATACGACGCCGGCTGCGATTTCCTCGGCGGTGCCGTAGCGTTGCAGCGCGTGCTGCGTGCGCTGCGCTTCGGCGAAGTCGCCGCCATCCTTCGGGTTCATGTCGGTATCGATCGATCCGGGCTGCAGCACGTTGACGGTGATGCCGCGCGGGCCGAGGTCGCGCGATGCGCCCTTGGTGTAGCCGACGATCGCAGCCTTGGACGCGGCGTAATCGGCAAGCCCGGGGAACGAGGCGCGGGTGGCGATACCGGAGCCGACGGTGACGATACGTCCGCCTTCGCCCATCAGTTTCGACGCCGTGCGGATCGCGGTAATGACGCCGTGAACGTTGATGTCTTCCTGGCGGGCCAATGCGGCGGTATCGGCGTTGGCATCGTCGACCGCGCCGCTGACAGCGACGCCGGCATTATTGACGAGGATGTCGAGCCGGCCGAATTGCCTGGCGACGTCCTTCACCAACTGTTCGACCTCGGCCGAGGAGGCCTGGTCGGCCTTGTAAGCGCGGGCTTCCACGCCCTTGGCCTTCAATTCGCGGACCACCGCTTCGGCCTTGTCGGGCGAGGAGACATAGCTGATGGCGACGTTGGCGCCTTCATCGGCAAGCGCGCGGGCGCTGGCCGCACCGATGCCGCGCGAGCCGCCGGTAACCAGGGCAACCTTGCCCGAGAGTTTCTTGGTCATTGGATTTCTCCGTTGCTTGAATTCCGATGGCCATTGGATATGCCTCCCGTCGTGGTATAGAAATAGAAACTAATGAAACTCATTGTTTCCAATATTGGTCTTTGAGGCGACAGCCATGTCCAAACTGCCGGATTTCGAAGCGCTCGCGATTTTCGCAAAAGTCGTGGAATTACGGTCGTTTGCGTCCGCCGCAACCGAACTCGCGCTGTCCAAGGCCACGGTGTCGAAGGCGGTCAGCCGGCTGGAGCAGCGGCTCGGGGCAAGGCTGTTCAACCGCACCTCGCGCCGGCTGGCGCTGACCGACGCCGGACAAAAACTCTCCGCCCACGCGGCACGCCTGCTGGCCGACGCCGAGGCGGTCGAAAACGAAGCGCTGTCGCAAGCGACCGCGCCGCGCGGGGTGGTGCGGCTCGCAGTGCCGATGACGTTCGGGGTCAAGGCGGTGGCGCCGCTGCTGCCGGAATTCCTCGCAGCCTATCCGGAAGTCTCGATCGATCTCCACCTCAGCGACGCAACGGTCGATCTGATCGGCGAAGGTTTTGACGCCGGCCTGCGCATCGCGCGGCTGCCGGACTCTTCGCTGATCGCGCGGCGGCTGTGCGCGATGCCACGCTACACGGTGGCGGCGCCGTCCTACTTGAAGCGTCACGGCCGGCCGACGCATCCGATGCATCTCGCTGAGCACAAATGCTTCGGCTACACCTATCTGTCGACACCCAACCTCTGGCACTACACCAACGCATCGGGCGAAGAGGCGAGCGTGCGCCCCGCCGGACAACTCCGTGTCAACAACGGCGAAGCGCTGTTGCCGTCGGTCGTCGCAGGGCTCGGCATTGCCGATCTGCCGGACTTCATCATCGGCGATGCGATCGCGTCGGGCGAGGTCGAGGTGATCCTGAAAGGCTGGAAGCAACCGGAAGGTGCCGTGCATTTGGTAACCCCGCCCGGCGGCCCGCGCCCCGCCCGCGTCGAGGTGCTGGCGGAGTTTCTGGCGAAGAAGTTTTTGAAGGGGAAGGGGCGGGGTGGGTAGGGCGGCCGGAGTGTGAACACCTAAACCAGGGAAAGCGGCTGCCGGACGTCGGCTTTGGTGCGCACGGCGGACTCAGGTTGGACATGGCTCCATGTCGCAAAGTGCCATAAGCAGGCTTCCGTCCGTTCTCCGAGAACAGGAGAATTGCTGAATGACAAAAATGTAAGTGGGTCACGAACCTGGCTTGCCGTCTGCCGCGCCAAGGTCGTGACCCGCAAACCAGTGTTTTACCGCCGTACGCCAACGCGATTGACGCCACCATTTAAATTGCCACCGGCGTTATGACGGACCGCAGCGCGCGCCACCGGACGAGGCCTGAGCACGGCGCCTGCCCGGGCAACGCAGCCGGTCGGATATTCAACGTACTGGCAGTACACGACCGCCTTGGCTGGGGCTGGATTGAGAGTGAGACCTGCTAGCCCCAACAAGGCGCTAGCAGCAATCCCGGCAACAGTCGCTGACTTGATCGAAGGACGCTTCCTCGGATGCATGGCAGACCTCCTCTTCGTACTTGCGTCACTGAAAGGTGACGGGAGCCGCCTCAGGTGCGGCTCAACATAGCGTGGGCGCCAAAGGATCGCTGACGTTGACCTAGATCAAAGGAGGGTCTGCCTACCTTGGCCCTCACATCATGCGGCTGTAGCCAGCGACCCGTTACGGGCGATGATGATTTTTGGTTCTCTCGCGTTCTGGTCCGCCAAGCTCGGCGCTTGACTTATGGACTTGCGCAAAGCCGCTTGCTTCTTCTTGAAGCGGCAAAGAGCGCCTTTGCCGACCCTGTGGGTTCAGGCTAGGTTACCTCCAACAAGCAAAACAAAATCATTTGGGGGAACTGCCGATGAACCGCCGCGACCTGCTCAAAGCCGCCGCCGCACTCCCGCTCGCACACACCGCGCTCTCGAACCCGGCCTTCGCCCAAGCCCCCTTTCCCTCGCGCAACATCACCATGATCGTGCCGTTTCCGCCGGGCGGGCAGGCCGACCTCGCGGCGCGTCCCACAGCGCAGGCGCTGGAGCGGATTCTCGGCAAGCCCGTCATCGTCGACAACCGCGCCGGCGGTGGCGGTGGATCGGTCGGCAATGCGCAGGCCGCGCGCGCCGAGCCCGACGGCTACACATTGTTGATGACGCTGTCGTCGCTGGCGGTGCTGCCCGAAGCCGACCGGCTGTTCGACCGGCCGGTATCGTATGAAGTCGCGCAATTCGCGCCGGTCGCGCGCGTGCTCGCCGATCCGACGTTGCTGGCGGTACCGGCTTCGGCGCCGTGGAAGACGCTGCAGGATTTCGTCGACGACGCCAAAAAACGCCCGGGACAGATTCCCTATGGCTCGTCCGGTCCCTACGGCACGCTGCATGTCGCGATGGAAATGTTTGCCGCCAGCGCCGGCATCAAGTTGCTGCACGTGCCGTTCCGCGGCGCCGGTCCGGCGCTGACGGCGCTGTTGAGCGGCACGGTGCAGGCGCTGGCTTCGGCGCCAGGCACGCTGAAGCAGCAGGTCGACGACGGCAAGATGCGGGTGCTGGCGAACTGGGGCGCCGAGCGCGTCGCGAGTTTCCCCGATCTGCCGACCTTTAGGGAGTTCGGCTACAAGGATGTCGAATTCTACATCTGGGCCGGCTTGTTCGCGCAAAGCAATTTGCCGGCGCCAATCATGACGCGGCTGCGCGAGGCGATGGCGCAGGCGGTGAGGGCGCCCGAGGTGGTCAAGACTTTTGAGACCGCCGGCAGTCCGATCGCCTATCAAGATGCGCCGGAATTTTCCAAGTTTGTCGCCGAGGACAGCGCGCGGCTGGTCGCGGCGGTGAAGAAGATCGGCAAGGTGGAGTAGGGAACCCGCTTCACATTTTTTTGTAACCGTTAACGTGCGATGGCCGCATTCCCACGGCAGGTTCGCGCCCATCGCCGCGCGGAACCTCCGCGTCAATTCATATGACAACGAAAGGACCCATCCATGCCAACGCAGCGGATTGTCCTCACCTGTTCCCTGAACCTTTCCTTGGGCCTTGCGACGATGATCGGTATCGCTGCGGCAAGTCCCGCTTGGTCGGAAGAATATCGCGGAACCTGGGCGCAGCAGATGGCCTGCACTCCCGACGTGATGCGGCTGTGCAGCGATCAGATTCCCGACGTGACCCGGATCGTGGCCTGTCTGCGGCAGAACACGCCGTCGCTTGGCAACTCCTGCCGTGCGGTATTCGAATCCAATGCCAGCGCCGAGCAGCCGCCAACCCGCGTGCCGCCGCCGCCGACAACGCAGCGGCCGCGCGCGGCGCAGCCGGCACCTCTCGTTCAGCCGAGGCCGTCCTACGATAACGACGACTAGCGTCGTCGCTCAGAGCGTTTTCAAGCGAAGCATGCCCTCGGACTTGATCCGTGGGTGGACACCGGTTCGCGTGTAGAAAACGCGTCAAAACAAAAATCTTGGAGCCCTGTGCCGATGAATCGGAACGGGGCTCTAAGGTTTGTGCTCGCACACATCGACCCACTCGGCCGCGGTCAGTTCCGCCATGCGTTCAGGTGCAATGCGCACCGCGCTGTGGGTCGAGCCTGCGGCCGGCACCACGATGTCGAATGCCTTCAGCGAGACGTCGCAATAGACCGGCAGCGGCGTCTTCAGTCCGAACGGGCAGACGCCGCCGACTTCATGGCCGGTGATTTCGGCAACTTCGTCGACGCCGAGCATCTTCGGTTTGCCGCCGAACTGCGCCTTCACCTTCTTGTTGTCCATCCGCGAGGTGCCGGCCGCCACGATCAGCACCACGCGGTCGCCGACCCGTAAGCTCAGCGTCTTGGCGATCCGCGCCGGCTCGACGCCATAGGCTTCGGCGGCGAGAACCACGGTCGCCGAACTCATCGTCGATTCAATCACGGAAATGTCGGACGCCTTCTCGGCGAAGAAGGCGCGAACGGACTCGATGCTCATGGGGTCAGGACCTTGCCACCAATGCGGGCAGTTCGGAGAGGGCGTGGATGCGATGATCGGGCGCGAGCCCGAGTTCGTCCATCTGGGTGCGGAGTGCCTTGAACATCGTCAGCGGCGCGACGAGCTCGCTATTGACACAGGCCTGTGCCATCGCCTCCGGGCTCACCCGCTCGATCCAGGCGACGTTGAGCCCGAACGCCTTGGCGCCGCAGGCGTCCCAGGGATTGGAGGAGATGAACAGCACGTCGTTCGGCGGGATCTGCAATGTGGATTCGATCAAGGTGTAGGCATCCGGGCTGGGTTTGAAGATCTTGTTGGCGTCGATGCTGATGGTGGCATCGAGCAGGCGGTCGAGGCCGGAATTCTTCACCAGCGCATTCAGCATATCGGGGCTGCCGTTGGAAAGGATCGCGAGCTTCTTGTCCTTCATCGCGCTCAATGAGGCAAGTGCGTCCGGATAGAGATCGAGGTGCAGATACTTGTCCATGATGCCGGCGAATACCTGCTCGTCGTATTTCAGGCCGAGGCAGCGCAGCGTGTAGGCCAGCGACTCCCGCGTCACCACGGAAAAATCCTCGTAACGCCGCATCAGCGACCGCAGCCAGGTATATTCGAGCTGCTTGATGCGCCAGATCTGCGTGATGATCTCGCCATAGCCTGGAAAGGCCTGTTCGGTGACGGTGGCGACGGATTGAATGTCGTAGAGCGTGCCATAGGCATCGAACACGACGGCTTTGATAGGCACGATAGATACTCTTCTGTCTGATTGCGCCGCGGTTGGCCGCGGCGAGTTTCGTTTGTCGGTATCCACCGATTTACCTCGGAACCACGCCGGTGTGAACTGGCGGCAACGCAGACTGCCAGAATCACCAGCACTGCGACGCTGACGCTTTGCGCCTGGATACCAGCGAGATCGCGGGCACGCCGATGACGACCGCCGCATACGCGCCGCGCCGATCATGGCGCGATCTGGCCAGTCTGCGTCATATACTCGATCAGCGAACTGCATCGCGCTTGATTTCAACAGCTTGAATCACGCCTACTCGGTTCGCAACGTCGAGTGTACAGGTCCGAAATGAGCCGGATAGCGGACATATCGAAGATATGGCAAAATCGACGCGAATGACCCGAAACGGTCGTCGGCCATGCCGGACAGCGGCCCAACATACTGCTATAAGCGTTGAGCTTCCTAAGATGCTGTCAGAACGGGCAACTTGCCTGAGCGCAGCCGAGGCGCCTGCGGTCGATTGCCCGACGATGTTATCCGCGCATTCTCGCGCTTCGATGTGCCTGAGGGTTCTGGGAAATGACTTCGACAGCGCAGGGTACGGAGCGACATTGACGAGGAGGGGCGGCATTGTCGGATATTGTCAGGGAATTGCAGAAAGGTATCGCACGCAAGAGCGCCGGCAGACGCCCCTTTTCGTGCATTCGAGATCTCCTCGCCGACCATGCGGAAAATGCGCCGGAGCGCCACGCCATTCTGGCCCCCGCGCGCCTCCCGATGGCGTATGGCGCGCTGTGGACGCAGGCGAATGAGGTGGTTTTCGGGTTGCGGAACATCGGCGTGCGCCGAACTGACAGGGTCGCGGTGGTGTTGTCGGACGGACCAGAGGCTGCAGTAGCGGCGATCACGGTTGCAGCCGGCGCAGTTTGTGTACCTCTCAATCCGGGTTTCACCTGTGATGAATACCAACGTTATTTCGGCGAATTGCACCTAGCGGCGCTATTGACGCACGGTGACTTGAACTCGGCCAGCCGACGCGCCGCCCACATCCAGGGCGTGCCCGTGATCGATGTGTCGATGCGGCCCAACGAGGCGGCCGGCGCGTTCACTGTTGTCGGTCGGGCGCCGCAACGGCTGGCTGACGATGAGTTTGCGTCCGGCGCTGACGACGCGTTCATCCTGATGACATCTGGCAGTACGTCGCGGCCCAAAACGGTCCCTCTGACCCATGCGAGCGTCTGTCTGTCAGCCGACAATGTTGGCGCCGCCTTGGAGCTTGAGGCCCGCGACCGATTGCTGAGCGTGCTGCCTCTTTTTCATGGGCATGGCTTGATATCGGGACTTCTGGCCACGCTTGCGGCAGGCTCCAGTGCGGTCTGTCCGCCAGGCTTCGATGCATCAGCGTTCTTCGGCTGGCTGACGGAGTTTCGACCAACCTGGTACACGGCGGTACCGGCAATCCATCGCGCGCTATTGGCAGCGGCGGATCCCTACAGGCGGGCTGCGCAGCGGTCTTCCTTGCGGCTCGTTCGTTCGGCTTCGACGTCTCTGTCGCCTGAAGTGCTCGACGGACTGGAAGCGTTGTTTGGTGTTCCCGTTATCGACACCTACGGCATGACGGAGGCCGCCACCCAGATAGCTGCAAATCCCTTGCAGCGGCGAAAGCGCGGTTCAGTCGGCCGGCCGGCGGGCCCCGAGATCGCGATACTGGACAGTGCGGGCCGTCCCTTGCCATCCGGCAAACGTGGAGAGATCGCGTTGCGAGGTCCCACCATAACTAGAGGGTACGACAATGATGCCGCAGCTACCGAGTCCGCATTTCAGGACGGCTGGTTCCGGACCGGCGACCTCGGATACCTGGACGCCAACCAGTATCTCTTCATCGTTGGTCGCATCAAGGAGATCATCCATAAGGGCGGGCAGAAGGTTGCCCCCGCCGAGGTAGAGGGCGCCTTGCTGAGCCACCCGGCTGTGATCGAAGCCGCTGTTTTCCCTGTTCCTCACGAGCGATTAGGCGCGGACGTCGCCGCCGCTATCATGCTGCGTCAGGACGCAAAGGTGAGCGCACAAAGTCTCCGAGACTTTGCCCGAGGACGCCTGGCCGGGTTTAAGGTCCCTGGCCTCATCCTGATTGTGCCGGAGATCCCGAAAGGCGCCGGCGGGAAGATCAAGCGCAATGAACTTGCGGCCGTCTTTTCAAAGACCCGACCAATCCAGGACGGCGGCAAGGGAGTTGCCCCCAGCTCGGAATTGGAGCGTCAGCTGGCCGGTATCTGGAAAGACATCCTGGACATCGATCAGATCAGCGTTGACCAGGATGTCTTCGCGCTCGGGGTAGATTCACTTGCCATGACGCAGATGATTTTGCGTGTGGAAGAGCGCTTCGGCATCACCCTGTCGTTCGAGGATATCTTCAATTCGTCGACCGTTGCGGCTCTTGCGCTTCGCCTTGACTCATCAAAACAGGGGGCCGGCTCGTTGGCGCGCCCGCACGATCCGCCAACGGAGATCTCGCGCGCTGATCGAGATGGTCCACAGCCGGTGTCCATCGTGCAGGAGCGCATGCTACGCATCGAGCGAAAACTACCCGGTTTGCCTCAGTTCAATCTGCCGTTCGCTTATCGATTGCAGGGCCGACTAAACATTCCCGTGCTCGAGCAGAGCCTTGCCGCGCTCGTGCGTAGGCACGATATTCTGCGCACAGTGTTTATCTGGCAGGGTGAGGTTCCTCTCGCTCGCGTCGTGCCGGACGTCGATGTCAGATCAATCCTGACCGTGAAGGATTATGCAGCCCCGGCGCATACCGGAGATGCCCGGGCCAAGGAACTTCTGCTGGTAAAGGCGAAGTTGGAAGCCGAGCGGGGCTCCTTGGCGCCGATCGACACGAACAATGCGCCACTGTTCCGGGCCTATATCTTCCGGCTCGACGTTAGGGACCATGTTTTGCTTCTGGTCATGCACGATATCATCATTGATGGCTGGTCGATGGCAATCTTCATGGAGGAGCTTTCGGAGATCTATGCAGCTACGATTTCCGGTGCGAAGGCGCAGCTGCCCGAACCACCGTTTCAGTTTTCCGACTTCGCTCGCTGGCAGCGTTTGTGGTCCAGCACCGAGGAAGCAAACAGACAGTTCGCTTACTGGAAGCGGTGCCTCGACAAAGCCTCGCCTCCATTTGCGGCCCCGAAAAGCAGCGTTGGAGGCGAATTGACCTCGCGCGTTCTCCAGGAACCATTTCAAATATCGAACAATCTGGTGACGCAGCTGAGCGCCATGAGCCGTGACCGGCGCGTAACTCTGTTCATGAGTCTACTCGCCGGTTTCAAGACCATGCTGCTGCTCCGGAGCCAGCGCAACGACATTTGCGTAGCGACTTTGATGGCCAATCGGCCTCAACTCAGGACAGAACGCGTGATCGGTCCGTTCGCGAACACAACCATCATCCGCACCCAACTTGATGCTGATCTGACCTTTAGCGAAGCGCTCAATCGCGTACGCAAGGCCGTCTTGGAGGCTTACGCCAGACAAGAACTACCCTTCGATATCATTGCCGGCCGACTAGCGGAAGAAACCGGCTTGTGCCCGGCATCACTCGTTCAAGTTTATTTCGTTCTCCAAGTTGCGTTCCGCCGCGCGCTCCGGCCGCCCGATCTGACGGTTCGGCCGTTCGGCTACCAGGAAGAACGGTCCGCCATGCCGATCGATCGCGCTTGGCTTTCGATAACCCTCAAGGACACCCCGTCGGGGATTACCGGCATATGCGGACGTAAGGACGACTTGTTCAAGCCAAACACCGTCCAGAATTGGATTGCCGATTACACGGCAATCTTGGCCAATGCGGCCGCAAACCCCAACGAGCAGCTTGGCCGATTGATGGATCCTTGAAACGATCAGGTCAGTCGCACCAAGCCGGTGAAAAAAGTGCAACGCTTTGTGCCGGTGTCCTGCCACGCGCAAGGTCGCCCAAAATTCGTCCGATCCGAGTATCATCCAGCTTGATTATCCACTAGAAATTGTCGACAATTCAGCCGCGTACTGGACAAGGGATTGATCAAATCTAGTTTTGCCACTTGGAGGCGGACATGTGTAGATTTGCAGTGGATCTCATCGACTTCGAGGAATTGAGCGCGGCGCAAAGGAAAGCACTGCTAAAGGACCTACAGAAGCGCAGGGATGCTCTGCAAGCGCAGCTGGAGGGTGTGAATGAATCGCTGAAGGGCGTCAACCAAGCGCTCAAGACGGTCCAGAAAGTATCAAAGCGCCGTTAGTGCCCGGGCCGCTAGCGCCCGACAAGGCTGCAACCCGGTCTCCGTGCTTCATCCGTGCCGGGGCTCCGTGATCGGAGCTCGAGGCAGCCCCGAAACATGGGCTTGCCGAATGCGGAAAAGACGGCGGAGCGCCTGACCAAAGGGCACGCAAAATCGACGCTGCTCCGGACGGCAGGGTGTGAAGCCCTTAGTCACGTCATGGCCGGCCACCGTTGCGGCTGTGTCAGGGTTGAATTCCGAGCACCTTAAGTATTGGCGTCCACTGGGTGTAATCTTTCTCATGCATCGCTCGTGCCTCGGCACCGGATCGCCATACGTGCTCAAATCCGACATTTTGTAGTTTATCCTGAGCACGTTGCGATGCTTGCCGGAAAATCTCGGAGAGTCGGGCGACGTCCTCCGCTGATGTTTCCGGCGGAGCGAAGATGCCGACCCATCCTTCCGTCTCAATCCCGCTGCCGGTTTGCGCAAGAATGCGAAGCGAATCTTGAAAGGGGAGAAAGTCTGGAAAAGGAACAATCGCAACCGCGACGTGCCCCCCAAGGACACTGAGGATCGCCGGCGCCGACCCTTGATAGGGCACGTGTACCATCGGCACTCCGTAGTCGTTGAAAAGCTTTGTACCTATGAGATGGGGAATGCTGCCGGCGCCTGCGGTGGCTACGGTGCGATATTTCTCCTCGCGCGAGGCTTCCTGCATGTATTCAGCAAGATGCGCGGGAGCGTCTTTTCTCGTGACAGCAACGTATGGGAAGGTCGCCAAAATTCCGATGGGCACGAGCCCGCTTTGAGGAGACGTTCTGAGCGACGACGTGGAGGACATGAACAAGAGTGTCTGCGTCCCCTTTTGCCGAAGTACCCAATCCGCCGCGATTCCCCCTCCTGCACCAGGTCGATTTTCCACGATCGTCGAGGTTCGCGTAATCTGCTCTGCTGCTTCAGCAACGATTCTGGCTGCGGTTGAAGAGGTTCCCCCTGCCGCAAATCCCACAACCAATGTAATCTGCCCATCATTCGGCAGTGCGGGACTGGAGAGCATCACAAGCGCGGCGAGAAATAGCGGCGTGAGTCTCGTCATGCGGTAATCCTTTTTCGACGAGTATCGCGTTTTTCAAAGACAACTGGACCACGCGCCCTTCAAGGCCGCAACCTCCGAAAGAACGTTATCTGACCAGCTTGGCGCTGTCCGGCCCGCTGCGGGCGCGCCCCATCCGTCCGCGAATCGCACGCGGTCGCTGTCAAAACAGGCAGAATTCGATACCGAGGTCGATCTCGCCGATCTCGTACGCGGGCTGGCACGGCCTGAAGGACACCGGTGTTCGGAGCCCGATAGACACCTCCTGCTTCCGACAATAGACTTTGATTAAAGATCGGATCGGATCAGGGCGAGCTTTTATGGCCGCAGACCGTGTGGAACGGCGACTGAGTGCTATTTTCGTGGCCGATGTGGCTGGCTACAGCCGCCTAATGGGTGCTGATGAGGAGGGTACGCACGCCCGGCTGAACGAACATCTGTCCGCGCTCCTCCATCCCGAGATCGAAAAGCACAGCGGACGGCTCATCAGAAGCGCCGGCGACGGAGTGTTGGTGGAGTTTGCCAGCGTGGTCAGCGCGATGCGATGCGCCGTTGCGATACAGCGTGGCATGATCATCCGAAACACCGATGTGCGAATTGAGAAACGGATCGAGTTCCGCATTGGCATCAATGCCGGCGACATCATTATAGAAGGCGGCGATATCTTTGGAGACGGGGTAAATGTTGCGGCTCGGCTCGAGGCGCTTTGCGAGCCGGGCGGTATCTGTGTGTCGCAACGCGTCCGAGAAGATACGCAGGATAAGCTTGACGTCGAATTCGAAGATAGTGGCGAGCATCAACTGAAGAACATTGCGCGACCGGTGCGGGTCTATCGCGTGTCGTTCGGCAATGCTCCGGCGCGATTGGCGCTTGCGCTTCCCGACAAGCCATCGGTCGCTGTCCTGGCTTTTGAGAATATGAGTCGCGACCCGGAGCAGGAGTACTTTGCGGATGGAATTTCGGAAGACATTATCACCGAGTTGTCCCGCTTCTCCGACTTGTTCGTGATCGCCCGCAATTCGAGTTTTCGATACAAGGGCAGAGCGGTTGATTTGCGTCAGGTGGGGCAAGAACTCGGCGTGCGCTATGTTCTAGAGGGCAGCGTTCGGCGGGGCAATGACCGAGTTCGGATCTCGGCGCAGCTGATTGATGCTGCAAGTGGCGTCCACCGCTGGGCCGAGCACTATGATCAGAAGTTAGAGGATGTATTTGCGATTCAGGACGACGTTGCGCGGACAATCGCCGCAATTCTGGTCGCGCATGTGAACATGGCGGAAGCCGAACGCACCTTGCTCAAGCCGCCCGCGACTTGGCAGGCCTACGATCACTACATGCGCGCGGCTGCGGCCTGGATATCGTTCCAGTCCTCGTGGCAAATGGCGGAATTATTGAGGACACGAGGGCATCTTGCGGATTCGCTGGCCATCGATCCGAAATATGCCCGTTGCTATGCAATGCTGGCCAGCACTCACCGGGTGGCTTGGCTCAATCCCCTGAACGATGAATATTTGAGCCCGACTATCCTTGACTTGGCTATCAAATTGTCGCGCACGGCAATTGCGCTCAATCCGAGCCTGCCCGAAGCCTATGCCGAATTGGGCTACAACATCATCCGGAAGCGTGACTTCGACGCAGCGACTGCCGCCGCCGAAAGAGCGCTTGCGCTAAACCCCAATTTCGCGGATTACCGCCTTGCGCAGATATTTTACTCGGTGGGAGAGCCGGTCAGAGCTATTGCCATCGCCAAGTCGCAAATGCGCCTTGATCCATTCCATCCGCATTTTGCACCGTTGATGGCCGGCGTAGCTCACTACCACCGCAAGGAGTACCACGATGCCCAACATTGGTTGACTGAAGCGATTGGCCGCGCGCCGAATCACCAGTATGGCCACGCCTTCTTGGCCGCGACATACGCTCAACTGGGACGAATGGAAGATGCTCGTGCAGAGGCAAGCGAGGTTCTACGCCTGAATCCAAGATACAGCATCAGCGGCACCCAGCAGCAGGTATCCATTCTCAAACGCGCCGAAGACTTGGAGCACCTGGTTGACGGGCTGCGAAAGGCCGGCCTTCCACCATAGTCTTGGCGAAAGGCGCAGCGGCAAGACAGTCGCCCTGTCGTCTTGCGCGGTGGTCGCTCGGCCGAAGTTTGCTTGTTGCACCTTTGAGACATGCCGACGGACTCTGAGAATGTCCGCTCATTGGGGGCAGTCCGCAAAGCGTCTGCCGGCTCAACCGGTCGACGCAACACAGGCGTTAAATCTCTCTGCTGGCGTTTCAAATTGCAAGGTCTCGCGTGGTCGTTCGTTTAGCTGACGAGCCACTTTGTTCAGATGGGCTTGCGAATGCACCGACAAATCGGTGCCCTTTGGAAAATACTGTCTCAGCAGGCCATTGGTATTCTCGTTCGACCCGCGCTGCCACGGGCTTTGCGGGTCGCAAAAATAGACATCGATGTTGGTCGACATCGTAAAGCGGCGATGATCCGTCAGTTCCTTGCCCCGGTCCCAGGTCAGGGACTTATACAGCTCTTTTGGTAGCTTCTTCGACTGCTTGATGAGCGCATCGACTACAGTCCGGGTGTCCTTGCCTGCCACCTTGGCCAACATCACGTAACGCGTTTGACGCTCGACCAAGGTCGCGATGTAGCTGTTATTCGGCCCGGACAGCAGATCGCCCTCCCAATGGCCAGGCACCGCCCGATCTTCAACCGCAGCCGGTCGCTGACGGATTGAGACGGCATCCTTCATATGTCCCCGTCTATCGCCATTCGGATCAACCGGTCTGGAGCGACGCATCGAGCGCGTCGATCGAAGATGGCAAAGCAGCTCTTTTTTGAGCACGCCGCGCGCTTGGACAAACAGGCCGCGATAGATGGTCTCGTGTGACACCTGATTGCACTCGTCTTCAGGAAACGTTCTCTTCAGCCAGCCGGCGACCTGCTCGGGTGACCAATCTAATCTGAGCTTCCTTGCCACCACCTGCCGAAGCCGCGGATTGGTCGCCAGCTTACAACATTTTGGACGACGAGATCGTGCCCAGGCATTCTCGTCCGCAACTGTCGCCCGGTAGCGATCACAGCCGCCATTGCGGCTCATTTCACGGCTCACCGTCGAGGGCGAGCGGCCAAGTAATTTGGCGATCGACCGGGACGATTGGCGTGCCGTAACGCCCTGGAAATCACCTCGCGTTCCGCAAGCGTCAATGCCAGCCTGGAGCGACGTCGCTCCGAAGGACGAAACCCTCCATGCGGGGAAACCACAAAATAGATCGACGATGACTGCTTACCAAAAGCTCGTCCGATCGCCTTCAGCGACTCCCCGCGCTTCCAACGGTCCCATAATTCCGTCTTTTCGGCCGTGGTAAACCCTCTATGAAATCTCCGCTCCATCCCACACTCCATCTTTTCCTCTAAGATAAAGTGTTGCGTCGATCGGTTGAGACCGCCGTCGGATAGCGGACATCGGTCAAGCCGCGCCAATGAATCTCGATTTTACGCGTACACGGCCTAGCACTACTTTGGCAGATTTGGCTTAAGGCTGCCTGCGAGCAGCATCTCACAGTGCGTGCATCGTAGTGGTGGGGGCCGCACGAAGAGGTTGAGGATGGCTTGTCTAATGGCCGGCATGCTCGGTTGTGGCGGTGGGCCTGAGACTCTTTTTTTTCCGTCCCGCTGCGGTGAGGCGGCGGGATTGAAGGAAGGCGTAGGCGATCATCGTCATCAGGGCATGCCGGTGTAATCCGGCCCACGACCTGCCTTCAAAATGGTCGAGCCCCAGTTCTTCCTTCAATTGCTGATGCGCCTGTTCACAAATCCAACGCGCCTTAACGGCAGCTGCCAGTGTCTTAAGCGGAACGTCAGCGGGCAGATTCGAGATGTAGTACTTCTGCTCTCCGCTCGATCGTCGTTCGCCCAGGATCCACACTTCATCGCCAGGCATACGCTCGACACCTTTATCGAACACGCGGTGCTTTGGGCCATCCGCGATGCGGACGCGCCGCGCAGCGAAAAGGCATGTCAGCGGGCCTTTCGTACCCCCGCGCCAGCTGATCTTCTGCCACTTTACGCCGACCAGCATCGTCTCGGCTGAAACTGGCGACATATCCGGGATATGGTGTTTGCGCGGCTTACGGGCTTTCTCCGTTGGAAAGATCATGGTGACATCGGTCGGATAGACTTTCTGGCGCCGCGACATACCAACTGCCCATAAGAGGCCGCGTTCGCTCAGAGCATGACGGAACGGCGCGCTCGATCCGTATCCCGCGTCCGCCAGCACACAGCCGAAGCGAACACCGGCTGCGATCACGCGATCGATCTCAGCCAGCGCGATCTCCGGCTTGGACCGTGCCGCGCGATGCTCGATTGGAACGCCGGCGCGCTTCAGACGTACCGGATCGCTCGTCCAATTCTCGGGAAGGAAGAGACGTAGCGCCACCATTACCGGCACTTCACCGCGCGCAAGCGTCAGCGACACCAATGTTTGGCAATTCGCCGTTTTACCGAGAGTTGATGCATATTGCGGAGCTACACCAACCGAGCGATCGCCCTTCTTCGGCATCGATGTATCGTCGATGACCAGCACTGCATCTGTGCCGCCGACGAGCCGGTCGGCCTGAACGAGCAATTCTGCTTCCAACGGCGCCGCGTCCCAGACGCCATCAGCGATGAAATGATGCAATTGATCATAGTCGCCCGGCGCCAGCCGCGCCGCCATTGGCTGGACGCTCTTGCGGTCGCCCGGCCCAATGAGTCCTGAAACATATAGCGGACACATCCGCCGCCGAGCCTTGTGACCTAAACGATCCAGGAATGGCTCGAGCCAGCGTCCAAGCTCATCTTCCCACCTCGACGTCGTATCCACCGGTCAGCCCTCCAAAAAGCCGACCACCCATGAATCATTGAAAACGTGATTCGGGAATCCAGTCCCGCCGATCAACTCCCAGAATCTGCCAAAGTAGTGCTAGTTCCCGCCAATCGTCGTTTTCAGAAATTTCCGCACCGCGCCGATCGATTGGTCTGTTGCCGACGGATTGTATTCGAGATGGTGTCCGAGCAGCTGCATCGGCGTCGTCAGGCCTGGCGCGTCGAAGGCATGATAGGCGCCGGGATAGACGATGAGTTTGATCGGAACGCCCTGGTCCTTCTGCCTTGATATGCCCCAGTCGTCGCGACCGTCTACCATCTTGCGGCAATCTTCGGCAGGCGTCAGATCGTCGTGTTCGCCGATCAGGATCAGCGTCGGCACCGTTATGTCACCTTTAAAGCCACGGCATGGTGGATAGAAGGCGACGGCAGCACGAAATTTGTTTGGAGATGTTTGCTCCATGAAGCCGTACTCGACCGACATGAGAGCCATCCGACCGCCTTGTGCAAAACCAAGCACCGCAACACGAGCAGGATCGATTGCCGGATCCCGCACCAGAAAGTCCAGGGCACGGTTGGCATCGGCGGCCAGATCATTCGGATATTTGTCACCGCAGCTTTTGATGCCGCGCGGTCCGAAGCTGTCTACGGTGAGTGCTACATAACCCCAGGACGCAATCCGTTTTCCCCAACGTTCGTCGAGCCGTCGCCAATTCCCATTGCAGCTATGCAACAGGACGACCGCGGGCGAGGGGCCAGCAACGCCGGTATGTCTCAGATATCCCTGAAGCGGATGTGGACTGTCAAGCGGGCTCTCGATTTCGACGACGATCGGGGCCGGTTCGGCCGCGATGCATTCTACCGCATTTCCAGTCAGGAGGGCGGCGACGACGGCAGCGATTTTGGCGAGGCTTGTCACAGGCCACCATCTTGCTCAACCGTCCGCCGCGCGTCGGACGCCTTCTTATATACCCAAAATCTTCCGGGCGTTGGCTTTCATCACCTTGGGCCTGATCTCGTCATCGTTGCCTCAAGAAAATCCCGCACCGCGCCGATCGATTGGTCCGTCGCCGACGAATTGTATTCGAGATGGTGTCCGAGCAACTGCATCGGTGTCGCAAGGCCCTGCGCATCGAAGGCGTGATAGGCGCCGGGATAGACGATCAGTTTGATCGGAACGCCCCGGTCCTTCTGCCGTGATATGCCCCAGTCGTCGCGACCGTCTACCATATTGCGGCACTCCGTTGCCAACGTCCAATCGTCGAGCTCGCCGATCAGGACCAGCGTCGGCACCGTCATGTCACCCTTGAAGCCGAGGCAGTGCGGATAGAAGGCGATCGCGGCGCGGAATTTGTTCGGCGAGGCCTGCTCGAGGATGCCGCGTTCGACCGACGACAGCGCCTGCCATGCGCCTTGCGAGAACCCGAGCACGGCGACGCGGGCCGGGTCGACAAATCGCTGCTGCACCAGAAAGCCCAGCGCGCGGTAGGCATCGAGCGCGAGGTCGACCGGTGCGCCGCCGCTGCAGGTGTTCTTCAGGCCGCGCGGACCAAAACTGTCGACGGTGAGCGTGACATAGCCCCAGGCGGCAATCCGCCGGCCCCAGCGTTCGTCGAGCCGCTGGGCGTTGCCATTGCAACTGTGCAGCAGCACCACGGCGGGCGAGGGACCGGCGCCGGCCGGTTGCCGCAGGTAACCCTGCAGCGGCTGCGGCTTCGACAGCGGCGTCTCGAAATCGACCAGGCTGGCGGAAGGCTCGGCGATGGCACGGCAACCAGCCGCGGTTCCGGCCAGAAGGACGATAACGAAAGCAGCCGCTTTGACGAGGTGCATGACGGACCTCCATCGCGCTTCATTGCCCCCGCCGATGGCGATGCTTCTTATATACCCAAAATCTTCCGGGCGTTGGCCTTCATCACCTTGGGCCTGATCTCGTCGCGGATCTCGAGCTTGGCGAAATCGGCGAGCCAGCGGTCCGGCGTGATCACCGGCCAGTCCGAACCGAACAGCATCTTGTCCTGCAGGATCGAGTTGATGTAGCGCACCAGGATCGGCGGGAAATACTTCGGCGACCAGCCGGAGAGGTCGATATAGACGTTCGGCTTGTGGGTCGCGACCGACAGCGCCTCTTCCTGCCAGGGAAAGGACGGGTGGGCGAGGATGATCTTCAGGTCGGGAAAATCCGCCGCGACGTCGTCCATGTACATCGGGTTGGAATATTTCAGTCGCATGCCCATGCCGCCGGGCATGCCCGAGCCGACGCCGGTCTGCCCGGTGTGAAACAGCGCGATCGCGCCGCCCTCGTTGATCGCCTCGTAGAGCGGATAGGCCATGCGGTCGTTGGCATAGAAGCCCTGCATGGTCGGATGGAATTTGAAGCCGCGGACGCCGTATTCCTCGATCAGCTTGCGCGCCTCGCGCACGCCGAGCTTGCCCTTGTGCGGATCGATGCTGACAAAGGGGATCAGGACGTCGAGATGGTCGGCGGCGGCTTCCAGCATTTCGTAATTGTTGTAGCGGCGAAAACCGGTTTCGCGCTCGGCGTCGACCGGGAAGATCACGGCCGCGATGTTCTTGGAGCGGTAGTAGGCCGCGGTTTCCGGCACGGTCGGCGGATGCTTGTTCGGCGACTTGAAATAGTCGGCCATCTGCGCCTGGAAATCGTCATAGCCGTCGTCGCCATGCATGCCGCACGGTTCTTCCGCATGGGTGTGGATGTCGATGGCGACGACTTTTTCGATATCGGGCAGTTTGAGCTTGGGCATTTCGGGGTTTCCAGGCGGCTTGCTTTTTGGGCTGGGTAAATTGATTATACTATATAACAAATTCCGCAAGGCGGCAGAAACAAAGCACGGACATCAGGGAGTGCGGCATGGCCCAAGGCAAGCCTGGAGGCGTGTCGGAGGCGGAGGCCTTCGAGACCGATTTCTGGAAAGACGCCAATTTGCGCAAGGCATGGGACGACATCGTCCCCGGCGCGCCGCGCAAGACCCTGCCTTACACGCTGACCAAAGAAGCGATCGAGCTGTACTGCAAATCGGTCGGCGAGGACCATCCGATCTATTTCGACGAGACCTATGCCAAGACCACCCGCTATGGCGGGCTGATTGCGCCGCCCTCGATCCATATCCTGCTGATGTTCTCCTGCACGCCGGCGGATGACTGGATGCGCTCGCCGGGCACCGTCAACGCCGGGCAGTCCTGGAGCTACAACATCCCGGCGCGGCCGGGTGACGTGATCCGGCTGGAGGCCCGCGCGCTCGACAAGTTCATCAAGCGCGAACGGCTGTTCGTGGTGCACGACAACGTCTTCTTCAATCAGCGCAATGAAGTGATCTGTTCCGGCCGCGGCTGGACGATCCGGCCGGTGTAAAAGGAGGGCGCGATGACCACCACATTCGAAAATCTCACTGCTGGCGACTCCATCGACGGACCCACCTTCGCGGTCTCTCGCGAATCCATCCGGCTGTTTTGCGACGCCTCGCTCGACTACAACCCGCTGCATCTCGACGACGACTACATGAAGGGCAGTTTCGGCAAGACCAATTTCGGCGGCATCATCATGCACGGCATGAACAATTTCGGGCTGATCTCGCGGATGCTGACCGACTGGGCCTATCCGCGCGGCGCCATCCATCGCCGGCTGGAAACGCGATGGGTCAAGCCGGTGCGGCCCGGCGACACCATCCAGCCGGCCGGCATCGTCAAGTCGAAGCAGGTGACCAAGAGTTCGCGCTGGGTGCTGATCGACGTCATGGTCCGCAACCAGGCCGGCGAAAAGGTCGCGACCGGTGAGGCCATGGTGGAATTTCCGCACGATTGATGGCGGCGGGAGTTGCAGCGCGAGGTTGGAATAGTGCCGGTGATTTGCCCGACGTGTCAAAATGTTTTCGCTGTAAAGCCTCCCCGCCAGCGAGCACCTTGCTACTTTGCATGGGGTTGTTTTTGATATTTTTGGTTGGGACCGTCTACTCGGCGGGAACGCCAGTCGTTCCGCGGGTCGTCAGCCGGCTGCCCCTGGGCCGTCCGGCGAGATGCGCGTTCGGCGCCACCACGTCGGTGGCGAGGCCGATACGCGCCAGAAAGCGGATGGTGAGCCAGGTGTTGTCGATTTCCCACCAGCGATGACCATGGCGCGCCGAGCGCGGGTCGGCGTGATGGTTGTTATGCCAGCCTTCGCCGTTGGAGATCAGGCCGACAACGATGTTGTTGCGGCTGTCCTCGTCGGTCTCGTAATTGCGATAGCCCCACACATGGGTCACCGAATTGACCGCCCAGGTAATATGCCAAACCAGCACCGTGCGCACGAACACGCCGAACATCAGGATGCTCAGTCCGGTCTGTGTAGCCGCGGCCGGCGTTTCCCCTGATAGCCATGCCGTGGCGAAGCCCAAGGCGAAGAACAACGGCATTTGCAGCAGATTGATCCACACCAGCCAGTTGTGGCGCTCGAGCGCGACATAGAAGCGATCGCGCAGGATGTCCTTGGCATAGCGTTCGTAGATCCCGAGCCGCGACAGTTCGGGCTGGTGAACCAGGATCCAGCCGATGTGGCTCCAGAAAAAACTCGCCAGCGGCGTATGCGGATCCGGCTGTTCGTCGGCGAATTGATGGTGACGGCGGTGGATTGCCACCCAACGCGCCGGCGTTTCCTGCAGGCACGACATCGCGATCACGACCATCCCGTGCTCCAGCCATTTCGGACATTTCAGGCCGCGATGGGTCAGAAGCCGGTGGTAGCAAAGGTTGATGCCGAACAGCCCGCACAAATGGGTGCCGGCGATGGCCAGGATCAGTCCGCTCCAGCTGAAATAGCCGGGCAGGAACGCGAGCAACGCCAGCACATGATAGGCCCCGATCACGATGATGTAGGGCCAGTTGAGCTGAAACGGCCGCACGCCCGCCGGCAGCGGTATCCGGGAGTTCGCCAGGGAAGGGGCCAGGTCGGTGGGATCAAGTACCGCAGCTTTTGCGATCGGCCGGGGAGCGGTCGTCATTCCGGGATGGGTCCATTTCGCAGGAGGTCTGGCCAACGCGTTGCGGGCCCTGATGCCTCTTATACGGTTCGAACCTGCTTCGGGGTCCAAAAATCTGAGACTAATTGACGCTCGCCTTTGACAAAAATCGCTGGAGAATCAGTTCCATAGCGGAACCGGAGAACGGATTGAGGCGCCATTGCAGGGTTGATTGACATCCGGCCCCGCGATGGCTTAGAAACCGCGCATCCCGGGCGGATCGCCGCTGGCGGGGTTAATCCCATTTTGCCACTATCGGGCAGGTATTCAGGTTCGGCCTTCAACACGGCCTTTCGAAGCATCAGGATTGTCCCATGAAGGTCCGTAACTCGTTGAAATCGCTGCGCGGTCGCCATCGCAACAACCGTCTGGTCCGCCGCAAGGGCCGGGTTTACGTGATCAACAAGGTGCAGCGCCGCTTCAAGGCCCGCCAAGGTTAAGCCGACAAGGCTAAGCCTAGGCTGCGGGTTTTTGCGCCAGCACCCCTCGCTTCACAGGTCTTTGACGACGTGCTGCTTTGCAGCGCGATTTTGCGCGTCTAGACTTGGCGCATGGCTTTGAGATTCCCGGATGCCAGAGACTGCCGGATTGCGATCTTCGCCGCTGTTATTGCAGCCGTGCCGCTGACGGCTTTTGCCCAGAGCGATTCTCCCCGCGATCCCCGGGTCATCCCCCCGCCGAAGAGCCAGAAGAAGCTGCCGGAAGCGCCGGCCAAGTTGCCCAAGATCGGCGCCGATCGCAGCCGCGGACTGGATTTCCTGTTCGGTGCACTGAAGGCCGCCCCCGATGAAGCCAGCGCCAAACATGTCGAGGCGCGGATCTGGGCGATGTGGATGCAGACCCCGAGCGATACCGCGGCGCTGTTGATGCTGCGCGCCAAGGCGGCGATGGACGCGCAGCAGATGGATGTTGCGATCAAGCTCCTGGATGCCGTGGTCAAGCTGCGCCCGGATTACGTCGAGGCGTGGAACCGGCGCGCGACGCTGTTTTATCTGAAGAACGACTATGCCCATTCGCTCGAGGACATCCGAGAGGTTTTGATCCGCGAACCCCGCCATTTCGGCGCGCTGGCCGGCCTCGGCATGATCATGCAGGACATCGGCGACGAGAAGCGCGCGCTCGATGCGTTCCGCAAGGCGCTCGCCGTCAATCCGCACCTGGAAAAGGTGCCGGAGCTGGTCAAGACGCTGACCGAAAAGGTCGAAGGCCGCGATATCTGATTCCGGGCATGATCCGGACCCGGAGGGCCGCGCAAGCGCAAAGTGGGTACCGGTTTTCCGATAAGATCATGCCCAATTAAAGAGAGCCCCGGTTAACCTCAACTTCGGACAGCGTGCCGAGGTACGGGAACACAGCTCGCCGACGCGCTATTATCTGGCGTCACAGCGTCTTTTTCTCAGCGTGTTGGGAGCGTAGCCATGAAGTCATTGCTGCTGGCCGGCGCGAGTTTGATCGCGGCCGGAAACGTCGCCTTCGCGCAAGGCTACTGGGTGACCGGCGATCGCGCGAGCGGCAAATGCGAGATCATTACCAGCAACCCGGTCGTCAACAGCCAGGTCGGCGGCAACGTCACGTTTGGAAGCCGGCCCCTATCGGTCGAACGATGACGCCAAGCTGGCGCGCTCGACCATTCGCGAATGCCCGCCGGAACCGCCCGACGAAGCGCGGGACGCGGACAAAGCGGACAAGAACGATTAGAGCGTTTTCGAGCTAGGCGGGTATCCTGGAAATTCTAGTGCACGGCGTTGCTGCCGCGGGCCATTCCGTCGAGTCCGACGGCCGCGTAGAACTCCGCCAGCTCCGCCTCGAGCCGCTCATTTACCAGCAACAGCGCCTTCAGCGCCCCGCGAATGTCGCCGTTGCAGTTTGCCACGATCTGGTCGATGGCCGCTTCGCTTGCATTGGAAATCATGGCTAGTTCTCCGATTGTACTCTGGAACAAAAGTCGTGGCCGCGGCCGCTGTTCCTGTGGATTTCGGGTACAGTTTCGGGCGCCGGCTGCCCCATCAGGCACGCCGACACATGGCGAAAGTGTCAACGCATTCGTATAAAGTTGCGATGACGGCCGGATGACCCCGTTATCCACAGGGGCTGCGTCCTGTGGATAGCCGTTCCGAAACCCCGCGCAGGCTCCGGCCGTAGCTCATTGGTGCGAAAGATTTTTCAGGCATTTGCCATGGTGGCGGTGATTATCGGGGCTGCGCTGCTGGTTCTGGCGCTGATCACGCAGGCCGGTGTGCTGCTGGTGCAGCGGGCGCATCCTGTGCGCGGTGCCATCGTCGAGGTTTCCGGGGCCAGCCTTCACATCGTCGAACTCGGCCCGCGCGATGCGGCCGGTCCGCCGATCGTGATGCTGCATGGCGCCAGTTCCAATCTCGAAGCGATGCGGCGGCCGCTCGGCGAGGGCCTCGCAAAAAATCACCGCGTGATCCTGATCGATCGTCCCGGGCATGGCTGGAGCACCCGCGCGCGCCTCGACGACTCGACGCCGGAAATCCAGGGCCGGATGGTCGCGGAGGCGCTGGCCAGGCTTGGCATCACCACGGCGATCTTCGTGGTGCATTCCTGGGCCGGCGCGCTGGGCGCACGGATGGCACTGGATTATCCGCAAGCGGTCGCGGGCCTCGTGATGCTGGCGCCGGTGGCCTATCCATGGCCCGGCGGCGTCGGACGCTACAACAAGATCGTGGCCCTGCCGGTGATCGGCCCGCTACTGGCCTACACGATCACGCTGCCGCTCGGCGCCGTTCTGGCCGAGCCCGGCGCGCGCAGCGTGTTCTTCCCGCAGGCGATGCCGGACGGATATGTCCGCGAGACCGCGACGATGTTGCTGCTGCGGCCGCGCGAATTTCTTGCCAATGCGCACGACCTGGCGACGCTGAAGGCCGCCGTCGCCGGGCAGGCGCCGCGTTATGCCGAGATTAAGGTGCCGGTCACGATCATTTCGGGGGACGGCTCCGACAAGACCGTGTCGACCCATATCCACTCGCAGCCGCTGGCCGCCACCGCGCCCAATGCCAAACTGGTCGTGCTGCCCGGCGTCGGTCACATGGTGCAGAACGCCGCGCCCGATCGCGTGATGGCCGAGATTGAGGCGATGATCGGCGCGATGGCGCCAAGCACGGCGGCGGCCGTCAATTAGGGCGGCGGCAATTCCCGGGTCCGCCTCTGCTCGCGCCGTCTTCCATCCTGGCGGGATCGGCGTAGCCTAGCCATTGCACGATGGCGACTGTTGCGGGATTCCGCTGCTCGTCCCGCCCAGCATGCGACCGCGTGAAAGTTTCTCGTTTACGGGCAGCTGACCTTTGAGGGAGAGCGCCATGTACGCCGCCATACGTCAAGGCAAGGCAAAGGCCGGCAAGGTCGAAGAGCTGACACGCCGGATCAAGGAGGGGGCCATTCCCGTGATTAGCGGGGTCGAGGGCTTCATGGGCTATTACGTGGTCTATACGCCCGACGACACGGTGATCGCGATCAGCCTGTTCAACAATTTTGCGGGCGCCGAGGAATCCAACAAGCGCGCGCTGGCCTGGATCGAGCACGATCTTGAGCAGCTGCTCACCGGGCCGGCGACGGCGGTGGCCGGGCCGGTGATCGTGCATACGCTGGCGTAACGTCGCCGAGACCGGCCGGCGATTCTCGTGCGGAATCGCCGGCGAGCCTTACTTGGACTTGGTCTTGCCGTCCTTGTCGTATTGCGAGATGAAGGCCCAGAGGTTGTTGATCTCGGTCTCGCTCTTGATGCCGGCGAAGGCCATCTTGGTGCCGGGAATCTTGGCCTTGGGGTCCTTGATATATTCCTTGAACTGGGCCTCGTTCCAGGTGATGCCGGAGTTCTTGTTGGCGTCCGAATAGGAATAGCCTTCCGCGGTGCCGGAATGGCGGCCGTCGAGCCCGTTCAGTTCCGGGCCGACCTTGTTCTTGGCGCCGTCGCCGATCGCGTGGCAGGCCAGGCACTTGTTGAACGAGGCCTTGCCGGCGGCGAGGTCGACGTCCTGCGCCAGCGCGCCCGCCGCCGCTAAAGTCAGGGAGGTGAGGGCAATCAGCGCGCTCAAGGTCGGTTTCATCATGGGATGCTCTTCGTCTCTTCGGTGGGGTGACTATCGCTGCGACTCGCTTGTGGCATGGCCGGCTTCGACAGGACAAGTCATGAAACCTTGACAGGTTTCATGACGATGGACTTGCCCCAGAGAGAACTCATCGTTGCCCGGTACGGCAATCCGACCTTGGTGGCCTACCCAAATCTGCTCAGACGTGCTTGATTTGGCACCACAAATCGATAACGCATGGGCTTGGAATCCGACGGCCTGGAATCCAGCGCCTTGAAATTTAACGCCCTGGAGGGACACGCGCATGGCCATCATGATGCCGGCCTCCGATCAGGCGGTGCTGGATCGCCGCGACGCCATCGTCGCCGCCTTGCGCGCGATCGTGCCGGGCGAGGGCGTGATCGATACGCCGGCCGAAATGCTGCCTTACGAGTCCGACGGGCTGATGGCCTATCGCCAGCCGCCGATGGTCGTGGTGCTGCCCGACACCTCGGAACAGGTCTCGAAAGTCCTGAAATACTGTTCCGAGCAGGGCATCAAGGTGGTGCCGCGCGGCTCCGGCACCTCGCTGTCCGGCGGCGCGCTGCCGCTGGCCGACGGCGTGCTGCTGGGCCTGGGCAAGTTCAAGCGCATCCGCGAGATCGATTTCGACAACCGCGTCGTGGTCACCGAACCCGGCGTCACCAATCTCGCCATCAGCCAGGCGGTGGCGCATGCCGGGTTCTATTATGCGCCGGATCCGTCGTCGCAGATCGCCTGCTCGATCGGCGGCAATGTCGCGGAAAACTCCGGCGGGGTGCATTGCCTGAAATACGGCATGACCACCAACAACGTGCTCGGCTGCGAAATCGTGCTGATGTCGGGCGAGATCCTGAAAATCGGCGGCAAGTCGGCGGAAAATGCCGGCTACGACCTGATGGGCATCATCACCGGCTCCGAAGGCCTGCTCGGCGTCATCACCGAGATCACGGTGCGGATCCTGCAGAAACCGGAGACCGCCCGCGCGCTGATGGTCGGTTTTGCCGAGGTCGAGGCCGCCGGCGAGTGCGTGGCCCGCATCATCGGCGCCGGCATCATTCCGGGCGGCATGGAAATGATGGACAAGCCCGCGATCCACGCCGCCGAAGCCTTTGTCCACGCCGGCTATCCGCTCGATGTCGAGGCGCTGCTGATCATCGAGCTCGACGGGCCGAGCGTCGAGGTCGATGAACTGATCCGCCGCGTCGAGGCGATCGCGCAGGGCTGCGGTTCGACCACCTGCCAGATTTCCACGTCCGAGACCGAGCGCAATCTGTTCTGGGCCGGCCGCAAGGCGGCGTTTCCGGCGGTGGGACGCATCTCGCCCGACTATCTCTGCATGGACGGCACCATTCCGCGCGGCGCGCTGCCGAAGGCGCTGACGCGCATCCGCGAACTGTCGGAAAAATACGGACTCGGCGTCGCCAACGTGTTTCACGCCGGCGACGGCAATCTGCACCCGCTGATCCTGTACGACGCCAACAAGCCCGGCGAGATGGAGAAGGCGGAAGCCTTCGGCGCCGACATCCTGCGCTGCTGCGTCGAACTCGGCGGCGTGCTCACCGGCGAACATGGCGTCGGCATCGAGAAGCGCGACCTGATGCCGGAAATGTTCACCGAGATCGATCTCAACCAGCAGCAGCGGCTGAAATGCGCGTTCGACGCCCAGGGCTTGCTCAATCCCGGCAAGGTGTTTCCGACGCTGCACCGCTGCGCCGAACTCGGCCGCGTCCATGTGCACGGCGGCAAGCTGGCATTTCCCGAACTTCCGCGATTCTGAGGGCCCTGGCAGCGACCCGAGGCACGCATGACGGATTTCTCGATCGGTGGGATGACACGCGCGGCGAGCGAAGAGCGCACCGCTTCTCGCCTGGCTTTCATCGACAACATCAGATGGACGATGATCGTTCTGGTGCTCAGCATGCATGCATGCGACACCTATAGTCCGTTCGGAAACTGGTACTACGTGGACCGGCAAAAGACAGGTTTCGGCACCACGGTTTTCTTCGGCGTTTACCAGAGTTTCCTGCAGGCATTTTTCATGGCGGTGCTTTTCTTCATTGCGGGCTATTTTTCCGCCGCCGCTTACGATCGGAAGGGGTTTTCGCGGTTTCTCCGCGACCGCTGTTTCCGGCTCGGTTTGCCGACACTGCTGTATATGCTCGTGATCGGCCCGCTCACCCAGTATTTCCTGTCCTCGACATGGGGCGACGGTGGCTTCGGGCACCAATGGCTGCTTCATCTCAGGGACGGCGAGTGGCTTTCGGAAACCGGACCGATGTGGTTCTGCGCCGCGCTTCTGCTGTTTGCCATCGTCTACGCGCTGGTCCGGCTGACCGGGTGGAAGGAGTCCCGGATCGAACTCGCCGGCGATCGCCGTGGCGCCATAGCGGTGGCGGCCTTCATCGCCGTGATGGCGGCTTCGACCTTTCTGGTCCGTGTCGGCGTAAGCGGGAACGCCTCGATCCTCAACATGCACCCAGGCGACTTCCCTCAATACGTCCTGATGTTTGCGGCCGGCGTCCTCGGCTATCGCGGCAACTGGATCACGGAATTTCCCGCGCGCCTGTCTTTGCTGTGGGGATCGCTCGCGCTGGCGTTGTCGGTCCCGCTATTTGCTGCGCTCATCGTGTTTGGCGGTGGCTTGCAGGGCGAGACTGCGCAATATGCGGGCGGGTTCAATCCGGTGAGTGCCGGAAAATGCCTGTGGGAAGCGCTGGTCTGTGTGGGAATGGGTCTTTTGATGCTTGCGATCTACCGACGTTATTTCGACGTGCAAGGACCGGTTGCACGGCGGCTTTCCGACAATGCGTTCGGCATCTACCTGATTCATCCGCCGATCTTGATCGGCTTCGCCATTCTGCTGCATCCGGTCGCACTGGGCGCGGTGGTGAAAGCCATGCTGCTGACGTTCCTTGCGGCGATCGGCAGTTTCGCGGCATCCGCCTTCGTGCTGCGGCAGTCGCCGTTGCGCGCAATCGTCTAGGGCTTCCGATGGACACTCTCAAGGTACGTGACGCCCAGGACGTCGAACAGGTGGTGCGGGCGGCGATCGCCAGCGAGCAGCCGCTCGAGATCGTCGGCCATGGCACCAGGCGTCAGGTCGGCCAGCCGATGGCGACCAATGCGCTGCTGGATCTGTCGGCGCTGAATGCGGTCTCGGCCTACGAGCCGAACGAACTGATCATCACGGTGCAGGCCGGCGCCCCGCTTGCCGACGTGCAGTCGCTGATCGATTCCAAGAACCAGCAATTCGCGTTCGAGCCGGTCGACACCTCGCTACTGCTCGGCATGCCCGGCAACGGCACCATCGGCGGCATGATCGGCGTGGGCCTCGCCGGTCCCCGCCGCATCAAGGCCGGCGGCGCGCGCGATCATCTGCTGGGCGCGCATGCGGTGTCCGGCTTCGGCGACAGCTTCAAGACCGGGGGTAGGGTGGTGAAGAACGTCACCGGCTACGATCTCTGCAAGTTGCTGACGGGGTCGTGGGGCACGCTGGCGGTCATGACCGAAGTGACGTTGAAGGTGATGCCGAAGCCCGAAAGCGAGCGCACGCTGATGCTGCGCGCCCTCGACGACCTGACCGCGAATCGGGCGATGACGGCGGCACTCGGCTCGCCGTTCGACGTCTCGGGTGCCGCGCACCTGCCGACCTCGGCGTTCCGGCCGGCCGGCGGCGCGCTGGCGGATCTGGGGTCCAAGGGCCTTGAGTCTCAGAGCCTTGGGTCTCAGGGCCTTGGGTCTCAGGACCAGGCGGTGACGCTGATCCGGCTGGAAGGCATTGCCGCCTCGGTCGCGGATCGCGCCGTTTCATTGTCCAAGACACTCGCGCCGTTTGGGGCGGTGGAGATTTTGCAGGATACGGCCTCTAACGCGGTCTGGCGTGCGATCCGCGATATCGAGCCGTTCGCGGCGCGCGGCTCGCTCGGGGCGTGGCCGGTGTGGCGGATCGTCTGTCCGCCGGCCGCCGGTGGCGCCCTTGGCCAGGCGCTGGCGCGCGATACCGGGGGCGACGTGATCTACGACTGGGGTGGCGGCCTGATCTGGGCGGCGTTGCCGCCCAGGCCGGACGCGCAAGCCGCGCTGGTGCGCCAGCGCGTCGAGGCCGCCGGCGGCCACGCCATGCTGGTCCGGGCGTCCGAACCGGTCCGGCGCAACGTCGATGTATTCCATCCGCAACCGGGCGGGCTTGCTTTGTTGAGCGAACGGGTGCGCCACAGCTTCGATCCCAAGACCATCCTCAACCGCGGCCGGCTGACGCGGGGATCTCGCTCATGAAAACCGAATTCTCGCTCGCCCAGCTCGCCGATCCCGATATCGCCGAAGCCGACAAGATCCTGCGCGCCTGCGTGCATTGCGGCTTCTGCACCGCGACCTGTCCGACCTATGTGCTGCTCGGCGACGAACTCGATAGCCCGCGTGGCCGCATCTACCTGATCAAGGAGATGCTGGAAAAGGACAAGCCGCCGACGCCGGAGGTGGTCAAGCACATCGACCGCTGCCTCTCCTGCCTGGCCTGCATGACCACCTGTCCGTCGGGGGTGAACTACATGCACCTGGTCGACCAGGCGCGGGTCCGGATCGAGCGGGATTTCTCCAGGCCGCTGCCGGAGCGGATCCTGCGCGCGGTACTGGCCTTCGTGCTGCCGCGGCCAAAACTGTTTCGCGCCAGTATGATCCTGGCGCGGTTCGGCCGGCCGTTCGCCGCTTTATTGCCGACGCCGAAGGCCGCGGCGACCCCGTCGCTGCTGCGCCGGATCAAGGCGATGCTGGCGCTGGCGCCGAGCCGTCTGCCGGCGCCGGGGCCATCAGGCGGAAGCGTTTTTCCGGCCGTCGGCGAGCGGCGGGGGCGGGTCGCGCTGCTGCAGGGCTGCGCCCAGCAGGTGCTGGCGCCGCGGATCAACCAGGCCGCCATCAACCTTTTGACGCGCCACGGCATCGAGGTCGTGCTGGTCAAGGACGAGCAATGCTGCGGCGCGCTGACCCATCACCTCGGGCAGGACGGCGACGCGCTGGCGCGGGCCCGAGGCAACGTCAGCGTGTGGCAAAGGGAAGCGGAACAAGGCGGGCTGGACGCCATCCTGGTGACCGCATCGGGCTGCGGGACGGTGATCAAGGATTACGGTTTCATGCTGCGCGAGGATCGCGAATTCGCTGGCCCCGCAGCGCAAATATCCGCTCTGGCAAAGGATATCACCGAGTATCTCAGCGGCCTCGATCTTCTTCCATCGACACAGCGAGGCGACGTAACGGTCGCTTATCACTCGGCTTGTTCGCTGCAGCACGGGCAGAAAATCACGCAGCTTCCGAAAGAATTGCTTTCCAAGAATGGATTCGTGGTGAAAGATGTACCCGAGAGCCATTTGTGTTGCGGTTCGGCGGGGACCTACAACATTCTCCAGCCTGACATTGCGAGCAGATTGCGCGATCGAAAGATCGCCAATATTGCGACAGTCAAACCGGACATGATCGCTGCGGGCAATATCGGGTGCATGGTTCAAATTGCCGGCGGTACGTCAGTTCCTGTGGTGCACACCATTGAGCTTCTCGATTGGGCGACAGGAGGTCCAAAACCTGAATTGAGAGGGGCAGGATTGAACTGATCGAAATTGAACGGATCGATCGGCCCCGAGCGTGTCCGGAACAGCGGACAACGGGTTTCTGAAATGACCATGCTCAGACGATCCGGCTCAACGATCCAACTCGCAACGATCCAACTTGATGGACTATTCGAAGCGCTCGACGACCGACACACCAGACGACCTACGCACCAGACGACCGACGCAACGACAGGCTCATGGACCAGCGGCAACAGGAGGACCACGATGGCTAAGGCGAAGAAGAGCAAGAAAGGCAAGACGGCTAAAAAGGCCAAGAAGGCGGTAGCGGCGAAGAAGAAATCTGCGAAGAAGTCGTCGAAAAAGACCGCCAAGAAATCGGCGAAGAAGGCCAAAAAGGCTGCCAAGAAGACAGCCAAGAAGGCCGTGAAGAAATCCGCCAAGAAGTCGGCCAAGAAAGCCGCGCCGAAGAAGGCTGCCAAGAAGAGCCCGGCAAAGAAAAAGAAGGCGGCGGCCCCCAAGCCGGCGGCAGCCCCGGCACCTGCGCCCGCACCGGAACCCGCGCCCGCCCCGAGCTGGGCTACCCCGGAGCCGTCACCCCCGTCATGGGGATCGTCCAACGGGGGCGACCAGCACTAGGTCATTGCCAGCAACACTCCGCTCGAAGGGCCGCAGCACCGCTGCGGCCCTTTTGGTTTGAGCGCATCTCTTGGGCGCGGCCCCCGGATTTCTACGGACGATTGATTCGCGGAAATCGCTGTCCGACAGCCGCCGTCTCCGCTGTCTTTCAGATTTCAGATGCATCCCGAAGGGCAGGAAAACCGCCGAAATTGTGCTCGGAATGCAACACCCGCCGACAACATTTTTTGAAACGATCCAAACGCCTAAAAAGGCGGCACATGCTTGACTTTTTTGCTTCACGGGCGCGGCGCGGCGTTCCAGATTGCAATCACGTTACGAAATTTGGTTGCAGTCGGTTATCGCATGCCCCGGGGGGCGCCGGAACGGGACTGTCTGAAAGGTGATGGGGATCGTCATGAAGAAAGTGGCTTTGTTGGCAACGGCGCTGGCAATGGTTTCGGGTTCGGCTCTCGCTGCGGATATGGCCGTCAAGGCTGTGAAGGCTCCGCCGCCGGCCGCGTTCGATCCCTGGGACGTTGCTTTTGGCAGCGCGATCATGAACGACTACATCTTCCGCGGCGTCACCCAGTCCAACCACAAGCCCTCGGTCGCCGCCTATTTCGAGCCGCGCTACAACATTAACAAGGACACCCAGCTTTATGTCGGCTTGGCCGGCGAGAGCATCTCCTTCGCCAACCGCGCGGCGGCTGAAGTCGACATCTACGGCGGTATCCGCCCGACCATCGGCATGTTCGCCTTCGACTTCGGCGTCTGGGGCTACCTCTATCCGGGTGGGCAGTGCTTCGGTTCACAGGGAACTTCTGTGAACGGACGTTGCGGTGGCGACATCGACTTCGGTGTCCCCGGAGTAGGTGGATTGCCGATCAACGGCAATTTCGCCAAGAAGAGCGCCAGCTTTTATGAAGGCTATGCCAAGGTCAACATCACCCTCAACGATCAGTTCGCGGTCGGCCTGAACGAGTACTATTCGCCGAACTTCCTTAACCTCGGCGCCTGGGGCAACTACGCTTCGATCACCGGCAAATGGACCGCGCCGAGCACGACCTTCGGCTCTTCCGGCGTCGGCATGTACATCTCCGGCGAGTTCGGCCGTCAGTGGCTTGGTACCTCTGACGCCTTCTACGGCACCGGCGCGATCAACCCGGCCTTTGCTGCCGGTATTCCTGAGCCGAGCTACAACACCTGGAACGTCGGCGTCGGCTTCACCTACAAGGTATTCACGTTGGATCTGCGCTACTCCGACACCAATCTCTCGAAAGGTGCCTGCAACGCCTTCACCAGCGACAACACTGCAACGAGGGCGACTGTTGGCAGCATTTCTGCGATCAATCCGGGTGGCTTCGAGTCCAACTGGTGCGGCGCGACCGGTATCGTCAAGCTCTCGGCTGACCTGACCGCGATGACCAACCTGAAGTAAGATCTTCTTGAAGACCGGGGGCGGCAGAGCAATCTGCCGCCCCTTTCTTTTTAGGTGAGGCCGGATGGAACGAGACTGGCGGCGCGCGCTGGGCGAGGCGATTTCCGGCAACGATCATCGCAATGTGCTGGCGGGGGCGGTCGCCGGCCTCGGCGGCGCGATCGCCATCGGTGCCATGGAATGGTTTTCGGTTGCAGCGCATTATCCGCTGGCCGTGATTCCGTTCGCGACCTCTATCGTGCTGGTGATCGGATCTCCTGATGTCGAGCCGGCGCAGCCGCGCGCCCTGATCGGCGGCCATCTGGTGACGGCACTGGTCGGTTTCGCCGTGCTGAAGCTGACGGGACCGCAGGCCTGGGCGGCGGCCGCCGCTGTCGGTCTCTCCATTCTGGCGATGTACCTCACCGGAACCTTCCACCCGCCGGCGGGCATCAACCCGCTGCTGGTGGTGTCCGGCAATCTGCCAGGGACGTTTCTGCTTGCGCCGGTGCTGGCCGGCGCCGTGTTGTTGACCGCCTTCGCCTTTGTCTGGCACCGCTGGGTGCGGCGCCAGAACTGGCCGCGGTGCTGGCTCTAGTTGGTTAGGCCGGCTTGCCGTCCCGCAAGGCGAAGCGATCGCCGTCGCGGACCATGCCGATATTGCGTTGATGGAAGGCATCCAGCGTCGAGCGGTGGCCGATCGAGATGACGGTGGTCTGCGGCAACCTCTCCGCCAGCAACTTGTACAACGCCGCTTCCGAGGGCTCGTCGAGGGAAGCCGTCGCTTCATCGAGAAACAGATAGCTAGGCGCGTGCAACAGCGCGCGCGCCACTCCGAGGCGCTGCTGTTCGCCGAGTGAGAGCATCCGGTTCCAGTGCGCATCTTCTTGCAGTCGGATGCCGAGCTGCGGCAGCCCCACCAGGTCAAGCGCGTCCCGGATCTGGTCGGCGCTGAAGCTTTCGGTTTTGCCGGGATAGGCGATCGCCCCGTGCAGCGTTCCGATCGGGAAATACGGCCGCTGCGGCAGCATCATCAGCGAGGCGTCCGCGGGAATGGCGATCGACCCTTGGCCGAACGGCCAGATGCCGGCGATGGCGCGGAACAGCGTCGACTTGCCGGACCCCGATGGACCCGTCAGCAGCGTGCGCTCGCCGCTGCGAAGGCTGAGGCCGTCGGCGGCGACCAGCGGCTTGCCGTCGGGCAGCCGCACCTCGAGCCCGCGCAGGTCGATCGCCTTGCCGCCGCCGGATGAGTCTACGCCGATCGAACCGGCGCCGTCCGCAAACGCGGCGGCGCGGGCGATCGAGGTTTCGAATCCGTCGAGGCGGGCGACGACGGCGCGCCAGTCCGCCAGCGTTCGATAGATGGTGACGAACACCGACAGCGCCTTCTGCACGCTGCCGAAAGCGGAAGCGGTCTGGGTCATGCCGCCGAGCTGGATCTTCTTGGCGAAGTAGGCCGGCGCCACCAGGATGTAGGGAAAGATCACCGCGGCCTGCGAATAGCTCGCGGTGAACGCGGTCAGCCGCTTGGTGCGGCTCATGATGCCGTACCAGTTTTCGACCACGTTGTTGAAGCGCTGCCAGAGCTGCTGGCGCTCCGCGCCCTCGCCCTTCAGCAGCGCGATCTGTTCGGAGTTTTCGCGCGCGCGCACCAGGTTGAAGCGGAAGTCGGCCTCATAGCGCTGCTGCTGGAAGCCGAGCTGGACCAGCGGCGAACCGATCCACTGAGTCAGCGCCGTTCCGAAGATCGCATAGATCAGCGCGCCCCACACCATGTAGCCGGGGATGTCGAAGTCCTTGCCGAACAGATGCAGCGGTGCCGCCGCCGACAGGCCCCACAGGATCACGACAAAGGAGAGCAGCGTCACCACCGAATTGAGGAGGTTCAGGCCGATGTCGAGCGTCCGCTCGATGAACAGCTTGACGTCCTCGGAGATGCGCTGGTCCGGGTTGTCGGCGGTGTCGCCCTGCAACTGCATGCGATAATGATTAGCGCGGTGCAGCCATTCGCCGAGATAATGCCGGGTCAGCCAGCGCCGCCAGCGGATCTGCAGCCACTGATTGAGATAGAGCTGGTAGACGGCCAGCGCGATGAAGCAGGCCGCCAGCAGACAGAAGACGCCGATCTCGCGGACGAAGACGTCAAAATTGTACTCCTGCAGCGCGTTGAAGAAGCGGTTGCTCCACTGGTTCAGGAGCACGTCGATGGCGACCAGCGCCAGTTCGATCGAGATCACCGCGGCGAGCAGGCCGCGGCCGGCCCATTTGTCCTCGGAACGGAAGTAGGGGACGGCGATGCGCCATACGGTCGCGAGCGTCGAGCGGATGTTGTTCACAGATTTACCGTCTCCGGGGGATGGCCTTCAAAGGCCTGAAAAATCGGGATAATCGGCGGGAATGCTAGACTAAAGTCGTAGGTTTCATGTGCAGCGTCATCTTGTCCCGGTGTTCGAGTCAACCCTAGCATGCCCGCAATGGCGAGGGGCGGGGGGCCCTCCTACTTCGCGAGCTTGTGAGCGATTTTGGCGGTGCCCAATTCGCAGGCGATCTTGCACCATTTCCCAGGGGGACTCCCGCGATCACGCAAGACGCGCCTGACCGTTCACGCAGGCGGCCGCGTCGCATAATAGCGTGGGGGAGGATCCGCTTATGTGGAATCAGATCTACAATCCGCTCGGCAACGCCGTGTTGTCGACCGTCGCCGCCGCCATTCCGGTGGTCTTGCTGCTGGTGCTGATCGCGAGCGGCAGGGTCAAGGCGCACATTGCGGCCATCATCGCGCTGGTTGTCGCCAACATCATCACGATCGCGGTCTTCACGATGCCCGCGGGCATGTCGATCCGTGCCTCGCTGCTCGGCGTGGTGTCCGGGTTCTTCCCGATCGGCTGGATCGTGCTCAACGTCATCTTCCTCTATCAGGTCACGGTCTCGACCGGCCGCTTCGAATTGCTGAAGCGCGCGGTCGGCGGCGTTACCGAGGACCGGCGGCTGCAGCTCCTCCTGATCGCGTTTTCGTTCGGCGCCTTCTTCGAGGGCGCGTCGGGGTTCGGCACCCCGGTCGCGATCACGGGCTCGATCCTGCTCGGCCTCGGCTTCTCGCCGCTGGCCGCGTCCGGCCTGTCGCTGATCGCCAACACGGCGCCGGTCGCCTACGGTGCGCTCGGCACGCCGATCGCGGGCCTCGCCCAGGTCACCGGTCTCGATCCCTATATCCTCGGCGCCATGGTCGGCCGGCAGTTGCCGCTGTTCTCGCTGATCGTGCCGTTCTGGGTGGTGTGCGCGTTCGCCGGCTGGAAGGGCATGAAGGACGTATGGCCGGCCATCCTGGTCACCGGCGTTTCCTTTGCCGTCCCGCAATTCGTGATCTCGAACTACATCAATCCCTGGATCGTCGACATCGGCGCGTCGCTGATTTCGATGGGTTGCCTGATCCTGTTCCTGAAAGTCTGGCAGCCGAAGCAGCTCTGGCTGTCGCCGGCCTTGCGAGGCACCGACGAGTCGGCCGCGACCATGACGACGCCGAAGCCGCTCGACAAGACGCCGCTGACCCAAAGCGAGTTGTGGAGCGCATTGCTGCCGTGGATCATCGTCTGCATCGTGATGCTGATCTGGGGCAATGGCGCGTTCAAGACCTGGGCGAACTCGATCTTCGTCTGGAACTATCCGGTGCCCGAGCTGCACAACCTGATCAACGTGGTGGCCCCGGTCGCGGCCAAGCCGACCCCGCAAGGCGCGGTGTTCGGCTTCACCTATCTGTCCTTCACCGGAACCGGCATGCTGATCGCGGCGATCATCTCCGGTTTCCTGATGGGCGTCGGTCCGGCCAGGCTGATTGGTGAATACGGCCGCACCATCAAGCTGTGCGCGATCTCGCTGATCACGATCTCGGCGATGCTCGCGATCGGCACGCTGACGCGGCTCTCCGGCGTCGACGCCACGCTCGGTCTCGCCTTCGCCGCGACCGGCGTGCTCTATCCCTTCTTCGGCACCTTGCTCGGCTGGCTGGGCGTCGCGCTGACGGGATCGGACACGGCATCCAACGTGCTGTTCGGCAACCTGCAGAAGATCACCTCCGAACAGCTCGGCCTGTCGCCGATCCTGATGGCGGCCGCCAACTCGTCGGGCGGCGTCATGGGCAAGATGATCGACGCGCAATCGATCGTCGTCGCCTCGACCGCGACCAACTGGTACGGCCACGAAGGCTCGATCCTGCGTTACGTGTTCCTGCATTCGATCGTGCTGGCCTGCCTTGTCGGCCTGTTCGTGACGCTGCAGGCCTACGTCTATCCGTTCACGCTGATGGTCCTGAAATAGGATTGCCGGCGAAGCGCTTCATCGAGGATCCCCGCGGCGGTGCCGCGGGGATTTTCGTTTCAGTGCCGTATTTTTGCTTGCCGCATCGCATCATCACCGGCCAATCAAGGGGATCACGATGCAATTGCGGGCCTTCGCACGGGAATGCAGTTGTCGGTGCTGGGCTTCGGCTGACATTCTCGGGTGAACCGCGATGATGCCCGGATGAATGCGCCATCATTTCTGATCAAAAGATAGGCATTAAATCTGCGTTAATTTTGCTGTCGCACAATGGCAATTATCCAACACGGCACTGCCATACGCATTTCGTGCCGTGCGCATGTCGCTTGATTTGATTTGTTGTTTTGATTTGCATCCGCTGCACCGGAGCAGCCGCCCTCTGTTGCGTCGGCTTCGGATCAGCTTCGATTGATTGATTTCTGGGAATAATCATTTCGGTAGGGGAACGCGGATGGTTGAAACCCGAGTTGCACCTCGTCATCGAGTCATGAAGCCCGCCAAAATCGAATATGGCGGCATGAAAACGCCGTGCACGATCCGCGACATATCGGTCACCGGCGCGGCATTGGAGATTTCCGAACTCACCGGGATCGTCCCGGCGGCGTTCAACTTGATACTGCCCGAGGAGAAATTGAAGCTGCCCTGTCACGTGGTCTGGCGCAGAGAGTTTCGCATCGGTGTCGCGTTCGATTAGGCCGCTGTCGAGCAGGAGGCTGAATGATGACTATTCGCGAAAGACGATCCGGAATCGATACGCGCTCGGAGAGCGAGAAGCAGTTGCTTGGGGAGCGGCGGTCCGGGATCGAGCGGCGAACGGATCGCAAATCCGCAAAGCCAATGCCGTCCGATGAACAGTTATTGCTTTTTGCACGACGCCTGAGGCGGACGATGCGTGATGAAAAAGGCCGGGCCTTTCTCGGAGTAGCGGTCGGAGAACAGGATTTTACGTTCTATCCCGAAGTCACCCGCCTCGTGGAATGGATCGAATCCCTGGCCGGCGCTGAATCATAACAGCCGGCAACGATCGCGCACAAAGCCGGTTTGCGCAAGACAGTTCCGTGACCTGACGGATTATCGGAACATCAAAACACCCTAGCCAATCACCTCGTTGTTCAATAGAACGGCGCGCAGTTTTGGGTGCCTGGATATTTCGAGGGGCTTTATGATTTCACTCGCGCGTTTGTTGAAGCAGGCTGGCGTCGCAACGGTGTTGCTGCTGGCTGTCGCCCCCCATTTCAGCCCCGCCCACGCCGATGACGGCTTTCCGTTCGGCAGCGAAATGACGCTCGATGTCGGGCGCCAGCCCGGTTCCAAGCGGATCCCGAATATCGAGATCGGCGACGCCGGCGAAGTCGTGCTCGAACTCTGGTGCAAGGGCGGCAAGGGCCAGTTTTCGGTGGCCGGCAATACCGTGATTTTCGTCGCGGGCGAGATGGAAAACCGCACCTGTGCGCCGGACCGGGCGCAGGCCGATGACGATCTGATCGCGGCGCTGACGGACGCGGCCACCTGGAAGCGGCAGGGCGATTTCGTCTCGTTCGTCGGCGCCAGGACGCTGCGGTTTCGCATCAACACGAATTAGAGCGTTTTCCGATTCCATCGGAACGGAAAAGGCTCTGGGGCGCATCGTGCTCCTCAGCCTTGCATTCCCGTGGGTTGAGCCGCTGACCGAACTGACTTAAGCGTCCGCGATGAACGAGCCGGCCAGCGGCGCGGACGTTTCCGTGCAAACATCAGATACGACACCGGGCCTGCTTGGCGTCGCCTGTGGCATCGGCGCGGCGTTGTTCTGGGCGCTGGGCTTTGTGGCGACGCGGCACGGTCTGAAAGCGGGATTCACGCCCGTCGACCTCTTGATGCATCGCTTCCTGTGGTCGGGCCTTGTCTTCCTGCCGTTCGTGTTTCGCGCCGGTCTGCGCGATCTCTGCGGCATCGGTTGGGGCCGCGGCATGGCGCTGATGGTGCTGGGCGGACCGGTGATGTCGCTCATCAGCTATGCCGGTTTCATGTTCGTGCCGCTGGGGCATGGCAGCGTCATCCAGCCTTCCTGCGCGACCTTGGGCGGCCTGTTGTTCGCAGCCTTCCTGCTCAGGGAGCACATTTCGCCGTCGCGGCTGGCGGGCGCGCTTGTCATCGTCGCCGGTCTCGGCGTGATCGGCAGCGAGTCGATCGCGCATATCGGGCTCGACGGCGTGCAGGGCGATTTGATCTTCGTCCTCACCGGCCTGATGTTCGCGGGTTTTGGCACGCTGGTGCGGTATTGGCGGGTCTCTGCCGTCTCCGCGGCCGTCGTCATCAGCGTGCTGTCACTCCTGCTGTTTCCGTTCTATGCAGCATCGGGCGGACTGGCCCGCGTCGCGGCGCTGGGCCTTCATGAGAATGCGCTGCAGGCGTTGGGACAAGGCGTCCTGGCCGGGCCCGCGGCGATGTATCTGTTCACGGCTTCGATCCAGCATCTCGGCGCTTCCCGCGCCGCGATTTTTCCGGCGACCGTGCCGGCGTTGACATTGCTGTTCGGCTGGCTGCTGCTGGGTGAGCCGCCGACCGCATTGCAGATGGCGGGATTGGCGACTGTCTTGTTCGGATTTTATCTGGCGCAGCGGCAGCGATAGTCCTTGTTCGGACTGCTTCTAGGCTCCACCCTCGAATCCCACGAAGGTCGTCGCTTCATCGACCGATTTGCGCTCGGATACAACGGCATTGGCAGGAAAACTGTGATCCGGCCAGCCCAGGGCGATACTTTTCATGATCACCTGATCGTCCGCGATCCCGGCATGCTCGCGCACCACGGGGGATTGCATGATCCCCTGGCTGTTGATCACGGCACCAAGCCCCCGCGCCCAGGCCGCGTTGACAAGCGCGGTAGCCACGGCGCCACAGTCGAAGGCCGTATCGTCGCTGGACGCGAGCGCGCGATCATAGGTGATGATCACGCACACGGGCGCGTCGAACTGGCGAAAGCCGCGCATGACCCAGTCTTGCCGCCGCTCCTTGTCATCGCGCGCTATACCCATCGCGCTGAACAACTGCTTGGCAACGCCGATCTGGCGTTCGCGATGCACCCCCTCGAATGGCTGGCCAATTCGAAACTCGCGCGAGTGCGGCACCCCTGTCAGATTGCGCTCGGTGTTGCCCTGGCGGATGCGATCCAGCGGTGCGCCGGTGATGACATAGAAATTCCAGGGTTGGGTATTCATCGACGATGGCGCGCGCATCGCCAGCGTCAGGATTTCCTTGATCAATTCCCGCGGGACAGGATCGGGCTTGTAACCGCGAATGCTTCGCCGGCCGAGAATGACGTCATCAAACTTCATCTTTGCATTTCCTGAAATTGGCGCGAGGTCTGCGTTCTCTCTCACGGCTTTGGTCTTGTCTATAGCGTTTCCGAGAGACGGCAGCCCTGGCTTCAGGAGTACGCGCGTCCTAACCCTCGCGCAAAATCATGTCGGCGCAAACGCCGGCCGACTGGATTACGCCGGTATAGCCGCCGAACCCTGCATAGGCGGAGGCCAGATAAAACCCTGGGATCGCCGTGCGCGGCGAGCGGAACGGGTTTTGCCAGATCGAGGCCGGCGGGGTTGGCGCAAAACCGTAGACGGCGCCATCCGGCGCGTTGAGATATTGCCGGACCGACAGCGCGCTGTTGAACGAGGACGCCACCACGGCGTCGCCGAGCCCGGGATAGATCGATGACAGATAGCGAACGATCGCGACCTGCCAGCGGCCGCGCTTCTCGCGATAGGCCTCCATGTCGGAACTGTCCCAGTTCGACAGCAGATCGGGGCCGAGCACCGACAGCGCATAAGGTGGCGCCGCCACGCCGGAATCGATCGCCGCATAATCGACCACCGACATCGGCGGCATGCGTTGGCCGGGCTCTTCGGCCATCAGCGCCGCGCCTTGCCCGTAGTCGGCGAGCTGTTTCATCCAGGGCGGCAGCAATTGTGTGGAGTAGGCGGTGACGCCGAACTCGCGCGGCGGCTTCGACAGCCCGAGCGTCAGCGCAAACAGCGACGCCGACGGGGTTTGCCGCGCATAACTCCGGCCCAGCTTCTCCGCGGCGTCCGCTTCCATCAACGGCTCCAGCACCGCCGGCGCGGCGTTGCCGACGATCCGCAGGCATTCGACGGTCTTGGGATCGCTGCCGTCCTTGGCGGTGTGGGTGACGGTTTTCGCCGCCTGATCCAGCGCGATGCCGCTGACGACGCGCCGCACCAGCACGTCGCCGCCGGCAACCTTGATGGCGCGGGCCAGCGCGCTCGACAGCCGCTGCGAGCCGCCCTGCACGTAGCGGCCGCCGCCCTGCAGATAGTTGCCCTGCGCCATCGCGAAATACATCCACCACAGCGTGGTCGGGTCGTCATGGAAATAGGACAGGTTGGCAGCGAGCACGCATTTGACGGCTTCGCTGTCGCCGAACACCCGGTCGAGCTTCTGCGACAGCGACAACGACCAGTCGCGCGCGCAAGGCAGCAGCTTGAACAAAGCGTGCAGGGCTTGGCGCGGCTTCTTCAGCGCGTCCTTGCCTTGCGAGATCGTCGCCATCGCGTCGACGATCCCCTGCATCTCGCCGAGCAACTGATCGATCCCTTTGCGCGCTTCCGGAAAGCGTTGCGAAAGCGCCTGCCGCGCCGCGTCGAAATTGTCGGGCATCAAAAAAGGCTGGCCGATCGGGCCGCCGCGCGCCTGGTAGAATGCGCCGGAAGGAACCCAGGTCACCTTGTCGATCACGCCCGCACGCGTCAGCACGTCGTGCTTGGGGTCGCGCGGGTGGTGCGGGTCGCTGGTTTCGTGCAGCGATCCCTCGACAAAAAGCTCGCCGGATTTGTAGCTCGACGCAGCACCCCCGACCGAGTTGCCGCGCTCGATGACGAGCACCTTGCGGCCCTCGCGCGCCAGGATCGCACCGGCCGTCAGGCCGCCGAGGCCGGCGCCGATCACCACTACATCATAAGGCGCCATACGAGGTGAAATCCTTGGGAATTCCTTGGGAACTCATACACTTATCGCAAACGTTCATTGCCGTTCGGAAGCCGGCATGTCAAATGCGTCGCTGCATGGGTCAGGTGCGCGGGAGGCTCACGCCGGCGACGCTGCCGCATGGCGCGGCAGCGTGATGATGAACTCGGTAAATAGCCCGGGCTCGGTCTCGACGTCGATCCTGCCACCATGCTGCTTGACGATGATGTCATGGCTCATGGAAAGCCCGAGCCCGGTGCCTTCGCCGGCCGGTTTGGTGGTGAAGAAGGGGTTGAACATCTTTTCCCTGACGTCAGGCGGGATGCCGGTGCCGTTGTCGCGGATGCGGATCTCCACCGATTTGCCAAGGTTTTTCGTGGTCGCGCTCAGCCGAGGCTCGAAGGATTCGTCGTTTGCCTCGGACTTGCGCCGGGTGGCCGCATAGAAGCCGTTGGCGATGAAGTTGAGCAGGGCCCGGGTAATCTCCTGCGGGTATAGCTCGGCCGCGCCCGCCTCCGGATCGAGGTCGCGTGTGAGCGTGATATTGAAGGCCGATTTCTCGGCCCGCGCGCCGTGATAGGCAAGGTTGAGGCTCTCCTCGACCAGGGCGTTGATGTCGGCAGGGCGATGTTCGCCGGAACCCTCGCGCGAATGCAGCAGCATGTTCTTGACGATGGAGTCGGCGCGCTTGCCGTGCTGTACCACCTTTTCCAGATTGGACTTCAGCATCGCCGTCAATTCGCTGACCTCGTCGCGCGTCTTCTGATCAAGTGCTGCCGGCGCCAGCGCCTCGTCCAGTTCATCGATCAGTTCAGCCGATAGCGACGAGAAGTTATTGACGAAATTGAGCGGGTTCTTGATCTCGTGCGCGATCCCGGCGGTGAGCTGGCCGAGCGAGGCCAGCTTCTCGGTCTGCACCAGCCGGTCCTGGGCTGTGCGGAGCTCTTCGAGCGAGGCGGCGAGTTCCTTGCTGCGCGCCTGAGTTTCGTCAAACAATCGCACGTTCTCGACTGCGATCACGGCCTGGTCGGCAAAGGTCTGTACCAGATCGATCTGGCTTTTGCTGAACTGACCGGGTTCGGGCCGCGTCAGTACCAGCACGCCTTCGACCTTGTTGTCCCTCAGCATCGGTACGCCCAGCGTTGCGCGAATCCTCGCCAGCGCGCCGGTAGGCATTTCCATTTCGGGGTCTTCGAGAACATCGGGAATGATCTCGACCTTCCCCGATGCGATGACGCGTTGGGTTGCCGAGCCACGACCCGCCCGCGGCGGATTCGCCGCCCAATATTGCAGAAATTCAGGCGTGGTATGGGAAGCCGCCTTGAGCGGAAAGACATCGCCCTCGCGCAGGAAAATCGAACCCCGGTAGGCGCCGCTCAACTCGACCGCGGACCTGATCAGCGTTTCAAGAACGGTTTGCAGATCGAATGTCGACCGGCTGATCACCTTGAGCACGTCGGCGGTGGCGGTCTGTTGCTGCAGGGATTCGCTCAAGTCGCGGGTGCGCGCCTGCACCTCGTTGAACAGCCGCGCGTTCTGGATGGCGATCACGGCCTGGTCGGCAAAGGTCTTGAACAGCGCCACTTCCCTGTCGGTAAAGGTGGCGTCCGCATTCCGGGAAACATGAAAGGCGCCGATGCCCCGCCCTTCCCACAGCAAAGGCGCGACCAGTACCGAAAAACTGCCCATCCTCGACGCAACGATGCGAAGCGATTGCGGCGCATCCGGATTGTTGAGGACATCGCCGAAAAAAAGGATCTGCTGGCGTTCGAATGCCAGCGCCATCGGCGTGTTGGCGAGCGGCTGCGGGAACGTGGCCCTGAGCGCTTCACCGGTGCTTCCGCGATAGGCGCCGATGTGGACCAGGCCATCCTCCCCGAGCAGGAAAATTGCCATTCGTTCGAAGGCCGCCAGCCGCTCGCAACTGTCCAGGATCTGCTCGAAGACCGGCGCGGTGTCCGCGACCGAACTGCTGATGACGTTCAGGATGTCGGCGGTCGCGGCTTGCTGTGCCAGAGCTTCGTCGAGCTGTTTGGTGCGCAAGTCGAGCTGGGATTCCAGATCGGAGACCGAAAGTCGCTTGTGCAAGGTGGCCGCCGGGGACGTGCGGCGCCTGGTCTTGGCGGTCTTGGCTTTCGTGGTCTTGGCCTTTGAGGTCTTGGCTTTGGAAGTCTTGCGGCCCTTTGCCGGACCTGCCTTACGAGGCTTTGTCTTGCGGGCCTTCGCCTTGCTCGCTTTGCCGCCCGTCGTTGAAAGCCGCGCCATTTCCACCCCACGTCAGAATAGGCATTCTATCGGGTTACGGCATCGTTCTGGAAGGGGCTGGATTGGCCGGGCGGTGGGTTGTGGCCCTTCGAGGGCCCGTGCTGGGGCACGGCCGCCTCAGGGCAACGAATGACGAGAGAGGCTATTTCCAGAGCGATCTGTCGACGTCCCAGCGCTGGCCCTTGAACTCCTTCGCCAGCGCCTCGACCGAGCCATTGTCATCCTTGGGCTCGCCGCCTTCCTCGTCGCCGCTGGATTCTTCCGAAAGGTTCTACTTCGCACCGGTGCCCTCTTCGGTGGTCGAGATCACCGGGCCCGAAATCCACAGCATCAGCCGGTCCGACGCGCCGGGTTTGTCCGACGACGCCAGCGCGGTGACTTCGAGGCTTTCGGTGAGACCGAGCGCCGGGTAGATCTGGCTCGGCCGCTTGAACGTCAGATTCGGCTTTCCGGTATTGGCGTTCCACTCGGTGCCGGCCGGCTTGGCTGCCAGGCAACATCCGCTCTGGTCGCTCCGGTGATCGCGATGCAATCGCCGTCAGGTCTGGTCGAGCATGCCAATATGATGTTGGGCGTAGAGCTCAAGGCCAAGCCTGGCAACGAGGTCGATTTGGGTTTCAAGAAAATCGATATGATGCTCCTCGTCGTGCATCAGCTGCTCAAACAGGTCGCGCGTCACATAGTCTTTCACATCGTGGCAGTGGGTTGCCGCTTCCTGGTAAAGCGCCCGCGCTTCCATTTCTGCCTTTAAATCGCGGTCAAGCACCTCCTTCACCGTTTTGCCGATACGAAGGGATTCGAGGGTCTGCATGTTGGGGTTGCCATCGAGGAAGATGATCCGCTCGATGAGCTTGTCGGCATGCTGCATTTCCTCGATGGACTCCTTAAGCCATTGCTTTCCAAGCCCCTTGTAGCCCCAATTGTCCAGCAGGCGATAATGCAGCCAGTATTGGTTCACTGCGGTGAGCTCGTGGCGCAGCGCCTTGTTCAGGTAGTCGATAGCTTTGGGGTTACCTTTCATGGACCACTCCCTGTTGCCGATCGCCTCCGATGCGTAGCGTGGACGGAGCCTATTCATTCGATCACCGGTCGGCCATCGCCAGCGTTCCGGCTCATGGCGTTGCTGCGAATGTACCCCTATGGCGCCCGTGCAGCCTACATCGCGACGCTTCGCATTGGTGCAGAAGCGGATGGTCGCAAAAGCTCATGCAGCCAAGCATCGCAGCGCTTCAAAATCGACTCTGGGTGTTTTGCCGAAATTTACTCCTCTAGAGTAAATCCAACGCGCAGTGTGACCTGGTAATGGCCAACAGTCCCATTTTCGATATGCCCTCTCGTTTGCGTGACTTCGAACCATTTCATGTCGCGAATGGTCTTCGATGCGCGGGCCAAGGCATTCTGAATGGCGTCTTCGATGCTTTTTTCGGAAGATCCCACGAGCTCCAGGATCTTGTAGACGTGACCCTTCATTTCAGCAGCAACCGGCATGACGAACCTCCGTTGTGATGTCAGTGGGGCAACCTGGACTTATCTCCTTCTACCCGGAGTCTTAATCCGATCGCGAGCCAAGTCCATTCCGAACGAGCGTTCTCGCGCGATGTACGAGAAAGGTCAGGCAGAGACGCATGCACTGCAGCAATTGCCGTTGCTATTGTTCAAGAGCCCAGGTCTTGGCGCCTCAAAAGGTCTTGGCGCCTCAAAGAAACTCAAACGGGGGACATTGATCGACAAGTTCGAAGCGCACTGTTGCGGCCTGGTGCGCTGCCGCGGCCGCAACTCCATGCCGGGACGGCGCGGGCGCTACTTCCAGACCGACTTGTCGGCGTCCCAGCGCTGGCCCTTGAATTCCTTGGCCAGCGCGTCGACCGAACCGTTGTCGTCCTTGGGATCGCCGCCTTCCTCGTCGCCGGCAGCTTCTTCCGACAGGTTCAGCTTGGGACCGGTGCTTTCATCCGTGGTCGTGATGACCGGGCTCGAGATCCACAGTATCAGCCGGTCGGAAATGCCCGGTTTGTCCGACGAGACCAGCGCGGTGATCTCGAGACTCTCGGTCAGGCCGAGCGCGGGATAGGTCTGGCTCGGACGCTTCAAGGTCAGTTTCAGCTTTCCGGTGTTGACGTTCCAGTCGGCGCTGGCCGCCTTGGCCGACAGTGTCCTGCTCAGCACGCCCGATATTGCGGATGCGATCTTGTCCTTGTTGATCTTGTCGCCATCGCGCCATTCGGCGGCGGCAAACCGGATCGTGCGGTCCATCTCGACGGTGCCGCTGGTCCAGCCCACGGCGGTCACGCCCGGCGCCGCTTTGGTTTTGGCGATCAGGGCGCCCGCGCGCTCCGGATCGACGGTGAGGTTGATGGTCTGCTCGCCGGAGCGCAGCGCGTCGCAGGAGATCGCGAGGCTGCCCAGTCCGACCTCGACGCCTTCGCCCCTGAGGCTTTTGAGGAAATCCAGCGCCGTGTCCAGCTTGACCCGCACGCCGACCGATTCCGGCGAGACTTCGGTAAAGTCCTTGGGCTGTGGCGTGATGCCGTCGTCGCTGGTCTGGTTATCGAGAAATTCCTTCTCGCTGAGATCGGAATTATCTGTCGAAGTCACTTCGATCACGTTGGTGCCGATGGTGATCTGGCCGCGGAATTCGAAACCGTCGCCGCTCGGCTTGCGCAGCAGCTTGACCGTGACAGGCTTTTTGTCGCCGGTGGTCTGCGTCGTGCCGGTCAGGTTCTGGCCGTTGACGGCGAGGTTGGCGACGAAACGCTCCTTGCGGTCGGAACCCTTCTCGGCGGGATAGCAGACGTCGAGCACGGCCGCGGTGACGGCCTTGCCCTGGCGGGTCTCCTTGAGGACCACGTCGGCATTGCCGTCCATCAGGCCGTCGATCGAGGTGAAATATCGTACTTCGCTTGAGCCCGGCGCGGTCCTGGTCGGGAGTTTCATCTGGGCGAAAGCGAGATCCGGGGAGGCCGTCAACAGACCGAGCAGGCAAAGCATCAGCGCGCGCATATGAAATTCCCTGAAGCGACAGAATCGATAAGTTCAGTACCTAGCAAACCTCTACAACATCACCAAAAAAAGAAGGCCGCCCGGAGGCGGCCTTCGATCTGTTTAGCAGGATCTGGGAGGGGCTTAGAAGCCCATGCCGCCCATTCCACCCATGCCGCCGCCACCACCGCCGGGCATCGCCGGAGCCGGCTCCTTCGGCAGTTCGGCGACCATGGCTTCGGTCGTCACCAACAGGCCGGCCACCGAAGCGGCGTCCTGCAGGGCGGTACGCACCACCTTGGCCGGGTCGATGATGCCCTTCTCGACCATGTCGACATAGGTTTCGGTCTGCGCATCGAAGCCGAAGGTCTCGGACTTGTTCTCGAGGATCTTGCCGACCACGATCGAGCCTTCGACACCGGCATTCTCGGAGATCTGACGGATCGGGGCTTCCAGCGCCTTCAGCACGATGTTGATGCCGGCCTGGACGTCCGAGTTGTCGTTCTGGATACGGCCGACCGCCTTCTTGGCGCGCAGCAGCGCCACGCCGCCGCCCGGCACGATGCCTTCCTGGACCGCCGCGCGGGTCGCGTTGAGGGCGTCCTCGACACGGTCCTTCTTTTCCTTGACCTCGATCTCGGTCGCGCCGCCGACGCGAATGATCGCGACGCCGCCGGCGAGCTTGGCCAGGCGCTCCTGCAGCTTCTCGCGGTCGTAGTCCGAGGTGGTTTCCTCGATCTGCGACTTGATCTGCTGGACGCGGGCCTCGATGTCCTTCTTCTTGCCGGCGCCCTTGACGATGGTGGTGTTCTCCTTGTCGATCACCACCTTGCCGGCGCGGCCGAGCATGTTGACGGTGACGCTTTCGAGCTTCATGCCGAGCTCCTCGGAGATCAGCTGACCGCCGGTCAGGATCGCGATGTCTTCCAGCATCGCCTTGCGGCGATCGCCGAAGCCCGGCGCCTTGACGGCGGCAACCTTGAGCCCGCCACGCAGGCGGTTGACCACCAGGGTGGCCAGCGCCTCGCCTTCGACGTCCTCGGCGATGATCAGCAGCGGACGGCCGGACTGCACCACGGCTTCCAGCACCGGCAGCATCGACTGCAGGCCGGAGAGCTTCTTCTCATGCAGCAGCACGTAGACGTCTTCGAGCTCGGCGGTCATCTTCTCGGCATTGGTGACGAAGTAGGGCGAGAGATAGCCGCGATCGAACTTCATGCCCTCGACGATGTCGACTTCGGTATCGAGCGACTTGTTTTCCTCGACCGTGATGACGCCTTCATTGCCGACCTTCTGCATCGCCTGTGCGATCATCTTGCCGATGGCGGCATCGCCGTTGGCCGAGATGGTACCGACCTGGGCGACCTCGGAGGAGGCCGCAACCGGCTTGGCGCGCTTCTCGATGTCCTTGATGACGGCTGACACCGCGATGTCGATGCCGCGCTTGAGGTCCATCGGGTTCATGCCGGCCGCGACCGACTTGGCACCTTCGCGCACGATCGCCTGCGCCAGTACGGTGGCCGTCGTGGTGCCGTCGCCGGCGGTGTCGTTGGTCTTGGAGGCGACTTCGCGCAGCATCTGCGCGCCCATGTTCTCGAACTTGTCTTCGAGCTCGATTTCCTTGGCGACGGTGACGCCGTCCTTGGTGATGCGCGGGGCACCGAAGCTCTTTTCGATCACGACATTGCGGCCCTTCGGGCCGAGCGTCACCTTGACCGCGTTGGCGAGGATATCGACGCCGCGCAGCATGCGATCACGGGCGTCTCCGGAAAATTTAACGTCTTTGGCAGCCATTTGAATTGCTCCTTGGAATGAACCTCATCCCGGCACAACGGCTCCGCCGTTGTTGCCTGAGGAGCGGGCCTTGGCCCGCGTCTCGAAGGATGAGCTGGTGTGACGTTCACCCTTCGAGACGGCAGCTTCGCTGCCTCCTCAGGGTGAGGGCAGCGTGCGTCAGTTCAGCACGCCCATGATGTCCGACTCCTTCATGATCAGGAGTTCTTCGCCATCGAGCTTGACCTCGGTGCCCGACCATTTGCCGAACAGCACGCGGTCGCCGACCTTGAGGTCGATCGGGATCAGCTTGCCGGCCTCGTCGCGACCGCCGGGACCGACCGCCGTGACTTCGCCCTGCGAGGGCTTTTCCTTGGCGCTGTCGGGAATGATGATGCCGCCCTTGGTCTTCTCTTCGGCATCGATACGCTTGACCACGACGCGGTCATGCAGCGGACGGAATTTGGACTTCGACATGAGGTTTCCTCTTCATTCCTCTGGGAGGCTCGGTTAGATCTGGTTGCCATCGAAATGGCCGGGAATGCCGGCTGTTCGAACCCATCCCGGGCGGGACGGCGGGTCCCCTTAGCAATCGTTGCATTTGAGTGCTAATTGTGGCCCGGGGAATATGGCTTGGCGGGGTTCCTGTCAAGCAAGGGAGCCACGGCGAGGCCGGGGGAGCCAAGGGAGCCAAGTTCCGAAAACGGTTAAGGCCTTGGTGAGGCCAATATAGGATGCTCCCTGAGAAACCAAATCGGAATGGTGGCGTAGTTAAAGAGACGTCATTGCTCCGGCAGGCGTTTTACGGTTGGCTGCGCGGGATGGGCGGCTCAGGATTGGTCGGGGGAATGCAATGATCAGGTCAGGTAATGCGCGTACGGTTGCCAATCTGGCGATTGCCTCGGCGCTGACGGTTTTCCTCGCGGGGTGCGGCAGCATGAGCCTGCCGTCGCTGTCGTCGAATTCATCGCCCGAGCCGTCGGAGCCCGGGGTAGCCCCCGAAATGCCGGCCTCGATCCGCGCCGACGAGATCGTCGGCCGCTGGGGTCTCGCCTCGTTCCAGAATCCCGCCGATCGCGCCAGGACCGAAGCCGCGGCGAGGGGACAGTGCAAGCAGCCTTACGTGATCGGCGCCGGGCAATCCGGCGGCGTGGTGATGCATCTGGCCGACCAGGCGACACCGCAGGAACTTCGCCTCAAGGGCAGTCCGAGCGGTAAGAACTATATCGGCCCGCCCGGACCGACCCCCGGCGAGCAGGACCGCGAGATCGTGTCGTTCGACGGCCGCGTGCTGGTCACCCGCTTCATCGACAAGGACGCCGCGGTCCGTTACGGCAACATGGTCTATGTGCGCTGCGCGCCGCGGGCGTGAGCGCTTAAGAAAACTTAAACCTCGCTGCAACAAAAAACGCCGGCATCGCTGCCGGCGTTTTTCGTTTCGGATGCCGTCGCCGGGTGTCGCCACCCGGCGGAGCAAAATCTCAATCGAACAAGGCGTCGATGTCGTCCTGCGAGGCGTGGCCGACGTCGCCTTCCAGCTTCGGGCCGTTGAGCAGCTTGGCGTCGCCTTCGCGGGTGTCGACGATCGGCGTGGCGTGGGCCTTGATCGCGTCGACGCCGCCCCAGATCTCCATCATCGCATTGATGTGATTTTCGATGAACTTCATCGTCGTCATCACCTTGCTGATGCGCTGGCCGGTGAGATCCTGGAAGTTGCAGGCCTCGAAGATCGAGATCACGCGTTCCTGGATTTCCTCGGCCAGCAGCTTCTGCTGGTCCGGCGAGATGTTCTTCGACAGCGCGCTGGCGGCCTGGTCGATCGCCTCGGTGGCCTCGAGAATCTGCTGGGTGGCTTCTTCGGTGCCGCCGACGACGGCGCCGAGCTCACCGTTGACCTTGGCCATTTCCTCGCCGTCGAAGCTGCGGCCATGCAGCGTGGCAATTTCGCGCTTGGTGCGGTTGATGGCGTCGTGGATAAGGTCGAGCTCGACCTTGAGCTTCTCGCACTGCTCGATCTGGGCGCGATAGGTTTCCAGAAGCGAATGCGCCTCGGCCACTTCGCGCGCGACGCTGGCTTCCGCGGTTTCGGTGACGGCCGAGCGATGGTGACCGCCGCCGGCGGCCATCTGGGCGCGGATCGAGCGCAACTCGGACATGATCTCGCGATGCATCGGGCCGATGTCGCCGCCTTCGGCAGCTGCGGTCATGGGCGCGTTGCCCAGAATGGCTTCTTCGATACGAAAACGTTTGCGACTAACCGACATGAGTTTTTCCCACCCCTTCAATTCCCGTGTTTTAGACCGATGCGATTTAACGTCAGGTTCACGCGGGAACACACGCCGGGATGCGTTTTGCGAAGGCGCAAACCAGTGATTAACCATGGAGGGTCCGCGTTCACCCAAAATAAACGCTATCGGACAAATCAGCGCCCGGTTGGCGACGTGGTGAATCGAAACGCCGTAGCCGTTTACCAAACCGATTAGGTTTTCGTTTGTATTGATTGCGTGCGACGGCGCCGTGCAGACGCCGAAGTGAACCACAGTGACGAAACAGTAACGAGTACGTCGATGTCAAAAATCTCCCTTGCGCTCCTCGCGAGCGTGTCTTGCCTTTGCTTTGCCGATCAGGCCCAGGCGATTGACGCTTCGCCGCTTGCTGAACCCTCCGTCATCTACGCCCGCGAGCCCGCGCCGGCCGCGCCGGTTCGAATGGCCTCTGCCGAAAATTCGAATATGGGCGGCGGCTTCATTCAGTTCCTGTTCGGCGATGCGCCGCAGGGCGGGCGTTACCAGCAACAGCAGCCGATGTATCAACAGCAGCCGGACAACGGCTATGGCCGCCGTTCGCTGCTGCCGCCGATGGATCCGCAGCAGTCGATGCGCCCGCAGCAGCAGGAAGAGGCGGTCGACGACAGGCAGCGTTCGTTCGATCCGAAATACGAAAAGCAGGTGGTCGAGTATCACGGCAAGGAAGGCGCCGGCACCATCGTCGTCGATACGCCGAACAAATTCCTGTTCCTGGTGCAGGGCGACGGCAAGGCGCTGCGCTACGGCATCGGGGTCGGCCGTCCCGGCTTCACCTGGTCGGGCGTCAAGACCATCTCGGCGAAGAAGGAATGGCCGGCCTGGACACCGCCTTCGGAAATGTTGGCGCGCCGCCCGGACCTGCCGCGGCACATGGAAGGCGGCCCGGCAAATCCGCTCGGCGCGCGCGCGATGTATCTGGGGTCGACACTGTATCGCATCCACGGCTCCAACGAGCCCTGGACCATCGGCACCAACGTCTCTTCCGGCTGCATCCGGATGCGCAACGAGGACGTGATCGATCTGTACGGCCGCGTCGGCGTCGGCGCCAAGGTCATCGTGATCTAACATAGAGTTTCAAGCGAAGTGGATCCCGGTTCGCGTCAAGAAAACGCGTCAAAATAGAAATCCACTGTCAAGAATCAAAACGGCCGCCCGATCGGGCGGCCGTTTTTTCGTGTCAGGCCTGAGGTGACTCAGGCGAAATCGCTGTCACCGTCGCCGCCGTCGCCACCGTCGTCGTCATCGAAGCCGTCGGCGTCGTGATCGGTGTCGTCGTTCGAGGCCTGGTCGAACAGCCCGGCGCGCGAACCGTAGCTGTCGTCGGCGGCACGCTGGCCGGACGAGCCCGATGAGTTGATGTCATTGATCCCGGCGTCACGCGCCAGGTCGCTGCTCGACTGATCGCTCCACGGCTTCTGGTTGCCGCCGCCGCTGCCGAGCCCGGACGAATCGGCGAACGACTGCTGGTGGCCGCCGCCGCCCATCATCGAGCGGATGCTGCCGAGCAGCAGCGATCCGCCGACCACGCCGGCTGCGGCTGCCGCCGCGGTTCCGAGAAACGAGCCGCCACCGCCGCCGATCGCCGGCTGCTGTGCGCCATAGGGTTGGCCGTAGCCTTGAGGCTGGCCGTATTGCTGTCCGTATTGTTGTCCCGGCGCCTGGCTCTGCTGCATCACCTGACCGCTGTTCCATACCGGGCGGCCGCCGCCGATATCGGGCGCGCGGACATGCGGCACCGAGCCGGAACCTTGCGGCTGGCCCTGTCCGAAGATCGCGTCGCGCATCGAATCGAGGAAACCGCCGGACGGGGTGGGCTGACCGGTTTGCGTGGCTTCCAGTTCCTGGATGCGGTCATGGGCGCGCCTCAGCGCCTCGTCCTGCACGAGGGTGGTTTGCACCAGCGCATAGACCGCATTGGGCGCGGTGCGCAGGCCCTGCATGATCGCGGACATGGCCTCGGGGTCGCGCGGCGCGGTTTCGAGTTTGGCGAGCCGGTCGAAAAGATCGTCAATCAGTTGGCGTTCTTGCGGTGTCATGGCCTTCTCCTCGCGCCGAATGGGGATCGAAGCACGGGGATGATGTAGGCGGGGTTTGCGTCGCAAATAGTGGGTGGCCGAATTAAATTTTGGTATGCGACATCTCGACCGGCCGGTTTTCGTGAACCTTTTCAGGCAAGTACTTATCAGGCGAGTGTTACATTGTTCGCGGCCAGCAGCGGCGGGAATTGGTCGCCGGCCAGATACGCGTGTTCGGCTTCGCGCTGGCTGGTCAGCGGATCGAGGCTTTGCAGCGTCTCGTCGACAAAACCGGGATGACACATCACCAGGCCACCCTCCGGCAGCCCGTCAAGGAACTGCCGCATCAGCGCGCCGAAATCAGGTTGTGTCGAAAAATCATAGGCGCCGGCAAAGGCCGGGTTGAACGGCAGCCCGGCGCGGGCCGCCCGCTTGCGAAACTGCGAACTCAGGACGTCGAGCACCAGCGCCTTCGGCGTCGCCAGCCGTTGCGCCAGCGGCTGCATGCGACCGCCCTGGCGCACCCAGGCGCCGGGGGCCGCTTCCTTGACCGCGCGCAGAAACGCGTCGCGCGCTTGCGGAAACAACTGCGCATGCTGATGGCCGTCGACGAAGTCAGGCGCGCGGCCGAACAGATCCTTGAAGGCCGTGAGCTGCACCATCAGCTCACCGTAAATCATCTCGACATCGAGCCGCCGCAACAGGCCGGCGCGCAACAGCTTCGGAAAGGCCAGGAACATGCCGCCGTCGGTCGGGCGGAAATGCATCGTCAGCGGCCGGAACGGTGCGGTCAGCGTCGCATGCAGGCCGATCGCGCAGCGCGGGCTTTTGGCGGCGACCTGCTGCAAGGCTGTGACCTCGTCGCGGCCGATGGCGGCGCCGACCACCATCACCGATGTCGCATTGAGACGGCCGCGTTCGATCAGGTCGCGAATGGCGCGGTTAACGCCCTCGGCGAGGCCGTAATCGTCGGCGCACAGCCAGATCCGGCGCGGCGTCGCGGCGTCGTTCATTCGGCCGCGGTCCGCTCAGCAGTGCTGGTTGCCGTCTCGCTTTCAGCACGCTTCTCGGAATGTTCGGCGACGAAGTAGATCGGTCGCGCTTTCAGTTCCGACAGGATCTTGCCGATATACTCGCCGACGATGCCGATCATGATGAGCTGCACGCCGCCGATCGTCATCAGGCCGACCACCAGCGAGGGATAGCCGGGAACCGATTTGCCGGTGGTCCAGGTTTCCCAGAGGATCGAGAGCCCGAACAGGAACGCCACCGTCGCCAGCACCACGCCGGCGAGGCTGGCGAACCGCAGCGGCGCCACCGAGAACGAGGTCAGGCCTTCGATCGACAGGCCGATCAGCCGGCCCGGGCTGAAGGTGGTGACGCCATGCGCGCGCGGCGCCGGTTCGTAGTCGACGCGGATCTGGCGGAAGCCGATCCAGCTGGCCAGACCCTTGAAGAAACGGTTGCGCTCGGGAAGCTGCTTCAGCGCCGCCGCGGCGCGCGGCGACAGCAGACGGAAGTCGCCGGCGTCCTCGGGGATCTTCTGCCGTGCGCCCCAGTTGATCAGCGCGTAGAAGCCGTGCACCGCCTGGCGGCGCAGGAACGATTCATTGTCGCGATTCGCCTTCGCGGTATAGACCACGTCGTAGCCGTCATCGATCCAGTGCGCGACGAGTTTCTCGACCAGGTCCGGCGAATGCTGGCCGTCGCCGTCCATGAACAGCACCGCGCCGCGGCGGACATGGTCCAGTCCGGCCATCAGGGCGGCTTCCTTGCCGAAATTGCGCGACAGCGACACCACCTGGACGTCGAGCGCCTCGGCCTTGAGCCCGCGCGCGATCGACAGCGTCGCGTCGGCGCTGCCGTCGTCGACATAGACGACCTCGCAGCCGAGCCGGTAACGGCCGTGCAGCGTCCTGGCGAGCCCGATCAGCCGCTCGTGCAGTGCAGCAAGGCCTGCGGCCTCGTTATAGAGGGGCACGACGATCGACAGTCCCTGCGCCGCAGCGGCGGCCGAGGTGGCGGACAGGCCGGAAACGTCAGAGCCCAGCATCATCGATCAGGTTCCAAATTCCATCATCGTAACAGCATATGTTACTCGCCGGCGGCTGTCGCAACGATGAACGAAACGAGAGGCCGGCCCGGCTTATTGCCGCAGGAACGCCTCGAGCCGGGCGAATAGCGGGTTCTCGCGGTCGAGCACATAATCGAGCGAGGCCACCGACACCGTGTCGGCGCCGTGCTCGCGCAGGAAACTGCCGAGCGCGTAGATCTGCATCGGCGGGCAGTGCAGCGTCAGCATGCCCGACGAGGTCGGTCCGCCGAACGGCGCCACCACGCCGAAGCGGTTATGGGCTTCGGCCAGCAGCGTATCGTTGCAGCCCGCGAAACGGGTGCGCACTTCGCGGTATTTGCTGGCGCGGGCGCGGGCGGCGATGTGATCGAGGATCACCCGCGCGGTCTCCCTGGCAGCCTTCGACCAGTCGGCGTCCCTGGAGGCGACCAGGTTGGCCTGGCTGCGCAGGATCACGCCGTCGTCGAGCACCTTGAGCCCGTTGGCGGCCAGCGTCGCGCCGGTGGTGGTGATGTCGACGATCATCTCGGCGGTGCCGACGGCCGGCGCGCCTTCAGTGGCGCCGGCGCTCTCGATGATGCGGTAATCGACCACGCCATGGGCGGCGAAGAAGTTGCGGGTCAGGTTGATGTACTTGGTCGCGACCCGCATCCGCCGGTTATGCTGGGCGCGAAAGCCGGTGGTGACGTCGTCGAGGTCGGCCATGGTGCGGACGTCGATCCAGGCCTGCGGCACCGCGACCACGACATTGGCGCTGCCGAAACCGAGGCCGTCGATCAGCAGCACGCGCTTGTCGGCGTCGGCAATGCTCTCGCGCAGCAGGTCTTCGCCGGTGACGCCGAGATGCACCATGCCGCGCGCCAGTTGCGAGGCGATCTCGCTGGCCGACAGGTAGGCGATCTCGACATTGTCGAGGCCCGCGATGGTGCCGCGATAGTCGCGCGCGCCGCCGGGTTTGGCGAGGACAAGTCCTGCGCGGGCGAAGAAGGCTTCGGCGTTTTCCTGCAGGCGGCCTTTCGAAGGGACCGCGAGAACGAACGGCGCGGTCATGCGACGCTCCCTTGCACGCGAGGTTTGCCGAGTTGCGTCAGGGCCTCGATCCAGACCGAAAATCCGACCGCGGGTATCGGCGTCGCGGCGCCGAGCTGGGTCATCAACCCGTCATAGCGCCCGCCGGCTACCAGCGGCTCGATGCCGCCCCCTTTGGCGTGCAGTTCGAATTCGAAGCCGGTGTAGTAGTCGAGGCCGCGTCCGAACGAGGTCGAGAAGCGGGTCATTGATGTGTCGATGCCGCGCGCGGCCATGAAGCCGACGCGGCTTTCGAGCTGATCGATCGCCGCCGTCAGATCGAGTTTGGCGTCGGCGGCCAGCGCGCGCAGTTGGGCGACCGCTTCGTCCGGATCGCCTGATATCGCAAGGAAGCGCTTGATGATGCCGAGCGCGTCGCGCGGCAGGGCGCCGCCCTTTAGCGTCGACTGTTCGAGGAAGCGGTCGGCGATTTCGGAAACCGTGCGGCCGCCGACATTGGTGGTGCCGGCGATCGACATCAGGTCGGTCACCAGCGCCAGCGCCGCCTTGCGGTCGGAACCGGCCAGCGCCGCCAGCACGCCCTCATATTCGTTGCGGCCCGGTGCTGTCGAGAGCGTCAGCCGCTCGATGTCCTCGGTCAGGCTGAGCTTGCGGTTGAAGTCCTTCATCAGCCGTCGTCGCCAGACCGGGTAGAGGTTGAGCGCATCGATCAGCGCGATGAACATGGCGACATCGCCGGTACGCACTTCGACATCCTTCAATCCGAAGGCGGCGGTGGCTTCCAGCGCCAGCGCCAGCATTTCGGCGTCGGCGGCGGCGCGGTCCTGCCGGCCGAAGGATTCGATCCCGGCCTGCAGGAACTCGCTCGGCCGGCCGCCGCGATAGCGAAACACCGGCCCGAGATAGCTGAAGCCCATGGGTTCGCCGGCGCGGCCGGAGGCGAGATAGTCGCGCGCCACCGGAATGGTGAGGTCGGGCCGCAGGCAGAGTTCCTCGCCGCTGGGATCGGTGGTCAGGTAAAGGCTCTTGCGGATGTCCTCGCCGGAAAGGTCGAGGAACGGCTCGGCCGGCTGCAGGATCGCAGGCTCGGCCTGGACGTAGCCGGCCTGCGCAAACGACAACAGCAGCGCGTCCGCCCAGGCGGCGGACCCGGCAACCCCTCGGGCAGCGGCGGTTACGGTCATTTTGGCGTCCAAATACCCGGAAAACCGGGTTTTAAGTGCGGAATGGATTTGTTGGCGCAGGCCTTAGCATGGCCCGCGCGGGGTTTCGACAGGGATTGGGCAAGTCGCTTAATGACAAGTCGCTTAATGACAGGTGCCTTAACGGGTTAGGCCGGAACCGGCGATCCCGGCCCAGTCGCCCAGCGCAGCCTGCACCAGCGCCAGGGCGGCGACCCCTGCGGTATCGGCGCGCAGGATCCGGGGCCCCAGCGAGAGCCGCAGGGTTTTGGGCTGCCGCAGCAGCAACGCCCGCTCTTCCTCGGCAAACCCGCCCTCGGGCCCGATCAGGATGTCGATGCCTTCAGGGATGTCGATGCCGTCAGCCGCTGCCGCCTGTTGCAGCGCCTGCACCGGATTGGCCGTTTCGGCGGCCTCGTCGCAGAACACCAGAAGACGCGAAGGCCCGCGCTGGCCGAGATAGCGGTCGAGCGGCACCGGCTCGGCCACTTCAGCGAGGCTCAGGATGCCGCATTGTTCGGCCGCCTCGATCACATTGGCGCGCATCCGCTCGCTGTTGACCCGGGAGACCTGGGTGTGGCGGGTCAGCACCGGCTGCAGGGCTGAGGCTCCCATTTCGACCGCCTTCTGCACCATGTAGTCGAGCCGGGCATGCTTGAGCGGCGCGAACACATAGGCGATGTCGGGCAGGCGGTCCTGCGGCCGCGTCGGCGTCACGATGACCAGCGCATCGGGCCGCTTGCGCCCGGCAATCTGCGCCCGCCATTCGCCGTCGCGGCCGTTGAAGACCAGGATGTTATCGCCGGTGGCAAGCCGCAGCACATTGCCGAGGTAATTGCTCTGGTTGCGCTCCAGCGCCACCGTTTGCCCCGCCTGGAGGGGGGCATCGACGAACAGGCGAGGGGCGCTAAAATCGAATTCAGGCATTTGTGATCATCCAATCGGAGCGTCTTTTAACCGAAACGACCCGAATCAGGAGCAAATAGTGGCCTCCGATGTGGCCCTACGCCGCGCTGTTGCCCTATTCGACGGGTTGTTAAGGGCATCCAGCAATCGTAAAATGCAGTTATCGGAAATCGTGCTTCGATCGGAACACGAAAGACCCCCGCTGGATCTTGCCGGAGAAACATTTTTGATGATCCGCCGCCTCATTGTGCCGTTGACCGTGGCCGCCGTGACCATCTACGCCGGTCAAGCCTTCGCGCAGGGTGCATTTCCGGCTCCGCTGCCCAACGGCCAGATGGCACCGCCTGCCGCTTCGGCGCCGGCGAATGACGCAGCCTTCACCAGAGGCGCCGCACCGGTCGCCGGCCCAGGCTTCGGTGGCGCCGGGCCGCAGCCGCCCTCCGGGCCCGCGAGCGCCGATGTCTGCATGAAGGGTTTTGTTCCCTTGCGCGAAGAGGCGGAGAAACGCGGCAAGCTGATCAAGGCCGCGAGTGATCGCCATGCACCTCCGGATGAGGCCTGCAAGCTGATCCGCAATTTCGCCGCGGCCGAAGTCAAGATGATCAAATATGTCGAGGGCAACTCGGCGAAGTGCGGAATTCCGCCGCAGATCGCCGACCAGCTCAAGACCGGTCACGCGAACACCGAGAAGATGCAGAACCAAGTCTGCAACGTCGCGCAGCAGGCGGCAACCCAGCGGCCGGCCGGTCCCAGCCTCAGCGACGTGCTCGGCACGTCGGCGGCGCTGCCCGAGGCGCAAAGCGTGAAGAAGGGCGGCAGCACCTTCGATACGTTGAACGGCAACGTTCTGACGCGATGACCCGTACCTCAAAAATCTTGGCCCCAAAAACTTTGGCTCCAAAAACCTTGGTCCGATGAGCGACGCCACCACCCGCGTTGCCGATGCGACCGGCAACTGGGTCGATACGCGCGCGCCGTCCTGGTCGCGGCCTTATTTGCGGCTCTCCCGTTTCGACCGCCCGATCGGATCCTGGCTGCTGCTGATGCCGTGCTGGTGGTCGGCAGCGCTCGCCGCGGGCGTCGCGCGGGACATCAGCCAGTTGGCGTCCGTGGTCGTGCTGTTCTTCATCGGCGCCTTCGTGATGCGCGGCGCCGGGTGCACCTGGAACGACATCACCGATCGCGATCTCGACGGCAAGGTCGAGCGGACGCGGTCGCGGCCGATCCCGGCAGGCCAGGTGAGCGTGCCGCAGGCCCTGGCCTTTCTGGTGCTGCAGGCCCTGATCGGGCTCGCGGTGCTGCTGCAGTTCAACCGCTTCGCGATCATGACCGGGATCGCGTCGCTGGTCATCGTCGCGGTCTATCCGTTCATGAAGCGCATCACCTGGTGGCCGCAGGTCGTGCTCGGCCTGGCGTTCTCCTGGGGCGCGCTGATGGGATTTGCGGTCACGCTCGGGCGGATTGATCTCACCGCGGTCGTGCTTTACGCGGGCTCGATCGCCTGGGTGATCGGCTACGACACCATCTATGCGCATCAGGACGCCGAGGACGACGCGCTGATCGGCATCAAGTCCACCGCGCGTCTGTTCGGCGCCCGCACCCACCGCGCGCTGGTCGTGTTCTACGCGCTCGCGGTGCTGCTGATCGGCGTGGCGCTATGGCTGGCCGGCGCGCGATGGCCGGCATGGGTCGGATTGGCTGCGTTCGCGGTTCATCTGGTCTGGCAGATCCGAAGGCTTGATATCGGCGATCCCGCTTTGTGCCTGCGCGTCTTCAAGTCCAACCGCGATGCCGGGCTGCTGCTGTTCGCAGGCTTGCTGGTGGATGCGGTGATGCGGGCGTGATAGCCGCATGCTCCCGTCATTGCGAGGAGCGATAGCGACGACTTGTCCGCCGTAGCTCAAAGAGCGAAGGCGGAAGCAATCCATGTCTCCCCGCGCGATGGGTTGCCTCGCGAAGTCTGTCATCGGGTGCGCGTATGCGCAGCCGGTGCCTGGCCGGGCGTGGACTCATTAGCGCGCAATCCGCCAATGTTCTGAATCTGCTTCCGCTGTTGGCGGCAGAGCGGACATGGCCGGATTTGCTGCTGGGGCGCCCGTGTAGCGAATGACCCCAACCGGACTTGATCAACATTGAGCCTTGTTCTTAATTGCACGGCAACGCCCCGATGGTAGGGCTGCTCACTGAGGAGAAAGAGCACATGCCACACTGGCTTCTCGCACCGGCTTGCCTGATCGCGCTGCTAGGGTTCATTGGCTATGCCTTTTATCAGGGAACAAGGGTCTCGCCGGATCGAAACAATACCAACTTTGGTCCTAGCAACAATGACGGTTGGACGGGCGGCTCTGACGGTCATTCCGGAAGTTAGAACCCCTAGCTAACCCGACGAATGCTTCTCCAAAGCCGCCGCGATCCTCTCCAGGGCGGCGTTCCTGTGCTGCATTTCGACGACCTCTTGCTCGCAAATCTCAATCAATGTTCGCCCGGACCATCGTCCGCGCGCATGCGTGCCTGTTCGGCAACAAAGCCAGAGCACCACGGCCAAAAAGACAACAATAGCGAGCCATGATAACGCCGGCCCCTGACTGAAGTCCGCGATGGAGCGGCGGAAATCGCCCTTGGACAGATACGCAATGGCGCGACGGCTGTATGCGTCGCTGTCTTTCGGATCGAGCGCGATCATCTGACCGTAGTCGGCGATGGCGCGGTCGAAGTCGCCCTTGGCTTGATACGCGTAGCCGCGGTTGAAGTAGGCGTCCCGGTATTTCGGATAGAGCGCGATCGCCTGACTACAGTCGGCGATGACACGGTCGAGATCAACCTTCGCCCTGTACACAAGGGAGCGGTTGTAGTAGGCGATCGCATATTTCGGATCGAGTGCGATCACCTGATCGTAGTCGGCGATGGCGTGATCAAGATCGCCTTTGGTCAAGTAGGCGTTGCCTCGGGCGGTGAGGACGACAATGTTGTTCGCATCCAGCTGGATACTGTCGGTATAGTCAGCGATGGCGCGGTCGTTGTCACCTTTGGCTTGATAGGCATAGCCGCGCTCGCCGTATCCGACCCGCTTGCCATAATCCGACAGCCCGCCTGCGAATGCCTGGTTGGCGTCCGCTATCGCCCGGTCGTAGTCGCGCCGTTGGTTGTAGATGCGCGACCGGTTGAGCAGTGAGCCGCCAGCTTTTGGGTCAATCCGGATCGCTTCGGTGTAGTCTTTGAAGGCGCGGTCGACGCGATCGGCGAGGCTTGTCCATGACCAAGAGTAGCCGCGCTGATGATACAAGTTGGACAGGTCTCGGTCATTGTAGTTTCCACTTTCGATCGCGCGTGTACAGGCGACGATGGTCGCGGCAACGGCTTCCTTCGATCCCCTCGAGCACTCCTGTCGATCGTCGGCTGCCGCTGGCCGGCTGACAGCAGCGGCCGTTGCGAATGCCAAAGCCACCAGCCAGACGTGCGCGGAAATCCCTGAACGCATACCCGCCTCCCCGCGACGCCAGTGTTCGAGCTAACCTGGAGACGGTTTTTCCAGAGCCGCGGCGATCCTCTCCAGCAATGCATTGGTGCGCCGGGATTCGGCGACCTGCTGCTCGTAGAGATCGACCCAACTAGTCCCGGATGATGAGCGCCGACTCGTGCGCGAGTACCACAGCCAGACGCCCACCAGCACCAAGAACGGCAACCAGGACACAATCACGCTAACCACCCAGGGCGGCGAACCACCGCTTGGCGCGTTGATGAACGTAAACCAAACCACGAGAGCACCGACGAGACTGATCCACAAAGCAACTAACAGAAACCGAAAGCGAGGCTTGGTCATTCCAGTCACGGTAGTTCCCTTTGGTTGGTCTAAGGAAGCATATGCTATCATTGGTTGATTGGCCTTCCCATGCCCTCGCGCATGCAGTCGTCGCAACGTGGTTAGCCGTTTCTTTGCGAGATACCCTGGCCACCGTGAAAAGCTCGCCGTCATGATGAAAGTGACAGTGCCATAGAGCTCAGCCTGCAGAGGCTTCGACCGCTCCGCCAGATCGTGCGCAGTTTGGTGCAAGTCCGGTTTTGGCACATAGCGTCGTTTCGCTGCGTTGCGGAACTTGGTCCGCTATCGGGGCATAACGGACTCCGGCGCGCCGTCAGCGCGACGAATTTATGATGGGTTCAAGGCCTAATCCAGCGACCTACTTTGTCTTCCGCGCCATGCACTGCTTCGCCTTCGCGCGCAACGACAAATGCGTGCGACAAAACAACGCGACGGGCAAATCACCAAAAGTCTGTCCAGCCCTTCGGATAAAAATATTCCGCTTCCTCCGTCGGGCAAATCAGATTTACGACTCCCGCCATCCTGTCCCATCAGAGCAACTGTGCTGAAGTAGACCGGTGATCGGCTGGCCTCAAGGCTGGCGCGAGGCGCGCCCCCGCCTTCGGCGGCTTACGGCCTTGACGCCGTCCGCTCCCCGGTCTGTTGGCTAGGCATGCGCTCGGTCGAGGACCGAGCGCGGTGAAGTGCGCTCGCTCAATTCAGTGCGTAACGGCTGGGATCCCATTTCTGCCGGCGTGCGATCATTGTGTTGAGGATGATGATCAGCTTTCGCATGCAGGCGACGAGCGCAACCTTCGGCTCCTTCCCCTTGGCAAGTAGCCGTTGATAGTAGGCCTTGAAGACAGGATTGTTCTGTGTGGCCGCGCCGAGGCACGGCATGTAGAGGGCGTTTCGGACCCAACGGCGGCCGCCCTTGATGTGGCGTTCGCCGCGGCGCTTTCCGCTATCATCGTCATAAGGGGCAACGCCTAACAACGCCGCGGCGATCTCGTCGCTCACTTGGCCAAGCTCCGGCATTCCAGCAATGAGGTTCGCTGAGCTCGTTTCGGCAAAGCCCGGCACGCTCTCGACGATCTCGGCGCGTTCGGCAAGATGAGGTGTGGCCCTGACCTGGGCCGAGATCGCGACTTCGAGCTTGGCAATTTCCTCGAGCAAGCTCTTCAAGATACGGGTCCGCGCTTTCCGAGCCTGTCCTGGTGCAGCATGCTCGTTTTGAGCTTCCAGTCGTATCTTGAGATCGACCAGATTGAGACGAGCTTTCACCAGCGCCTGCAGCTCTTCGCGCGCGGCATCGTGCACTTGGCCCGGCGCCTCGCTGAACGTCTCTGCGAACCAAGCGATCATCTCTGCATCAATCGTATCGTTCTTGGCCAGGCGTCCGGCCGACTGCGCAAAGCTGCGGACTCGCTTGGGGTCGACGATCCGTACGGCGATGCCGGCCAGACGGAGCACCTTCCCCCAATCGCGCTCATAGCCGCCGCTGGCCTCCATCACCGCCCTGTTCACCTTGTGCTTGCGAAGCCAGGCAACCAGCTTGCGATGACCCTGGGCAGTGCTCGGATACGTCTGCCGCAGCGCCAACTCGCGAATGCACGCATCGACCTTGTCCTTTGCTACATCGATGCCGACGACAACGAGACCATTTTGTGCCATCATCCACTCCCTTCCTTGCTCGGTACGGGCTCAACGGCCCTTGCAACTGTTCGGGTTGAGGAAGACACCGGAGCTGTCCCTCGCTCTCATACAGGCTCTGCCGCTTTGGGGCGTTACGGGCTCAGTTCCAGCAACGGGCGGTTCTGCTTCAACCGCCCGTTCGCACATTCTGCCAGTTTTTGCCGACACAAGGGGCGTTGGCCATCGTCGCGAACGAGGGGCAGGGAGCGATGGACGCGAAGGCTGCGACTGACGAGCGCTGCTGTTGCGTACAGCGAAATCGTTTGGGTCCGACGCCCCGGTGCTGGCGTCAAGTTGGCGGAAGCGAAAGCTTCCAATGATGATGGTGGCAAGAAAGCCGGTCACCAGGACGAAATCGTATAAGCCGTAAAGCCATTGCGCAGGGAAGGCCGGGTGTTCTCCGCTGAACCTGTATGCTCGTGTGCAGCATTTTCTAATCCACATCGCACGCGAGACCGCGGGTGCAGCGCGCACCCGGTCTTCCCTGCGCCCTCTGATTTCGAGAGGGCAAGGTTTCCAGCAAAACTCCGGGCGCAATGCGCCGCGAGAATGCGAAGTCGTATTCGAGATTCGTAGGATGGATGGAGCGAAGCGATACCCATCAACACTGTCCGTGAAGCGGTGGGTATCGCTTCGCTCCACCCACCCTACGGGATCAAACTCAATCCCGCGCGATGATCTCGCGCTCGCCGTCGTGAAGGTTGGCGGCGTTGAGCAGATCGCCGGCGCGGCGGCGGACCAGGAATTTCGGGCGGCGGGTGCGGATGGCGTTGTGACGGCGGCGGCGGGCGGCGGGTTCGCGCACCTTGTCTTCCGGCAATTGCGGAAGCGCGAAGATCTCGCTCCAGGTCTGCCAGGCGGATGCGATCTCGTCGGTGTCGGAACTGACAAGAAGCGGAATCGAAAGCGACGGATCCCGGTGCACCAGCACCAGCATCTGTGCGTCGTCGAGGCCACGCAAGGCGACGCCAAGAAAATCGCGGACGTTGATATTGACCGACATCCGCATGCCGTGGACGGCACGGCGCAGCACGACGCGTTCGCGGTGAAGTTCGATCTTCCTCACGCCGCCGTCTGCGCGGGTATCATGCGCATCGAACGAGAGCGGAAGGGAAAGAGGGTCGAGCCGCAGTGCACGGCTCGACCCGGCGGGATTGGTCCCGCTTGTTGCTGTTTGACGCCTCACGGCTTTATCTCCCCGCCGGGATTATGTTCCCGGTCGATACGTGAGACCTTAGCGGATGCGTTTCCGTTTCGGCTTAAAAAGGCTGGTTAACCCATGGTCACCTGCCGCGCTTCTGCCCGCATGATTGACAAGACCTTGGCCGACATGATTGACGAGACCTTGCTTTAATGCCGAAAATGTTTGGCATTTGGCGTCGCAAAATGCTTGAAATCGCTGTGAATCAGGCACATCTGATGGGTTCGCTGATTTGCGCCGAAGCCCCTTCATTGTCAGGAATTCTGTTTGTGAACTCTTCACCATCCACGGATCAGCCGCTTTCCCGTCCCGCCGCGACCTCGGACCTGTTCGATCAATCCGCGCTTTCGACGCTGGCGCAGCGCCTGGTCGAGGCGGCAAAGCGCGCCGGCGCGGATGCCGCGGACGCGGTCGCGGTGCGCGGCGTATCGCAGGGCGTCGAGGTGCGTGACGGGCGCGTCGAGGAATCCGAGCGCTCGGAAGGCGACGATGTCGGATTGCGCGTGCTGGTCGGGCAGCGCCAGGCGGTGGTTTCGACCAATGACGTTTCCGGCGATGGTATCGCAAAACTCGCCGAGCGCGCGGTCGCGATGGCGCGCGTGGCGCCCGACGATAAATTTGTCGGCCTCGCCGACCCCTCGCTGCTGGCGCGCGAGTTCGCCGATCTCGATCTGCTCGACCGCAAGGTTCCGACCACGGCCGAACTGGAGCGCCGGGCCTGCGAAGCCGAAGCGGCTGGCCTCGCGGTCAAGGGCGTATCGAAGTCCGGTGGCGCCTCGGCCTCGAGCGGCATCGGCGGCATGGTGCTGGTGACCTCGACCGGTTTCCATGGCTCCTACCTGCGTTCGAGCCAGGGCATCTCGATGACCGCGATCTCCGGTGAGGGCACCGGCATGGAGCGCGACTACGATTTTACGTCGGCGCCGCATGCATCCGACCTCGCCTCGCCCGAAAGCGTCGGCCGCAAGGCCGGCGAGCGCACGGTGGCGCGCGCCAATCCGCGCAAGGTCGAGACCTGCAAGGTGCCTGTCGTGTTCGACCCGCGGGTGTCGGGATCGCTGGTCGGCCATCTCGTCGGCGCCATCAACGGCGCCTCGATCGCGCGCAAGACCAGCTTCCTGAAGGACCGGCTCGGCGAACAGCTGTTCTCCAGGGACATCCGCATCATCGACGATCCGTTGCGGGTGCGCGGATTGCGTTCGCAGACCTTCGACGCCGAGGGCGTCAAGGTAAAGCGGCATGCGCTGATCGACGAGGGCGTGCTGACGACGTGGCTCCTGGATTCTGCGACCGCGCGAGAACTCGGCATGGTCACGACCGGACACGCCCATCGCGGCGTCTCGTCCTCACCGTCGCCGGGCTCGTACAACCTGCACCTCGAGGCAGGCCACGTGACGCCTGGGGAATTGATCTCGGACATCAAGCAGGGCTTTTACGTCACCGACCTGATCGGTTCCGGCGTCAATGGCGTGACCGGCGATTACAGCCGCGGCGCATCCGGGTTCTGGATCGAGAACGGCGAGATCACCTATGCCGTCAGCGAGGTGACGATCGCGGGCCATCTGCTGCCGATGTTCAAATCACTGGTCGCAGCCAGCGACCTGGAATTCCGCTACGGCGTCAATGCGCCGACGCTGCGCATCGAGGGCTTGACGCTTGGCGGACGCTGACACGGTCGAAAACACCACGGCGCGCGACGCCGCTCTGCTGGCGGAGACGGTGCGGGAAGCGGGCGCGCTGGCAAAGGCGATGTTTCGCACCGAACTGAAGAACTGGACCAAGGGCGCCTCGTCGCCGGTTTCGGAAGCCGATATCGCCGTCAACGATCTCGTCGAGCAGAGGCTGCGTTCGGCGACGCCGGATTATGGCTGGCTGTCGGAAGAAAGCGCCGACGACGACACGCGCCTTGGCAAGCCGCTGGTCTGGATCGTCGATCCGATCGACGGCACCCGGGCCTATCTGGCCGGCCGCGAGGACTGGTGCGTCAGCGTGGCGCTGGTCGCCGGTGCCACTCCGGTGCTGGCGGCGGTGTTTGCGCCGGTCACGGACGAATTCTTCTTCGCGGTGCGCGGGCAGGGCGCGACCCTGAACCGGCGGCAGGTCTCAGCCTCGACCGGGACCGACCTCGATTTTTCCCGGATGGCCGGTCCGAAGCCGCTGGTGCAGCGGCTCAGTCCGTCGTCCGACGAAATCACGCTGTTCCCGCGAATCGGATCGCTGGCGCTGCGGCTGTGCCGGGTCGCCGACGGCAGCCTCGATGCCGCTTTTGCGGGCGGTCAGAGCCGCGACTGGGACCTTGCCGCGGCCAATTTGATCGTGCAGGAAGCGAATGGTAGAATGACCGCGCTCTCGGGGGATGCGATTGAGTACAATCGCCGGGAGGTGACGCATGGGGTGCTGGTGGCAGCCGGACGCGATCGTCATGCACGCATTGTCGAGCATTTTCGAAACCGTCCACTGCCCTGAACCCGTAAAGCTACGCGCCGCAAAATCCTTCGCTACACGTGACGCATCTTGCGCTATATAGTCAGCTTGCTTGCCGGGCACCTCGTTAGGAAAAATCATCATGCCAGATAGTGCCCAGCCGCAACTGCTTCATCTCGTCATTGGCGGCGAGTTGACCGATCTCGAACACACGACGTTCAAGGACCTCGATCAGGTCGAGATCGTCGGCGTGTACCCCAATTACGCCACCGCTCACGCGGCCTGGAAGGCGAAGGCGCAGCAGACCGTGGACAATGCCCACATGCGTTACTTCGTGGTTCACCTCCATCGGCTGCTCGATCCGGGTCAAGACGCGAAGCACTCCCATTGAAACGATTCTTTCGCGATTTGCTGCGCAGCAGCTGGGTTCAGCGTGCGCTGGGCGTGCTTGCGGCCGAATACCTGCGGCTGGTCTGGCTGACCAACCGGTTCAGCTACCTGCCGGCCGACATCTATCAACAGGTCGAGCCGCAGATGCCGGCGATCTTTGCGTTCTGGCATGGCCAGCATTTGATGACGCCGTTCATCAAGAACAAGAAGAGCTACCGCGCCAAGGTGCTGATCTCGCGGCATCGCGACGGCGAATTCAATGCCATCGCCGCGGAGCGGCTCGGCATCGGCACCATCCGCGGCTCCGGCGATCACGGCGGCGCGTTTCACCGCAAGGGCGGTGTCGGCGCGTTCCGGGAGATGCTGCTGGCGCTGGGGGAGAACTGGAACGTCGCGACCACCGCCGACGTGCCGAAGCGGGCACGGGTCGTGGGCCTCGGCGTCATCATGCTGGCGCGGGAGTCCGGGCGGCCGATCATGCCGTTTGCGATGGTCACCAGCCGGTTCATCCGGTTGAAGAACTGGGACTCCACCACCATCAATTTACCCTTCGGGCGCGGTGCCGTGGTAGGCATTGAGCCGGTTTACGTGCCGCCGGACGCCAATGCCGAGACTATGGAAAAATTGCGGCTGCAGGTAGAGACTCTTCTGAACGAAGCGACCCGGCTCGCCTATGCAGCGGTCGGGCGTCCGGAGGCCGCCCTTGGCTGATCCGCTGCCGATGACGTTGCGCGTCTACCGGAGACTGTCGGCCGCGATGGTGCCGTTGTCGCCTGCGTTGATCAACCGGCGGTTGAAACTCGGCAAGGAAGATCCGGCGCGCGTCGGCGAGCGCCGCGGCGTCAGCGCCGATGTCCGCCCCGCGGGACCGCTGGTGTGGATTCACGGCGCCAGCGTCGGCGAGGTGCTGGCGGCCGCGGCCCTGATCGAGAAGTTGCGGGCGCTTAACCTGCGCATCCTGCTGACCTCGGGCACGGTGACGTCGGCGGCGATCGTCGCCAAGCGGTTCCCTGCCGACGTGATCCATCAATATGTGCCGTACGACTCGCCGCGTTATGTCGCGCGGTTTCTCGACCACTGGCGGCCCTCGCTGGCGCTGTTCATCGAATCCGACCTGTGGCCGAACCTGATCCTGTCCAGCGCGGCGCGACGGCTGCCGATGGTGCTGATCAACGGACGGATGTCGCATCGCTCGTTTCCGCGCTGGCGCCGGGTCTCCGGCACCATCTCGGCGCTGCTCGGCCGGTTCGACGTCTGCCTCGCGCAATCCCAGCTCGACGGCGAGCGTTTCGCCGCGCTCGGCAGCCGTAACGTCACGGTCACCGGAAATCTCAAGCTCGACGTTCCGGCGCCCCCGGCCGATACCGGCAAGCTCGAGCGGCTGATGTCGATGACGCGGGGGCGGCCGATCGTGGTCGCCGCCTCGACCCATCCCGGCGAAGAAGAGATCCTGGTCGAGACCCACAAGACGCTGGCCGGATTCTTTCCCGGGCTATTGACCGTGATCGTGCCACGGCATGCCGACCGCGGCGCGGCAATCGCAGGCATGATCACTGCGGCCGGGCTGAAGCCGGCCTTGCGCTCGCGCGAGGAATTGCCGACCGCTTCAACTGACATCTATGTCGGCGATACCATGGGCGAGATGGGCCTGTTCTACCGGCTGGCGCCGATCGTGTTCATGGGCGGATCGCTGGTCGAGCATGGCGGACAGAATCCGATCGAAGCGGTCAAGCTCGGCGCGTCCGTCGTCCATGGGCCCCACGTCTTCAATTTCACCGATGTCTACGAGGCACTGGATTCCGCCGGCGGCGCGCGCCGCGCCGACACCAAGGAAGCGCTGATCAAGCAGCTCGGTCAGTTGCTCGCCGATCCCAAGGCGCGCGACGCCGCACTTGTGGCATCCGACGCCGTGGTCGCGCAGCTCGGCGGCGCGCTGGAACGGACGCTTGCGGCGCTCGAGCCGTATCTGCTGCAGTTGCGGCTCGAGATGGGAGCCGCCAATGCGTGAGCCGGGCTTCTGGCACAGCCCGTCTTCGTGGAAATCGCATCTGTTGAGGCCGCTCGGCGCGCTCTATGGCGCCATCGCCGCCAACCGGCTGCAGCACAACGGTCTGGATGCCGGCATTCCGGTGCTCTGCGTCGGCAACTATCACGTTGGCGGCGCCGGCAAGACGCCGACGGTGCTGGCGCTGGCCAAACTGTTGCGCGACCTCGGCGAGACGCCGGTGGTGCTGAGCCGCGGCTATGGCGGAAGATTGCGCGGACCGGTCCGGGTCGATCCCGCCAGGCATGCGGCATCCGATGTCGGCGACGAGCCGCTGATGATGGCGGTTCAATTGCCGGTGGTGGTCGCGCGCCAGCGTGCGGACGGCGTCCCGCTGGCGCGGTCGCAAGGCGCGACCGTGATCCTGATGGACGACGGTTTTCAGAGTCCGGCCGTGGCCAAGGATGCGTCGCTGATCGTGATCGACGGCAACCGCGGTCTCGGCAACGGACAGGTGTTTCCTGCCGGTCCTTTGCGCGCGCCCTTGAAGCCGCAACTGGCGCGCACCGACGCGCTGGTGATTGTCGGCAACGGCGCCGCCGCAGAGGCGGTGGCGGTGGAGATTGCCGCGCAGGGCAAGCCGGTGCTGCGCGCGCATCTGCAGCCGGATGCGGCGCAAGTGGCGTCGCTGCGCGGCGGGCGCGTGCTGGCCTTCGCCGGCATCGGCGATCCCGCGCGATTCTTCGCAACACTCGAGGCCAGCGGCATCGAGGTGGCACAGCGGCGTGCCTTCGCCGATCATCATCCGTTCACGCAAGCCGAGATCGAAGGCCTTGTCGCGGAAGCTGCGCGCGATGCGCTGACGCTGGTGACGACGGAAAAGGATCTGGCGCGGCTGCGGCGGGCCGGCGGCGTGCCGGATTGGGCGCAGCAGATTACGGCGTTCACGGTGACGCTTGAATTCGACGACGCGGCGCTGTTGCGCTGGTTCGTGACCGCGCGTCTGTTCAAGGCGCGCGAGAGAAAGCTCAGCGGAGGCGACTAGCTCTGGCCTTTCAAGGCGCCGGGAAAGTGCCGTTCCAGCACGGCGGTCGGAACTGAATAGGCCTCCTGCAGATCGACGCTCCAGTACTTCAACTCGTCGAGCGGGATCCGCACGTCGGTGATGGCGCAGCGCACATAGGTTCCGGGCGAGACCACGCGGAAATCGCCATCCAGATATTGCACCTGCGCTTCGCCATTCCCCGAGGGACCAAATTTATTCAGCACCGTCAAACTCTCCGATGGGCCGCCCCATCACAGGGGGCGGCCAAGTGTATTTTCCGAGAGGAGTCTATCATAAATAGGTCGTACTGTCCGCTCCCGAAACCCACCTACTTGTGATGAATTTTGGCCCGATCTGCATGATAGCCTTGCATTCATGGCTCGCTGCATCTGTAGCGCCATCATGATCCGACCGGGACCGATGCGCCCTCTGTCAGCAATACTATTCCTGACGCTCTTCGCCGTGAGCTTCGCTGCGACCGCAGCTCCGCTGCCGGCCCCGCATCAGGTCGATATTCCCGCTGCCAACCTGACCCTGCACGCGCAGCTCTACAAGCCGGAGGGCGACGGACCGTTCCCCACCGTGATCGCGCTGCACGGCTGCGGCGGACTGGGCGGACATTCGGAACCGGTGCTGCCGCGCTACCGCGACTGGGCCGAACAGCTGCTGAAGGCCGGCCATGCGGTGCTGCTGCCGGACAGTTACGGCTCGCGCGAACTCGGGGCGCAATGCCGCGTCAAGGAGCGACACGTGCTCGCCCGCCGGGAGCGGGTGGCCGATATCACCGCGGCGCGACAATGGCTCTCGCAACAGGTCTGGGCGGCACATGACCGCGTCAGCCTGATCGGATGGGGGAATGGCGGCAGTGCGTTGTTGTGGGCGATACGGCCGCAACTGTCGTCGCGCAATGCCGCGCCGGATTTCCGTTCCGCGATTGCGTTCTATCCGGACTGCCGCGTCTCTTCCGGCCTCGGCTGGAGCGCGCGGGTGCCGACACTGCTGCTGATCGGCGCCAAGGACGACATCAGTTCGCCGTCCGCCTGCCGTGCGATGATCGACGGCGCGCGCGGGCGCAGCGCGCTGACCCGGATCGAAATCTATCCCGGCGCATCGCACGACTTCGATCGTCCCGATCTGCCGCTGCATGCGATCGGCAGCGGTGGCGCCGACGCGGCGTTGCCGGAGCGCGGCCATATCGGCACCGACGCGGAGGCGCGCTCGGACTCGCAGGCGCGCGTCGCCGAGTGGCTGGCGCGGTAGCGATAGCAAAACAAAAAGACTCTAAAACAGGCTGCCCTGATCGATTGGCTTGACGACGCGCTTGGCCGCCATCGTCTTCGCCTCGCGCGGCGCGGGCTTGGGCGCGCTGTCGGGCGCGGACGACGCCGGCGGACGATCCGAATCCGCGGTGGCGCCGACACGACCGTCGGCGAATTCGATCGTCAGATGCGCGTTGGGCCCGACCGAGGCCGCGGCGTGCAAGGGCTGGCCGTGCGCGTCGCGCACCAAAGCAAAGCCGCGCGCCAGCACGCCACGATAGGACAGCGCCGACAACAACTGGCCGCTATGCGCGACGCGGGCTTCCAACCGCTGCATCGCCGTCAGCAGCGCGCGGCGGGCGCGCTCGGCGAGGCGCTGGGCGCGTTCGCGGTCGCGCGCGATGGCGTTGCGCTGGGCCTGCGCGTTGGCAAGTTTCGAGGTCTTGAGCCTGACCTCCAGCCCGGCAAAGCGATCGCGGCGATGCCGCAGCAGCGCGCGGGTGGAAAGCCTGATGCGCTCGCCGGACACCGTGAGGCGCTGCCTCGCCTGTGCGACCTGTCCACGCAGCACCTTCAACGTCAGCCCTGCGCTGGCCTGCGAGAAGCGGCGATGATGCGCGTTGGTATTGGCTTTCAGCCCGCGGGGCAGGGCTCCAGTTGCGCTGTCGAGCCGCTGCCTCGGGATCGCCAGCAGTTCGGCGGCGCCGGGCAAAGCGCGGGCGGCGGCGCGCAATTCATTGCGGCGGCCTTCCTGGCTGCGCTGCCAGCAGATCATCGTGCGACGCGCCAGCGCCGTCACCTCGACGAATAATTCGCTGCGTACGGGGACGGCCATTTCGGCGGCCGCGGTCGGTGTCGGCGCGCGCTTGTCGGCGGCAAAATCGATCAGCGTGATATCGGTCTCGTGACCCACCGCCGAGATCAGCGGGATCATGCTCTCGGCCGCGGCGCGCACCACAATCTCCTCGTTGAATGACCACAGGTCCTCCAGCGAGCCGCCGCCGCGCGCGACGATCAACAGATCCGGCCGTGGGATGCTGCCGCCCTCGGGCAGCGCGTTGAAGCCGCGGATGGCGGCGGCGACCTGTTCGGCCGAACCTTCGCCCTGAACCTTGACCGGCCACACCAGCACCCGGCGTGGAAACCGGTCCTGCAGCCGGTGCAGGATGTCGCGAATGACGGCCCCGGTCGGCGAGGTGACGACGCCGATCACCTCCGGCAGCCAGGGCAGCAACTGCTTGCGGGCCTCGTCGAACAGGCCCTCGGCGCCGAGCTTGCGCTTGCGCTCTTCCATCAGCGCCATCAGCGCGCCGACGCCGGCGGGCTCGATCGCTTCGATCACGATCTGGTATTTCGACGAGCCCGGATAGGTCGTGAGCTTGCCGGTGGCGATGACCTCGAGGCCTTCCTGCGGCTTGAAGCGCATGCGCGAATGCACGCCCTTCCAGATCACGGCCTCGATCTTGGCGGTCTCGTCCTTGAGCGCGAAATAGCAGTGGCCGGAGGAATGCGGCCCGCGAAAGCCGGAGATTTCGCCACGCACCCGGACATGCCCGTAGGTATCCTCCACCGTCCGTTTCAGCGCCGAGGACAGCTCCGAAACGGTCAATTCAGGCGTGTTGGTCAGTTTTTCCGCAGCGGGCATGGTCATCGATTCGGGCATGGAGGAGGCCCGCGTAAAGTAGGGATTTTTGGCCGTTCCGGATAGGGACGTTTTCGGCGATCTTCGCCCGCCGTTCGCAAGGAACCCCTTGCAGGCTAAGGCAGACTCGTGCGACCGACTGCGCTTCGAAACCCCGCATCCGGTCCACCTCATGAACATCCTTTTGCTCGGTTCCGGCGGCCGCGAACACGCCCTGGCGTGGAAGATCGCCGCTTCCCCGCTGCTGACCAAGCTGTGGTGCGCGCCCGGCAATGCCGGCATCGCCAATGAGGCCGAATGCGTCCCGCTCGATATCACCGACCACCCCGCCGTGATCGATTTCTGCAAACGCAACGCGGTTGATTTCGTCGTGGTCGGCCCGGACGCGCCGATCGCCGCAGGCATGGTCGACGATCTCAACGCCGCCGGTTTCAAGGCCTTCGGTCCGACCAAAGCCGCCGGGCAGCTTGAGAGTTCGAAGAATTTCACCAAGGCGCTCTGCCGCGCCAACCACATTCCGACCGCTGCCTATGAGCACTTCACCGATGCCGAAGCGGCGAAGGCCTATATCCGCAGGCAGGGGGCGCCGATCGTCGTCAAGGCGGACGGGCTTGCTGCCGGGAAGGGCGTCGTCGTCGCGATGACGGAGGCGGAGGCGCTGGCTGCGGTCGACATGATGTTCGGTGGCGGCTTTGGCGGCGCCGGCGCGGAAGTGGTGATTGAGGAATTCATGGAAGGTGAAGAAGCCTCGTTCTTCGCGCTCTGCGACGGCGAACACGCGCTGCCGCTCGCCACCGCCCAGGACCACAAGCGTGCCTTCGACGGTGATACCGGGCCGAACACGGGCGGCATGGGCGCCTATTCGCCGGCGCCCGTCATGACCGACGCCATGAACACGCGGGTGATGGATGAAATGATCGTGCCGACGCTGCGCGCGATGAAGGCGATGGGGGCGCCTTACAAGGGCGTGCTCTTTGCGGGCATCATGGTCACCAAAGACGGCCCGAAGCTCGTCGAATACAACGCCCGCTTCGGCGATCCGGAAACCCAGGTGCTGATGCTGCGGATGATGTCCGATGTGCTGCCGGCGTTGATCGCCTGCGCCGACGGTCAGTTGAAGAATTTCAGCCTGCGCTGGTTCGACGATGTCGCACTGACCGTGATCATGGCGACCAAGGGTTATCCCGGCGACTACGGCAAGGGCTCGGTGATCACGGGTCTCGACGAAGCCAGCAGGATCGACGGCGTCGAGATCTTCCACGCCGGCACAGTCGCGAAAGACGGCAAGCTGCTCGCCAATGGCGGCCGCGTGCTGAACGTCTGCGCGTCCGGGAAGACCGTCAGCGAGGCGCGGCAGCGCGCGTATCAGGCCGTCGACCGGATCAAATGGCCGGAAGGTTTTTGCCGCCGCGATATCGGCTGGCGGGCAGTCGAGCGAGAGAAGTAATTCCTGCTCGTCATGCCCGGGCAGAAGCGCGAAGCGCGTCTTCGCGCTAGGTGACCCGGGCATCCATCAGCTTCGTGAAGACTCTTTTAGGGGATGGATTGCCGGGTCAAGCCCGGCAATGACACCTTGAGATTTGCTCGTCGCTCGATGCGACGACTACAGCAAATCCCCGCCCACCGCGCTCGCGGTGGTGCCGTGCTCGCGGAACGCCTTGATGACGTTCTTGCCGATCTTCCATCGGTGCACTTCGTCCGGACCGTCGACCAGCCGCTGCGCACGTACCTGGGTGTACCATTTGGCGAGCGGCGTATCCTGGGAAAAGCCGAGGGCGCCGTGGAGCTGGATCGCGGTATCGATCACCTTGTGCACCATATGGGCATGGAAGATCTTGGCGATCGAGTTCTCCTGCCGGATGTCCATGCCCTTTTCCGCCTTGTAGGCGATGTGCAGCAGCATCAGGCGGCCGATATAGAGCTGTTCGGCGCAATCGGCGAGCATGAACTGGACGCCCTGGCGATCGGCGAGCAGCACGCCGAAGGTCGAACGCTTGGTGATGTGGGCGACCGCCATGTCGAGGGCGCGCTGCGCCTTGGCGACGTTGTGCATGCCGTGGCGCAAGCGGCCGTAAGCGAGGCGGTGCTGGCCCATGTTGAAGCCGTTGCCTTCGCCACCGAGCAGGTTGTCGGCCGATACTTTCAGATCCTTGATCTCGATCTCGGAATGGCCGCCGTGCAGCACGTCGTCATGCGGCCCCTCGATCGCCATGTTCGCGACATTGCGCTTGATCTTGTAGCCGGGGTTCGGCAGCTCGACGATGAAGGTGGAATACTGCTGATGGCGCGGTGCGTTCGGATCGGTCTTGGCCATGACAAGCGCCATGTCGGCAACGCTGGCGGAGGACGAGAACCATTTTTCGCCGTTGAGAACGTAATTCTCGTTGCCGTCCTTGACGGCGGTGGTCTGCATGCCGGTGGCGTCGGCGCCGGCGGCCTTCTCGGTCATCGAAAAGCAGATGCGCTTCTCGCCGTTCAGCAGGGGTTTTAGGAACTTTTCCTTCTGATATTCCGTGCCGTGCTCGAGAATGGTCATCATCGAGGCGTCGTCGGGACCCTGCGTGTTCATTGAAAGCGCGCCGAGCATACTCTCGCCGAGCTCCATCTGCACCAGCGCGTTGGCGAGCGGGCCGAGGCCCATGCCGCCATATTGCTTCGGCACGAACGGGCACCACAGGCCCTGCGCGCGGGCCTTGGCCCGCAGCGGGCCCAGCACCTCGGCGAGCGGCTTGGTGTCGAGTTCCTTCTCCGCGGGGATGCAGTGATCGTGCACCCATTGGCGAACCTTCTCGCGGATCGCCTTGGCTTCCGCCGGAATTTCGAAATCGATCGACATGGCACTTCCTCGCTTTTGGTTCTTGTTGGCCGGGCTTGCCGGATGGCATAACGCTGGGACGTGCCAGCGGCAACGCCAAACAATGTTTAAAGCACGCACTGACCCGGTGGCGGACGATGACGAGAGAGTGAGCCATGCCCGATCTTGCCGATCTGTTTCCCGGATATGCCTCCGAATGGATCAATACCAGCGCGGGTCGCATCTTCGCCCGTGTCGGCGGTAAGGGGCCGCCGCTGTTGCTGCTGCACGGCTTTTCATCGACCCATGTGATGTGGCACACGGTCGCGCCGAAGCTGGCCGACAAATTCACCCTGATCATCGCCGACCTGCCGGGCTATGGCTGGTCGGACATGCCCGACAGCGACAAGGACCACACGCCCTACACCAAGCGCGCGATGGCGAAGACGATGGTGGAAGCGATGGAGCAGCTCGGCCATGTGCATTTCGCGCTGGCGGGTCACGATCGCGGCGGGCGTGTGTCGTACCGGCTGGCGCTCGATCATCCCGGCCGGCTGTCGAAACTGGCGGTGCTCGATATCCTGCCGACCTATGATTACTGGGAGAAGATGAACCGGCTGTATGCGCTGAACATCTATCACTGGACGTTCCTGGCGCAGCCGTATCCGCTGCCGGAAACCCTGATCAGCGGCAACGGCGAGTTCTTTCTCCGGCAGAAGATGGCGAGCCAGACCAAGTCGAAGACGCTGGCTGCAATGGATCCGCGCGCGCTGCAGCATTACATCGCGCCGTTCCTCGACCCATCGCGGATTCACGCGATGTGCGAGGATTACCGCGCCGGCGCCTATGCCGACTACGATATCGACAAGGCGGACTTCGATGCGGGCAAGAAGATCACGATCCCGATGCTTGCGCTGTGGGGCGACGTCGGCATCGCAAAGGCCGCGGCGACGCCGCTCGACACCTGGAAGAAATGGGCACCCAACGTGTCCGGCGCGCCGGTCGATAGCGGGCATTTCCTGACGGAAGAAAATCCGGACGTGACGGCGAGGCTGTTGCGGGAGTTTTTTCTGGCGGCGTGAGCTATCTCTGTCGTCATTGCGAGGAGCGCCAGCGACGAAGCAATCCATGCTTCGTTCCGTAGGAAAGATGGATTGCTTCCGCCTACGCTCGGTGAGCTACGGCGGACAAGTCGCTGCGCTCGCAATGACGGTTTAGGGCTCTAGCGCCTCACCTTGAAGAAATCCCGCAGCAGCGTCGCTGCCTCGGTCTCGCCCACCGCCGAATAGACCTCCGGCACATGGTGACAGGTCGGCTGCGCGAAGAACCGCACGCCGGAATCCACGGCACCCCCCTTTGGGTCGGCGGCGCCGTAATAGAGCCGGCGGATCCGCGCGAACGAAATCGCGCCGGCGCACATGGTGCAGGGCTCCAGCGTGACATAGAGGTCGCAATCGACCAGCCGTTCGGTGCCAACAGCCTCGGCGGCCTGCCGGATCGCCAGGATTTCGGCATGTGCGGTCGGGTCGCGGTCGGTCAGCGTCCGGTTGCCGGCGGCGGCGATGACCTCATAACCCCTGACGATCACGCATCCGATCGGAACTTCGCCGGCTTTTCCGGCGTTTTCGGCCGTTTTGAGGGCCAAATCCATGAAAGAAGGGGCAGTCATGCCTCGTATCATCGAAAGAAACCTGCTACTAGGAGCACCTTCAGCAAACGTGGATGCCGGTTTTGCGTGAGAATGCGCCTTGATCAGAGTGCGCGCGCGTTATCGCTATGACAGCCCATCCGCCTGATAGCCATTTCATACGTACCCGAGAGCCCCTTCATGCCCCGCGATAACGACAAAAACAACGATTCCCGCGGCCGGCGTGACCGCCAAGGCGACGGCAAGGGCCGCGCCGGCGGCGGCAAGGGCCGTTCCGGGGCAGCGCGGGGACCGGACAAGAAATTCGCCAAGCGCGGCTTTGCCGGCAAGAGCGAGGGGGACGGCGAGCGGCGTCCCTATGCCGGTAAGTCGGATGGCGCGAAATCGTTCGGCAAGAAGCCCTATGCGGGCGCAGGCAAACCCTATGCCGGCAAACGCGATGGCGACGATCGTCCGCCGCGCCGGGACTTTGGCGACTCGCCGCGCCCTAGATTTAACCGCGAGGATCGTCCCGCTGGTGATCGTCCCGACCGCGGACCGCGCAAGGATTTTGGCTCACGTCCGGACCGTGACGGCGAGAAGCGCCCGTTCAAGCCGCGTGGCGACCGCCCGAATTTCAGCCGCGATGATCGTGGCGGCGAAAAGCGTCCCTACACGCCGCGCGGCGACCGTCCCAACTTCAACCGCGACGACCGGCCGCCGCGACGCGATCGCGACGATACGCGTCCGGCCGGACGTTTCCAGGACAAGAAGTTCGGCGACAAGAAACCCTATACGCCGCGGGAAGGTGGCGGCGAGAAGCGGCCTTACACCCCGCGTGGCGAGGGTTTTCGCAAAGACGGCGACCGGCCCCGTGGCGATCGTCCGTTCAGCGCGCGGCCTTCGCGCGATGGCGATCGGCCTCGTGGAGATCGGCCCGAGCGAAAATTTGGTGGCGACAAGAAGTTCTCATCACGCGGTGCGCCGGATCGTGGCCCACGCAAGGATTTTGGCAGCCGCCCGGATCGTGGCAGCGGGGGCGATCGGGATCGCGGTCCGCGCAAGGATTTTGGTTCTGACCGTGGTGATTCAAAGCCGTGGCAGAAGCGTGAAGATCGTCCCCAAGGAGACCGTCCGCGTGGCGATCGTCCTTCTGGCGATCGTCCGTTTCGTGAACGGCCGAAATTCGACCGGCCCCGTGAAGACCGCGGCGACCGTCCGAAATTCGACCGGCCGCGTCAGCGGCCGGAGGGCCGCACCGACTGGCAGGAACATCCGCGTAACGAGGCCGGTGAAGATCGGCCGCGCCGCGACAATGAAGACGACAGCAAGGTGTTCGCCAAGCGTCCGGCGTTCGGCGGCCGCGGCGCTTACCGCGAGCGTGCGCCCGACTTCGACAAGCGGGCACCGCGTCCCGAGCCGAAGAAGAAGACCAGTGAGCGCATCGCCAAGGTGATGGCGCGGGCAGGGCTGGCTTCGCGCCGCGATGCCGAGGAATGGATCACGCAGGGCCGCGTCACCGTCAATGGCCGCGTCATCAACTCGCCGGCGCTCGACGTCACCGGCAACGATGTCATCGCGATCGATGGCAAGCCGTTGCCGCCGCGCGAGCGCACCCGGCTGTTCATGTTCCACAAGCCGCGCGGCCTGATGACCACGCACGCCGATCCCGAGGGACGGCCGACCGTGTTCGACAACCTGCCGGAAGGCTTGCCGCGGCTGATCTCGATCGGCCGGCTCGATTTCAACACCGAAGGCCTGCTGCTGCTGACCAATGACGGCGGACTGGCGCGGGCGCTCGAACTGCCCGACACCGGCTGGCTGCGGCGCTACCGCGTTCGCGCCCATGGCGACGTCACGCAGGGCCAGCTCGACGAGCTGAAGAAGGGCGTTGAGGTCGACGGCGTCAAATACGGCTCGATCGACGCGACGCTGGAGCGCGACCAGGGCGCCAATGTGTGGCTGGTGTTTGCGATCCGCGAAGGCAAGAACCGCGAAGTCCGCAACGTGATGGCGCATCTCGGCCTCGAGGTGAACCGGCTGATCCGCGTCTCCTACGGGCCGTTCCAGCTCGGCGAACTCGAAGAAGGCAAGGTCGAGGAGGTCAAGACCCGGGTGTTGCGCGAGCAGCTCGGCGAGAAGATCGCAGCGTTGGCCGGCGCCGATTTCAACCGGCCGATGCCGGCTGATAAGTCCCAGGAGGCATCGTCCGAAGCTTCGCACGGTTCAAAGCCGTCCAAGCCGGTCAGCAAGAGGGAAGTGATCGCCGACCGCAAGGGCCGCCGCGTGCTGGTGCAGCGCACCGGCAGCGAGGAAGCCCGTGCGCGCAACGAGGAAGAGGCCAGCGGCTACGGCCCGCCACGCCGCCCGCAACGCGGCTACCACGGCAAGCGCGACCTGACGCCGCGCGACGAGTAGTTGAGCTATGCGTGTCGTCGGCGGGCGGTTGAAGGGCCGTAACCTGGCTTCTCCCTCATCAAGCGATATCCGCCCAACGGCGGATCGGTTGCGCGAGTCGGTATTCAATATTCTCATCCATGCCTATGACGATCCGATCGAGGGCGCGCGCGTGCTCGATCTGTTTGCCGGCACCGGCGCGCTCGGCATCGAGGCGGTGTCGCGCGGCGCGCTATTCACGCTGTTCGTCGACAACGGCGCCGAGGCGCGCGCCCTGTTGCGCAACAATGTCGAGGCGCTCGGCCTCGGCGGCGTCACCAAAGTCTATCGCCGCGACGCCACCGATCTCGGCCCGGCGCATCCGGTCGAACCGTTCGCGCTGGTGTTTCTCGATCCGCCCTACGGCAGGGGGCTGGCGGAAAAGGCGCTTGTCTCGCTGCGCGACGGCGGCTGGCTGATTCCGGGCGCGCTGCTCGTGGTCGAGGAAGCGAAGGCTGCCGCGTTTACCGCGCCTGACGGTTTCGAGGAGCTGGAGCGGCGGGCGTATGACGACACCGAATTTGTGTTTTTGAAAGCCAATTCGTAGGGCGGATTAGCGAAGCGTAATCCGCCGTTCTCTCCGCGCGCAATCGGTGGATTACGCTTCGCTAATCCACCCTACGTAGCTTCACCTTCGCCCGAACAGCTTCTCGATATCCGACAGCTTCAGTTCGACATAGGTCGGGCGGCCGTGATTGCACTGGCCGGAATTCGGTGTGTCTTCCATCTCGCGCAAGAGCGCGTTCATCTCTTCCGGCTTGAGGCGGCGGCCGGCGCGGACCGAGCCGTGGCAGGCCATGGTGGCGGCGACATGCATCAGCCGGCGCTCCAGCGGCAGCGCCTCATCCCATTCCGCCATGTGTTCGGCGAGGTCGCGCAACAGGCCTGCCGCATTGGCCTTGCCGAGCAGCGACGGGGTTTCGCGCACCGCGACCGCGCCGGGGCCGAAGCTATCGATCGCGAGTCCGAACGTCGCCAGTTCCTCGGCGCGATCGAGCAGTTTTTCGACGGTGGCTTCGTCGAATTCGACGATCTCGGGGATCAGCAGGATCTGCCGCTGCACGCCATTCTTCGCCAGTGACGCCTTCAGTCTTTCATAGACGATGCGCTCATGCGCGGCGTGCTGATCCACGACAATGAGCCCGTCGCGGGTCTGCGACACGATATAGGTTTCGTGGATCTGGGTACGTGCCGCGCCGAGCGGGCGGTCGAGCAGGTCGGCGGAAGGTTGCACTTCGAAGCGCACGTCGGCGGTTGGCGTGCCGACATCGAAGGCGGCCTGTCCCGGCTCGGCGAAGGCCTGCGCCGCTGCACCGTCGAACGACGGCATCGGTCGTGCCGGGTAGGCCGGCGAGGCGCGCCAGTCCCAGTTGCCCGGACGTGGCGTGAACGACGGCGCAAACGACGGACGAAACGCCGACAGCGCCGAGCCGTCGGTGTTGGCGGCGGTGCGCTTGCCCTCGCGGGCGAGGCCGTCCTTCAGCGCATGGACAATCAGCGCGCGGACGAGGCCGGCGTTGCGGAACCGGACTTCGGTCTTGGCCGGATGCACATTGGCATCGACCTCCTGCGGATCTGTCGTGACGAACAGCGCCACGACGGGATGCCGGTCGCGCGGGAGGTAATCGGCATAGGCGCCTCGCACCGCGCCGAGGATGAGCTTGTCGCGCACCGGACGGCCGTTGACGAACAGATATTGCCCGAGCGCATTGGCGCGGGTCAGCGAGGGTGCTGCGGCAAAACCTTCGACCGTCACGCCCTCGCGCTCGGCGCGCACTTCGATGGCGCTGCCGCGAAAGTCCGCGCCAAGAATATCGCCGAGTCGCGTCAACCGCCCGGCCGCGCCCGGCAGCGCCGCAGCCCAGGTCACCGGTGCACGTTCCTCGCCGGCCAACGTGAAGGCAATGTCGGGCCGCGCCATCGCAAGGCGGCGCACGACTTCGCGGATCGCCTCGGCCTCGGTACGGTCGGTCTTGAGGAATTTCAGCCGTGCCGGTGTCGCGTAGAAGAGATCGCTGACCTCGACGCGGGTGCCTTGAGACAGCGCGGCCGGCATGATCGCCGATTTCTCGCCGCCTTCGACCGCCAGCGACCACGCATGCGGCTCGCTGGCATGGCGCGTGGTGATGCCGAGCTTGGCGACCGCGCCGATCGAGGGGAGCGCCTCGCCGCGGAACCCGAGCGTGCGGATTTGCAGCAGGTCCTCGTCGTCGAGCTTGGAGGTGGCGTGGCGATCGACGGCGAGCGCGAGGTCGCCATGGGTCATGCCGCCGCCGTCGTCGGTGATGCCGATCCGTCGCCGGCCGCCACCGTCGGTGAAGATATCGACCCGGCTGGCGCCGGCGTCGATGGCGTTTTCCACGAGTTCCTTGACCACGCTCGCGGGACGTTCGACCACCTCGCCGGCGGCGATGCGGTTGACGACCTGTTCGGGGAGCTGGCGGACGGGCATGGGCTGTTGGTAGCCGATTTGGGGCCGAGGCGGGACTCAAACCGGCCGGTTTTCCCTGTGAATCCGGGGCCAAATATAGTTGGCGACGGGCGAACCGAAAGCCCGGCCGGACGGCTCTATGACACGAGAGCGCATGAGTTCTCTCGTGAAACCAGAGGAGCTATCATGTTTTATCGCAAGAATTTGCCGGGCTGGGAGCGGGCTGCGCGGGTTATCGGGGGCACGGCCATGGTCGCATGTGGGTTGCTGGGTTTTCAGGGCCTGCCGATCGGCTATTTGATTGGCGCTGCCGGAGGGGTGACCCTGATGACCGGATTCTTCGGATTCTGCCCGATGTGCGCCATGGCGGGCCGGAGGCTGCCCTTGTCATGACCTCGCTGGCGCGAACCGGGCGCGCTGACCCGAGCCTGATCGAAGCCGCGCGCTGCGGTGACGAGAACGCGCTGGTCTTGCTGATCTCGGCAGCGCCGCCGGATATCCGCCGCTATGCCGCGCGCAACTGCCGCGCGGCCGACATCGACGACGCGGTTCAGGAAACGCTGTTGCTGCTGTACCGGCGCGTCGGAACTTTGCGGGCAGTGACGTCGTTTTCGGCGTGGCTGCTCGCGGTGGCGCGGCGCGCCTGCCTTCGCCTGCTGCGCGGCTCGATGGGGATGGCCGCCACGCCGGCCGACGTTGCCGAAGCGCGCCTGGTGCATCTGCCGGCGGAAGACATCCGCATCGATCTGTCCCGCGCGATCCAGTCGCTGCCGGATCATTATCGCGAGGTGCTGCGCGATATCGAGGAACTGTCGATCGACGAGATCGGCGCGGTGCTCGCCCTGACGCGCGAGAGCGTCAAGGCGCGCATTCACCGCGCGCGGCTCATGATCCGGGAATATCTGGTCAAGGATTGAGATGACGGCGGCGGAGACCTCAATCGTCGTAGCCGCGCGTGCCGCGCCCTGCCTTGACGTCGCTGCGGCGCTTCTTGCCTTCCAGCCGGCGCTGCTTCGATCCGAAGGTCGGCTTGGTCGCCCGCCGCGGGATCGGTCGCACCATGGCCTCGCGCAGCAGTTCGAGCAGGCGGTCGATGGCGTCGGCCCGGTTGCGTTCCTGGGTGCGGAAACGCTGGGCGTGGATCACGATGACGCCGTCCTTGGTCATGCGCTGGCCGGCCAGACGATTGAGCCGCAGCGCAGCGTCCTCCGGCAGCGTGACCTTGCGCGTGTCGAAGCGCAACTGGGCCGCGGTGGAGAGCTTGTTGACGTTCTGACCGCCCGGACCGGAGGCGCGGACGAAATCGATCACGATGTCGTTCTCGTCGATCGTGAGGTCGCGGGAGATCCGCAGCATGACATTCACCGGGAAATGAGAATCGGCGAGCGCACAATAGCGGTTTTGCGTTGAAGTTTCTTTGCCGCGCTTTTTCCATTCTCTCCCCCGCAAGGGGGGAGAGAATGGAGTGTGTTTCGCCGGAGGGAGTGCGGTCGATCTCGGATGAAATTAATTCGCCTTCGGCGGCGCCGCGGCGGGCTGGGCGGCGGCCTGCGGGGCGCGGCCGACGATGACGGTCAGGAGGCCCTGACCCCACAAGAACCTGGCGGCCTTCCTGGCGTCGTCGAGCGTCACGGCGTCGACAATGGCATTGCGCTTCTCGATATAATCGATCGGCAGCTTGTCGAGCTGGTACTGCAGCATCCCCTGCGCCAGCTTCGAGGAGGTATCGAGCGCCAGCATCTGCGAGCCCTTCAGATACGACTTGGCTTCGTCCAGCTCTTTCTGGGTCGGGCCGTCCTCGGCGATGCGGCGGATTTCCTTCTCGATCGCATCGACGGTCTCGCCGGCGCGATCGGCACGGGTGCCGGTGTTGCCGACGAAAACCGCGGAATGATCCATCCAGAGCAGCGACTCGTAGACCGAATAGGCCAGGCCGCGCTTTTCGCGGACTTCCTTGTAGAGCCGCGACGACAGGCCGCCGCCGCCGAGAATGTGGTTGACGACGTAAGCCGCCATGAAATTCGGATCGTGGCGGCCGATGCCGGGGCCGCCGAAGGTCACCACGGTCTGCGGCACGTCGAGCGGGATGAAGGCGCGCTGCGGCGGCCTGGCGGCCTGCACGTCGGCGATTGGCGTCAGGTTGGACTTGGCCGGCAATCCGCCGAACGTCTTGTCCAGCAGCTTGCCGAGCGTGTCGGCGTCAACGTCGCCGACCACGGCGATCCGCAGCGTATCCTTTGCGATCACGCGGCCGACATAGTCCTTCAGGTCGGCGACATCGATTTTCGGCACGCTGTCGAGCGTGCCGCTGGCCTGCCGGCTATAGGGATGGTCGCCGAAGGTGATTTCGAGGAACTTGCGGCTCGCCAGCGCGGAGGGATTGGTCGTGTCGCGCCGCAACCCCGAGATCACCTGCGCGCGAATCCGCTCGACGTCGGTGCTGTCGAAATGCGGCGAGGTCAGCGACAGCCGCAACAGGTCGTAGGCCTCGTCCTTGTTGTCCTTGAGCATGCGCAACGAGCCGCGGAAATAATCCCGCGTCGACGAGAAGCTCAATTCGATGGCGCGGCGGTCGAGGCGCTCGTGAAAGGTCGTGGAATCGAGATCGCCGGAGCCCTCATCGAGCAGGCTGGCAACCATGTTGCCGACGCCGGACTTGCCGGCCGGATCCTGGGTGGCACCGCCGCCGAAGGCATATTCCATCGCGATCAGGGGCACGGTCGCGTCCTGCACGAACCAGGCCTCGATGCCGCCGGGCGAGACCAGCCGCTGGATTTTTGCGGCGGCATGCGACGGGGTCGCTGTGAGAGAGATCAGCGCAACGCAGGCGGCAAGAATGGAAGCGAAGCGCTGCGCGCCAATCTGAAAACGGATCACGAGCGTTTCTCCTCGCGCTTCGGCGCGGTGGTATCCTTGATCAGGTAGCCGGTCACCGAACGCTTCTTGTCGAGCCATTTCTGCGCGGCGTCGCGGACCTGCGCGGCGGTGACCGCGCGAATCCGGTCGGGCCAGCTTCTGATATCGTCGATCGAAAGTCCGGTGGTGAGCGCGCCGCCATACCAGCGCGCCAGCGTCGCCTGGTTGTCCTGGGCGTAGATCGCCTCCGCGATCAGTTGCGTCTTGACCCGCTCGAGGTCTTCCGCACGGGCGGGGTTCTGGATCACATCCGCGATCACGCGGTCGATCACCTGTTCGATCTGCGCGAACTCGACGCCGGATTTCGGCGAGACCGAGATCGAGAACTGCGACGGATCGAGCGAGGTGCCCTGATAGCCGGCGCCGGCACTGATCGCGAGCGGACTGTCGATCACCAGCGCGCGATAGAGGTAGGAGTTGGAGCCGCCGCCCATCAATTGCGCCAGCACGTCCAGCGCCGGGCCTTCGCCGGCGGCAGCGGTCGCGGACGAGGGGACGAGGTAATAGCGCCGCAGGCCGGTCTGTTCGACGCGCGGATCGGACAGCGTCACGGTGCGCGGCGCCGCCGGCACCGGCTCCTGCGGGCGGACGCGTTGCGCCGGGATGGCCGGCTGGGCGGGAATGGCGCCATAGGCATTTTCCACCATCGGGCGGATATCCTTGGCGTCGACGTCGCCCGCGATCACCAGGATCGCATTGTTCGGCGCGTAGAAGCGCTTGTAGAACGCCAGCGCATCCTCGCGGTCGAGCTTCTCGATCTCCTGATGCCAGCCGATCACCGGACGGCCATAGGGATGGTTGAGATACAGCGCCGCCATGATCTGCTCGGTCAGCCGCGCATCCGGATTGTTGGCGACCCGCATGTTGAATTCCTCCAGCACGACATCGCGCTCCGGCAGCACGTTCTCGTCCTTGAGAACGAGGCCGGTCATGCGGTCGGCCTCGAATTCCATCATGCTCGCGAGTTGCTCGCGCGGCACGCGCTGGAAATAGCCGGTGTAGTCGACCGAGGTGAAGGCGTTCTCGTTGCCGCCGATCCGCAGCACGGTCTGGGAAAACTCACCGACCGGATGCTTGCTGGTGCCCTTGAACATCAGGTGTTCGAGGAAATGCGCCAGCCCCGATTTGCCCGGCGTCTCGTCGGCGGAGCCGACCTTGTACCAGATCATCTGCGTCACGACCGGGGTGCGGTGATCGGGGATCACCACCACCTGCAGGCCGTTGCCAAGGGTAAAGCTGGCAGGCCGCTCCGACGTCACCGTGGTCTGGGCGAAGGCGGGGCCGTCGGAAAAGGCGAATGTGGAGACGAGGGCTGCGGCAACGAGCGAAACGGCAAAGCGGTGCGATGTCATCAGGACCTGTCTGGCGCGTATTCCGCAAAAGCGGTTACCGGTTTTGCGACGGGAATTCGCGCAATTGTTGGGGGCGAACCCGAACCAATCGTTCGGGATGAAGCCGCGATATCGTACACCGCGCCGGTGCTGCGGAATCGTCACGAAGGCGAGAGATCGGCTTAACTATTCGCCATACTTGCCGGCGGCCGGATTGTATTCCTTATTGAGCGATTCCTTCGGTCCGGTGCCGTAGGCAAAATTCGATGACGGCGTCTGGTAACCGGGCGGCGGCATGGTCAGGGTATCCCGCGTCGGCTCGCCCTTGAACGGAGCCGTCTCGGTCTTGCTGCCGCCGAACAGGCCGCTGAAGCCGCCGCTATAGCCGAGCTGCGAGGGGCTCAGGATCGGATTGTTGTTGTTCGTGCCGGGCTGAACTGGATCGTTGTTGGTGCGCGAGGGCGCCGCGGTCTTGCCGACCGCGAGTTCGGCCGGCGTCAGGATGCGGGCCTGCAGCGCCGGATCCTTGTTTTCCTTCTTGCGGGCCGCGGCGGCGGCCTTGCGGCGCTGCTCGTCGGGATCCTTTGGCCAGTTCGGCGCCTTCACTTCGGCCGAAGTGCCGGCCGGCGGCGGCAGGTCGATCTTGGGCGGAACCACCAGCGGGGAACGCTCGCGGTAATCGATGCCTTTGTTTTCCATGTTGGTGCCGCCGATGCCGGCCATGATGCCTTCGATGATCTTTTCCTCGAAGGTCTTGTCGTCGTCATCGTCGTCACCGGCGCGGACCGGGCCGGCGGCCATCACGAGGCCGATGCCCAGCGCCATGGCGGCGAGCCGCAGCGCCCGCGTCAACGGGGGGGTCTGCAACATCCGGAAGCTGGCTTCGGTTTGGCGCATCGCGCTGTTCCCATTCAAGTTCCGCAAACGGCGGGGCCGGCTTTAGGGCGTAATCCCGCGCATGCAGGTAACATACCGCTGGGGGTCCGTATCGGCCGGGATCAGGGCGCTTTTGCGGCGGGGACTCCCAGGAAGGAGTCATACAATAGGGCCGCTACCCCGGCAACAATGGCCACATCCGCAAGGTTAAACACGTACCAGCTGTACCTGATTCCACTGATTTCGAGATGGAAATGGGCGAAATCGACCACCGCGCCATGCAGGAAGCGGTCGATGCCGTTGCCGACAGCGCCGCCAATGATCAGGCCGAGCGCCACGGTCGCCAGCAAGGTGCGGGACCGCGCCATCCAGACCGCCAGCACGACCACGGCCACCACCTTGACGGCCATCAGGCCCACCTGCGCCATCGGGCTGTCGGACTGCAGCCAGCCGAAGCTGATTCCGACATTCCAGGCCAGCTCCAGGTCGAAAAACGGCGCGACCTTGACCGCGCCGCGATGGGCGATGTCGAGCACGTTGAGCAGCCAGAGTTTTGAAGCCTGGTCTGCGACCAGGGCGGCAATCGCGGCGATGACGCCGGCGCGGAGGTGAGGGGTCACACACTCACTCCCAGCGCCTTCCACTCCCGCAACGCCTGCGCGTCGCGCGGCGAGACATCAGGGTATTCGGCATCCTCGCCGACGGTCGGCAGGATCTTCCACGACCGCGCGCATTTGGTACCGACTGCCTTTTCGACCACCACCGCGACACCCTGCACGTCGCCGAGCGTAAAGGCATTGGCCGGTGCTGCGTCATTGGTCACCATCGCGTTCGAGGTGATGCAGACTTCGGCGAGATCGACGTCGAACAGCGTGCTGAAGATATTCTTGTCCGAGACGTAGACCAGCGGCGAGGCCTCCAGCGAGGAGCCGATGTTCTTGGCGGCGCGTTCGAGTTCGAGCGCGCCGGTCACCACACGCCTAACGTCGCGGATGGTTTCCCACTTGGCCGCCAGCGCGTCATCGCGGAATTTATCGAACCCTTCCGGGAACAGCGTCAGGTGCACCGACGGTTCGGCATTCGGTCGGTACATCCGCCAGGCCTCGTCGCAGGTGAAGCTCAAGACCGGCGCCAGCCAGCGCAGGATCGCGTCGCAGATGATGTCGATCGTGGTCAGTGCGGCCTTGCGCGCCAACGAGGACGGCGCGTCGCAATACAGCGCGTCCTTGCGGATGTCGAAATAGAACGCCGACAATTCGGTGTTCATGAACGCCGACAGGCTGGCCACCACGGTCTTGTAGTCGAACTCGGCATAGGCCTGCCGCACGATGGCGGCGCGGCCGGCAAGCTCGTGCAGCATCAGCCGCTCGAGTTCGGGCATCTCGGCAAAGGCGACGGCATCGCTCTTCTTGAAGTGATGCAGTGTGCCGAGCATCCAGCGGATCGAGTTGCGCAATTTGCGATAGGTCTCGATGGTGTTCTTGAGGATTTCCGGCCCGATGCGCTGGTCGTCGGCATAGTCGGTGGCGCAGACCCACAGCCGCAGAATATCCGCGCCGGAATCTTTCATGATCTTTTGCGGCTCGACGGTGTTGCCGACCGACTTCGACATCTTGCGGCCGTTCTCGTCGAGCGTGAAGCCGTGGGTGAGCACGATGTCGAACGGGGCGCGGCCGCGGGTGCCGCAGCTTTCCAGCAGCGACGACTGGAACCAGCCGCGATGCTGGTCGCTGCCTTCCAGATACATCACGGTATCCCGGCCGCCATCGACCTTGCGCTTGACGCCGGCGAGCCCCGGGAAGTGCACGGGGTCTTCCAGCACGAACGCATGCGTCGAGCCGGAATCGAACCAGACGTCGCAGATGTCGTCGACCTTCTTCCATTCCTCGTTGCCGAGCGGCCCAAGGAAGCGTTCGCGGGCACCTTCCATGTACCAGGCGTCGGCGCCTTCCTTTTCGAAGGCCTCCGTGATGCGCTTGTTGACGGCTTCGTCCTGCAGGATTTCGGCCGAGCCGTCGCCCTTCTCGCGCACGAACACCGCGATCGGCACGCCCCAGGCGCGCTGGCGCGAGATCACCCAGTCGGGCTTGCTGTTGATCATGCCGTTGATGCGGTTTTCGCCGGACTGCGGCACCCATTGCGTTACGGAGATCGCTTTCAGAGCCCGGTTCCGCAGAGTGTCGTCGCCGGTCAGTGTCAAGGTATTCGGACCGCCGCCCCAAACCACCTTGTTTGGAGTAATCGCTTTGTCCATCGCGATGAACCATTGCGGCGTGTTGCGGAAGATCACCGGTTTCTTCGAGCGCCAGGAATGCGGGTATTGGTGCTTGAGCCGGCCGCGCGCCAACAGCTTGCCGGCGTCGATCAGTGCCGTGATCACGGCCTCGTTGGCGTCGCCCTTTTCGCCTTTGTCGTTGATCACGCGCTTGCCGGTAAAGCCCGGCGCATGGTCGGTGAAGGCGCCGTTCTCGTCGACGGTGTAGGGGATCGTGGTGTTGATGCCGCGCGCTTCCAGCTCGCGCGCGTTCGCCATCCAGACATCGAAGTCCTCGCGGCCGTGACCGGGCGCGGTGTGCACGAAGCCGGTGCCGGTATCGTCGGTGACGTGGTCTCCGGGCAGCAATGGCACGGTGAATTCGTAGCCGCCGCCGACGCCCTTCAGCGGATGGGCGCATTCCACCGCGTCCAGCGTGTCGGCCGGCAGGTCGCGCACCTTCTTGTAGGCAGTGACGCGCGCCTGCTTGAATACGCCTTCGGCGAGCGCATCGGCGAGGATCAGCAGGTCGCCATTTTTCGCCCAATTGTCTGATGGTGCGTCGGTGACCTCAAAGAGGCCATAGCCGATCTTCGGCGAGAACGAGATCGCCCGGTTGCCGGGCAGCGTCCACGGCGTCGTGGTCCAGATCACGACGGAAGCGTTGGCGAGTGCGCCATGCGCCGGCGAGGTGACCGGAAACTTCACCCACACCGTATCGGAGGTGTAGTCCTCATATTCGACCTCGGCTTCGGCCAGCGCGGTCTTCTCCACCACGCTCCACATGACAGGCTTGGAGCCGCGATAGAGCGTGCCGTTGGCGGCGAACTTCATCAGCTCGCGCGCGATCTGGGCTTCGGCGGGATAGCTCATGGTGGCGTAGGGATGATCCCAGTCGCCGATGATGCCGAGCCGCTTGAATTCCTCGCGCTGTACGTTGAGCCAGTGCGTCGCGTAGGCGCGGCATTCCTTGCGGAACGCCACCATCGCCGCCGAGTCGCGGAAGTCAGGCTTCTGCTTGCCCTTGGAGCGGTAGTTCTCTTCCTCGATCTTCCATTCGATCGGCAGGCCGTGACAGTCCCAGCCCGGCACGTAGTTGGAATCGAAGCCGAGCATCTGCTGGCTCTTGGTCACCACGTCCTTGAGGATCTTGTTCAGGGAGTGGCCGATATGGATGTTGCCGTTGGCGTAGGGTGGGCCGTCATGCAGCACGAATTTGGCCCGGCCCTTGGCGCCCTCGCGCAGCTTGCCGTAGAGGTCGATCTCGTTCCAGTGCTTGAGGATTTCAGGCTCGAGCTTCGGCAGGCCGGCGCGCATCGGGAAATCCGTCTGCGGCAGGAACAAGGTTTTGGAATAGTCGGCGACGTCGGACTTTTGCGGTTTTTCGGACATGAATGCTCTGATTTGGCTCGTAAACGGCGCTGAAACGCGGATGAAGCAGGGACATCCCGGTCTTGCGCCGAGCCGAAGCTCAGGCGGAAGCCGGGCCGCTAATGCGTATGGTGCGCCGCGCGAACATGGGGCCATTCCATAGCAGCCGGCCGGGGAAATCGCAAAGGCCGCCGGCCGCGTAGGGGTCGGCCTATCGCGGGTGGGGCCGGGCCGGATTGCCGGTAACGGTCTGGCCCGCGCCGACGTCCCTGGTGACCACGCTGCCTGCCCCGATCACCGCCCCGTCGCCGATGGTCACGCCGGGCAGGATAATGGCGCCGCCGCCGATCCAGACGTCGCTGCCGATCCGGACCGGGCGGCCGAATTCGACGCCGGAGCGCCGCGTTTCCGCGTCGCGCGGATGGTCGGCGGCATAGATCTGCACCGCGGGTCCGATCTGGGTGCGGTCGCCGATTGTCACCTCGACGACGTCGAGGATGACGCAGTTGAAGTTCAGGAACACGTTGTCGCCGAGACGGATGTTATAGCCGTAGTCGCAGAAGAACGGCGGTCGGATCACGGCCTCGTTGCCGACTTGAGCGAGACGTTCGCGCAAAAGCGCGTGGCGCTGCGATACCGGCAGCGCCAGCGCCGCATTGTAGCGGACCAGCCAGGCTTTGGTCGCCGCCTGATCGGCACCGAGTTCGGCGTCTGGACGGTACAGCTCGCCCGCCAGCATCTTCTGCTTTTCGGTCTTGCTCAGCCGATTTCTCCGAGCTTTGGAAACGCATCGGGCGCGGCAGCCAGGACCGCGCGGGCCCGGGCGCTGTCCTCGTTCATTTGCCGGATCAGGGTGTCGATGCTGTCGAATTTCAACTCGTCGCGGATGAAGCCGATAAAGGCGACGTCGAGTTTGCAGCCATAGAGGTCGCCCTTGAAGTCGAACAGGAACACTTCCAACAGCGGCGCGCCGTTGTCGAAGGTCGGGCGGCGGCCGTAGCTCGCCACGGCGTCGAAGCGCTCGGCTCCGCGGCCGACCCGGACCGCATAGATGCCGTGCTTGAGCCCGCAGGTCTTGTCGAGACGGATGTTGGCGGTGGGATAGCCGAGGTCGCGGCCGCGTTTCTCGCCGTGGATCACCTCGCCGGTCACGAACCACGGCCCGCCCAGCATCTCGGTGGCGTCGTCGATCTGGCCTTCCGCCAGCGCCATGCGGATCGCGCTGGAGGAAACCGGCCGCTCCGCAATATCGACATGGGCCTGGACATCGACCTCGATCCCGAGCCGCGGCGCCTCGCTGACCAGCAGGCTGGGTGAGCCGACGCGCCCCTTGCCGAAATGGAAGTCGTAGCCGACCGCAATTCCCGAGATGCCGAGCCGCTGGATCAGATCATGGTGAATGAAATCTTGCGCTGATGTCCCGGCGCGGCCCTTGTCGAACGTCATCACCACGGCACCGTCGAGCCCAGTCCCGGCCAGCAGCCGCAACTTGCTGGCCTCGTCGGAGAGACGGAATTGCGGGCTGTTCGGGCTGAAGAAACTGCGCGGGTGCGGTTCGAAAGTGACGGCAAAAGCCGGTTTTCCATGGGCGCGGCCCATCTGCAGGGCGGCTGCGATGACTGCGCGGTGGCCCAGATGGACGCCATCGAAATTGCCCATGGCGACGACGGCCCCCCGCGGGATCGCGGCGTCAGGGGTGGTGTCTCGGATAACGGTAAAACCAGTGGTCATTGCAGGGATTCTTGGCAGGTTTCTTGGCTGGGATTCGCTGGGAATTGGGTCTTTCGCGGCCGGACCGTGACGCGGCGGCCGGTTCGAAGTCAAGCGGGCAGGATTGGCTCAAAACGACAGCAATCCGGCGGTTTCGCTTTAACGGGCTGTTTAACGCCTGCTGCTACTGGTCAGGGAAGGACTGCGGGTCGCGCAGGCCTGCCGATCGTTTGTGACGTGAGCGTTGAGTGGGGGAAAAGATGGCGGTTGATTTGTCGATGTCGGTTCTGGTCGTTGATGACTACAACACCATGATCCGTATCATCCGAAATCTTTTGAAGCAGCTCGGCTTTGAGAATATCGATGATGCCAGCGACGGTTCAGCAGCGCTGGACAAGATGCGCGGCAAGAAATACGGGCTCGTGATTTCCGACTGGAACATGGAGCCGATGACCGGTTACGACCTGCTCAAGGAAGTCCGCGCCGATCCCAATCTGGCCACCACGCCGTTCATCATGATCACGGCCGAGTCCAAGACCGAGAACGTGATCGCGGCCAAGAAGGCCGGCGTCAACAATTACATCGTCAAGCCGTTCAACGCAGCGACGCTGAAGACCAAGATCGAAGCGGTCTTCCCGGATATGGCAACGGCGTAAGTCATCCGAATTTCAGCTTATCGATGCCCGGCCAAAAGCGCGAAGCGCGTCTTCGCACTAGATGCGCCGGGCATTTTCGTTACCAGCGCAGCTCCCGCATCAGCGCGCGGGGCGGATGGCCGAACAGCTCTCTCACTGAAGCCGGGTCGAGCTGGTCGATGCCCTCGAATTCCTCGGAATGAATGCCGCGGGTCACGAACAGGCAATCGATCCCGAAGCCGAGCGCGCCGGTGAGATCGGTGCGCACGGAATCCCCGATCGCCAGCACGCGGTCGAGCGGCGCCGGATGGCCGCGGCGTTCGGCGGCAAGCTGCATCGCACGCTCATAGATCGGCCGGTGCGGCTTGCCGTAGAAGATCACCTCGCCGCCGAGTTCGCGGTAGAGTTCGGCGATCGCGCCGGCGCAATAGATCAGGCGGTCGCCGCGTTCGACCACGATGTCGGGATTGGCGCAGACGAACGGCAGCTTGCGTTCGAGCGCCTGCAGCAGCATCGCACGATAGTCTTCCGGCGTTTCGGTTTCGTCGTCGAACGGTCCGGTGCAGACGATGTAGTCGGCCTGCTCCAGCGGCCCGATGACGGGATCGAGCCCGCGATAGATCGAATTGTCGCGCTCCGGACCGAGCCAGAACATCTTCTTGCCCGGGTGGTCGGCGACGAAATGCCGGGCCAAGTCACCGGAAGAGACGATCGCGTCATAGGTTTCGTCGGCGACGCCGAGCTTGCGCAACTGCCGCTGCACGGAATCGGCCGGCCGCGGCGCGTTGGTGATGAGGATGACGGTGCCGCCGCGCTGGCGATAGGTATGCAGCGCCTCGCAGGCCTCCGGAAAGGCCTCCAGCCCGTTATGCACCACGCCCCAGATATCTGACAGGACGACCTCGACGCCATCCACGAGGTCGCGCAGCCGTTCGACGAACCGCAATGTGGTCATGATATCGCGCGCCGGTTAGCCCGGTCCGGCGGCGCGGCGCGCCAGAGCGGCATTGCCGGTCGTCCGCGGCGGAGGCTCGGAGGCCGGGCCGGCGACGGGAGCGGGGTGGCTGGGGCCATCGGGAGCATTGGAGCCATTGGAACCGTTGAGTTCTGCCTTGTTCATGGTGGCCCCGCCGGTAGCAGATGCCCCCTCGGGCCGCAACGGCCGGGGCGGCGCAAACAGGAAGCCCTGCCCGAAGCGGACGTCGTAATCGAGCAGGTCCACCACGGCGCGTTCGCCCTCGATCTTTTCGGCGATCAAGTCAATTCCAAAGCGGCCGAGCAGATCGGACAGGTCGGAGGGGTGGATGTCCGAGGCCGTGCTCTGCCTGGGATCGAGCAGCAGCGCCGCCGGCACCTTGATGAAACGCACGCCGCGGTCGGCCAGTTCCCGGGGCTCGAGCCGGAGATCGCTGACATGGTCGATCGAGAAACGGTAGCCGCGCTGCGACAGCGCGGCGAGATGTTCGGTCTCGGTCGGGCCGAGATTGCGGAATGTCGCCTGCTTGAATTCCAGCACGAAGGACGGCGCCAGCGCGCGGTTGGCCTCGAGGAAATCGAGGCACTGCGCGAAATTCGCAGGGTTACCGAGCGTGGCCGCCGAGACATTGCAGAATATGCCGACCTCCTTGTTGCGCACCATCAGGCGGCGCAGCACCTGCACACAGCGCAGCATCACCATGTGATCGATGCGTCCGATCAGTCCGCCGGCTTCGGCGATGGCGATGAAATCGTCGGCGGCCAGCACCTCGTCCTTTTCGTTGCGCAGCCGCGTCACCGCCTCGTAGAAACGCACCTTGCGCTGCGGCAGCGTCACCATCGGCTGCAGGTAGATATCGAGCCGGTTTTCCTCGACCGCGTTCCTGACCGCGGCGAGGAGCTGCGGCTGGTTGCGTGCAGGCGTTGCGGGCTGGGTGGCGACGGGTTCCGACGCCGGCGTGGCGATGGCCGGCCTGGTGGCGGCCGGAGCAGGGGTAGCAACCGGCGCCGGTCTGGCGATCGCAGGTGCTGCCTCCGGTGTTTTGGCTTCGACCAGCGGCAGTTCGTCCTGCTCTCCGGAATCAGGCTTGTCTGCCGCGGCGGGTACCGCGGCCAGCAAGTCGTCATGGCCGGCGACGGAGGCCGCGAGCTGCTTGACCAGCACGCCGAGTTCGTTGATCTCGCCGACCACGGCCTGGATGCGGTCGGCGCCGGTCGAATTCGCCGACACCACCCGGCCTTCGACGGCGGCGAGGCGCCGGCCGAATTCGGCGACCTGGCGGGCGAGGTCGGCGGTGCCGCGCGACAGGTCCGCGATCTGGCTGCCGACATCCGAGCGGTCGCGCAGCCGCATCGATACGGCGTTGTAGAGGATCAGGAAGGTCAGCGCGGTGAGCGCCACGATCGCGGATTCCGATCCGCTGATGCCGGCCACGGAATGCAGGACCAGGCCAAGCGACGCTGCGACCAGCACCATGCAGATGGCGATGAAAATCGTCGAAATGCGAATCATGTCGCGCGCTACGCCCTCAAGTCCGAACTGCCCCCACCCGGGAAAACACGGAAGTCTTCAGGCATGGTCCAGTCTGCGCTCTCCCAAGCGCTGCGAGCTTAGCATCAATGTTGATTCGCGGGGCTAGTGTTCTTTCGACACGCCCGGAACTGGCCGGCTTTCTCACGCTGCGGGGCGAGGGGCAGGCCGGCGAGAAGAGGGGGCGGTTATGCCGTAACGTTCGGCAGCGCTAAAGATCGGCCGCCGCGATCCAGAATACCTCGGCCTCGGAATCCTCGGTATCGAGCCAGAGCAGCGGCAGTTCCGGGTAGGCGTCTTCCAGTTGCGGGCGGCAGCGGCCGATCTCGCACAGCAGCCCGCCTTGCGGCGTCAGATGCGCGCGCGCTTGGTCGAGGATCCGCCTGACGATATCGAGCCCGTCGGCGCCGCCGTCAAAGGCGAGTTTCGGCTCGGCGCGGCATTCGCGCGGCAGGTCCGCCATGCCGTCGGCGTCGACATAGGGCGGATTGGAGATGATGAGATTATAGCGTTTGCCGCCGAGCGGCCCAAACAGATCACCGCGGTGAAGCGTGAGGCGATCGGCGAGGCCATAATCCCCGACATTGCGCGCAGCGACCCCGAGCGCATCCTTTGAAATATCCACCGCGTCGATTTCGGCGTTGGGAAAATGGTGCGCCGCCAGAACGGCAAGACAGCCCGAGCCGGTGCAGAGGTCGAGCACGCTTTCGACCGCCGCGGGATCCGGGATCAGCGAGCCGCCCTCCTCGTTACCGTCACCGCCGAAATGGGACTCCAGCAATTCGCCGATGAAGGAACGCGGCACGATGGTGCGCTCGTCGACATAGAACGGCAGCCCGCGCATGTAGATCTTGTTGACGAGATAGGCGGCGGGTTTTCGGGTGCTGACGCGGCGTTCGATCAGGCCGAGGATCTTTTTGCCTTCGGCCACCGTGACGCGCGCGGTCGCGAACGTCTCGAACTGGTCGGGGTGAAGATGCAGCGCCTCGCAGATCAGGAAGGCGGCCTCGGCCGTGGGATCGGTGGTGCCGTGCGCGAACACCAGCCTGGCCTCGATGAAGCGGCTCACGGCAAAGCGGACGAAATCGAGCAGCGTCAGCAATTCGCCCGGACCGACTTTTGGGAATTTTGCTGCGGCGGGGCTGCGCCTGGCCGCCGGTTTTGCGCGCTTCGCCATCAGGATTTGGTCCAACGCGCCGCGGCGGTCTCATCATGGCCGCGCGCTTCAATCCAGCTCGCGCCTTTCTGACTTTCCTCGCGTTTCCAGAACGGCGCGCTGGCTTTCAGATAATCCATCAAGAACTCCGCGGCCTGGAATGCCGCCTGCCGGTGCTGGGACGCCGCCAGCACCACGACGATATTCTCGCCGGGGGTGATGCGGCCGACGCGATGAACGACGGTGAGCCCGGTCAGCGGCCAGCGCGTCATCGCCTCATCGGCATGCCGCCGGATCTCGGCCTCCGCCATGCCGGGGTAATGTTCGAGCGTCAGCGCCGCGATCGGTTCGCCATTCTCGCTGCCGCGGCAGATGCCGCTGAAGGAGACCACCGCGCCGACGTCGGTCCGGCTTTTGGTCAGCGCCGCGATCTCGTGGCCGATGTCGAAATCGGCTTCCTGGATGCGGATGGTGACGGCGCTCATGATGGGGTTAGCCGCCGGTCATCGGCGGGAAGAATGCAATCTCGCGGGCGCCCGCTATCGCCGCATCCGGCTTGACGTGGGCGTGGTCGATCGCGGCGCGGATTACCCGCGGCGTCTCAAAGGCATAGGCGTACGTATCGCCGCGCGCGGACAGCCAGCCGATCAGATCGCCCACCGTGCGCACGCTGGCCGGCGGCTCGACCGTTTCCTCGGCAACGCCGATCCGCTCGCGGACCCAGGCGAAATATTTGACCTTCATTCCTCATCCTCCTTGATGAGGTGATGGATGCCGGCGCGGAAATAATCCCAGCCGGTGTAGATCGTGAAAATCGCCGACATCCACAGCAGAACAATGCCGATCAGGGTGGTCGAGGGCAGGATCTGCTCGCCGGCTTCGCCGGCGATCAGGAAGCCGATCGCGACCAGCTGCACCGTGGTCTTCCATTTCGCCAGCTTGGTCACGGGGACGCTGACCCGCAAGGCTGCGAGATATTCGCGCAGGCCCGAGACCAGGATCTCGCGGCACAGGATCACGATACCGGCCCACAGTGTCCAGCCGTGAATGCTGTTGTCCGCCGCCAGCATCAGCAGGCAGGAAGCCACCAGCAGCTTGTCGGCGATCGGATCGAGCATCCGGCCGAAGGCGGATTGCTGGTCCCAGATTCGCGCATAGTAGCCATCCAGATAGTCGGTTACGCCGGCGGCGATGAAGACTGCCAGCGCGACCCAGCGCAGCCACAGCGGGCCGTCCATGATCGATTGGCCATAAACGCAGCCGACCACCACCGGGATCGCGGCGATGCGGGCGTAGGTCAGGATATTCGGCAGGGACAGGCTTTTTGGCTGTTTGGCCTGCCCCTTGGTGGTGGTCGCAATGTTCATCCGTCTTACCAATACCGCTCAAGCGTGAAGGTCAACCGGCAGACCTAAGCTGCGGCGGGCGACGCCCAAGTGACCCATATGTGACTCCGCCCCCCGGTTTAACCCGGTTGGGCATGGAAAAACTCGAAAATCTTGCGGGCACTTTCGGCGCTGACCCCTGGAACCTTGCCAAGGTCGGTAATCGAGGCCCGCTCGATTTCCTTCAGCGTTCCAAAGTGATGCAGCAAGGCACGTTTGCGTGACGGGCCGATGCCCGGGATTTCCTGCAGGCCGGCCTCCCGGATGTCCTTTTTGCGCAGTTTGCGGTGCGATCCGATCACGAAACGATGGGCCTCGTCGCGCAGCCGCTGGATGAAATACAGCACGGGGTCACGGGGCTCGAGCTTGATCGCCTCGCGGCCAGGCATGAACAGGGTCTCGCGGCCGGCGTCGCGGTCGGGGCCTTTTGCCACCGCCATCAGCGACACCTGGGTCAGTCCCAGGCCCTCAAAAATCTCCCTGACAGCATTGAGCTGGCCACGGCCGCCGTCGATGATGACGAGGTCGGGCCATTGCGGAAACGAGTCGTCGTCGGCCTTGGATGTTTCCTTGGTTTTGGCGGCATCGCCCTCCGGCGGCTTCAGCAGCCGCTTGAAGCGCCGTTCCAGCACCTCGCGCATCATCGCGTAGTCGTCGCCCGGCGTCAGGCCTTCGGACTTGATGTTGAACTTGCGGTACTGGTTTTTGATGAAACCGTCCGGTCCCGCCACGATCATGGCGCCGACCGCGTTGGTGCCCTGGATGTGGCTGTTGTCGTAGACCTCGATGCGCTTCGGCGGCTGCGTCAACCCTAGCGTGGTCGCCATCCCCTGCAGCAGCCGGCCTTGGGTTGCGGTATCGCTCAGCTTGCGGCCGAGTGCCTCGCGCGCGTTGGTCAGGGCATGCGCGATCAGCTCTTTCTTTTCGCCGCGCTTGGGCGTCGAGACTTCGACCTTCTTGCCGGCCTTGACCGCAAGCGCGTCGGCCAGCAGGTCGCTCTCCTCGATCTCGTGCGACAGCAGGATGAGTTTCGGCGGCGGCTTGTCGTCGTAGAATTGCGCCAGGAACGAGGCCAGCACTTCCTCCGGGGTGAACGACTTCTCCGCGCGCGGAAAATAGGCGCGGTTGCCCCAGTTCTGACCGGTGCGGAAGAAGAACACCTCGACGCAGGAATAGCCGCCCTCCTGATGGATGGCGAAAACATCCGCCTCTTCGACGGTGCGCGGATTGATGCCCTGTTGCGACTGGATCGCCGACAGTGCGGCGAGGCGGTCACGATACAGTGCCGCGGTCTCGAATTCGAGTTCGCCCGAGGCCTTCTCCATCTCGCCGGCGAGCTGCTTCTTGACGTCGTGGCTGCGGCCGGACAGGAAGTCGCCGGCCTCGCGCACCAGTTCGGCATAGCCGGGAAAATCGATCTCGCCGGTACAGGGGCCCGAGCAGCGGCGGATTTGATAAAGCAGGCAGGGCCGGGTGCGGCTTTCAAAGAAGCCGTCGGTGCAGGAGCGGATCAAAAACGCGCGCTGCAGCGCCGTGATGGTGCGGTTGACGGCGCCGGCGTTGGCGAACGGCCCGAAATAACGTCCCGGCCGCGACTGCGCGCCGCGATGCTTGAGGATCTGCGGCGCCCAATGGTCGCCGGTGATCAGGATATAGGGAAACGACTTGTCGTCGCGCAGTTGCACGTTGAAGCGCGGCCGCAACTGCTTGATCAGGTTGGCCTCGAGCAGCAGCGCTTCGGTCTCGGTGGTGGTGGAGATGATCTCGACGGTGACGGTAGCTGCGATCATCCGCAGGATACGGGCCGGCAGCGGGGCGTTGACGCGGGCGTAGGACGACAGCCGCTTGCGGACGTTCTTGGCCTTGCCGACGTACAGCACGTCGTTTCCGGCATTGAGCATGCGGTAGACGCCGGGCGAGGTCGGTGCCAGCCGCACTGCGTTTTCGATCGCGGCATGGCCGACCGCGAGCGTGCCTTCGGCGACGGCCTCGGCGGTTTCCTCCACGGCTTCCGGCAGGCGCGACTCGTCGTCGTCCTCGGCGACCGGCGTCGCGGGATCGACGTCGGCGGAGCTAAGGCCCTCGGGCGGCAAATCCGGTTGCGAACCCCGGCGCGGCTTGCGCGGGGCTTTCGGATGGTCGGCAGAATCGTGATCCATGGACCTAAATTAAGCGCTGGACGCTCGCATCGCCAGCGCCATGGTCCGTAAAAGCGAAAGCCGGTTTTCCGGAAAGATCATGCCCGAACAAGAACATGGCAACGAAGCATGTTCGCGCGGCTGGGCCTGTGGCAACGGCGCCGGTAACGCATTGTTAAGAATGATGAGCGGGCGGTAACCCCGCTTAACAACCCTTTAACTTAAAACTCTCGATAAATCTTACAGGAAAAAAGTGGAATTCCGTAACCAAGCCGGCGTGTCGAACCGGCGGTCGCGGCAGTTGCGTGGAGTTGCGTGATGAGCAAGTCTGTTTTGCGGGCACTGGTGTTGATCGCAGCCGCCTGGACCATGTCGGCGCAGGCGGCCGATCTCAACTACGGATCGCGCGCGCCCTATACCGTCAATCAGCCGCTCAATGCCTATAGCTGGGCCGGTCCCTATCTCGGCGGCAATCTCGGCTATGGCTGGGGCTCGGTCGACAACAATCCGACCAAGCCGTCGGGTTTCGCGGGCGGCGTTCAGGCCGGCTACAACTGGCAGCAGAACGGTCCCTGGGTGTTCGGCGTCGAAGGCGACATTCAGGCGAGTGGCGCCGAACAGACCTTTGCGCCGTGGAAATTCTCCAACCCCTGGTTCGGTACGCTGCGCGGCCGGGCCGGCTATGCCCTCAACAACGTGCTGTTCTACGGCACCGGGGGTCTGGCTTTCGGCGAACTGCGCGCCACCACCTTTGGCCTGTCGGAATCCAATACCAATCTGGGCTGGACGCTCGGCGTCGGCGCCGAAATGGGCTTTGCGCCGAACTGGAGCGCCAAGATCGAATATCTCTATGTCGATCTGAACAACAGCAACTTCGTCATTACAGGCGCGTCAAATGGCTACCGGTTCGGATTGGTACGAGCCGGCGTGAACTATCACTTCTGAGAACAAGAAAATCTTCGTGACAACCTCCCGGCGGCCGCAAGCTGCCGGGATTTTTTTGGCCGGCGGCCGGTATCTTGTTTGAAGATGCGATAGAACCTTACCATGCAGACCGGACAGCCCAGTCGGACCGCGTTGGGAGCCGCCCGCTTGCGCGCGGCGCACCAGGTGCTTGATCAAGCGTCGATCCTGGCCGATCCCCTCGCGGTACGGATTCTCGGCGACGACATCGAAGTATCGCTCGACCACGCGCAGACCCACACGTCCGGGCCGCGAATGCGATGGTTCATTCGCGTCGCGATCGCGCATCGCCGAAGACGCTCTCAACATGGCGGTCGATGCGGGCACGACACAGCTCGTGGTGCTTGGCGCCGGGCTCGATACGCTGGCCTACCGGACGCCGCTTGCAGGCCGCTTGGGGATCTTCGAGGTCGATCATCCGGCGACGCAGGCGCGCAAGCGCGAAATGCTGGCGGCTGCGGCCATCGCCGAGCCGGAAACGCTGAGCTTCGTTCCGGTGGATTTCGAGCGCGAGAAACTGTCCGAACGGCTGGATGCCGCGGGCTTCAAATCCGACGAGCGCAGTTTTTTCAGTTGGCTTGGCGTCGTACCTTATTTGACCGAGGACGCGATCTTTTCGACGCTGGGCTTTATCGCGCAGTTGCCGGGCGGAGCCGAGGTGGTGTTCGACTATGTCAATCCTGCGACTTCGATTCCGGCCGCCGGCCGTGCCGCGCACCAGGCGCTGGCTGGACGGGTGGCGGCCGTCGGCGAGCGGTTTCAGAGTTATCTCGACGCCGCTTCGCTATGCGCAAAAATGAGCGCGGCCGGTTTTCGTCATGTTGATGATATCGGCCCGGCCGAACTTGCGGCGCGCTTCTTTCCGGAAACCGAACGGGCGGCACCGACGCGGGGCGGCCACATCATGCACGCCTCCACGTTCTGAGCGCCGTCGCGCCCAGTCGAACTTTCGCAGGCAAGAACTCGGTCCGCTTCCCGGCGTAAGCGTCAGCTCACGCTGAAATCACCAGGTTGACCGCCTTGGGGCCCTTGCCCTTCTTGTCCGGTTCGACCTCGAACGTAATGCGCTGTCCCTCTGTCAGATCTTTCAATCCGGCCCGCTCGACGGCGGTAATATGAACAAACACATCGCGGCCACCGTCATCGGGCTTGATGAAGCCGTAGCCGCGCTCTCCATTGAAGAACTTGACCGTACCAGTCATGGCCATCGGGAAACTCCTCCCCCGCACTGCTCTGCCGGTACGCACAATCTGCGTAGCGGCCGACCGGACATTCGCTGCCGGAAGCTTGGCCACCTGAGCCGATCGGATCACGCCACCGATCGGCCTGGATTTTTCTTAGGCCTTGATCACTCCGCCGCAACCATTCGCGGAAGCGGAACGTAAAGCCAGTCCCAACAGGCCGAGCATAATACGGTTCCGTGCAAATTGCCTACGGCTCAAACGCACTTTTCGCCGAAAGCGCAGGCCTCAGGGCTTTGGCGTTTCGAGCCTGAAACGGGCGGCGCCGCCCTGGCCGAGCGGTTTTTCCAGCTCGGGTAGAACGGTCTTCAGTTCACCCGCCAGCGTCCACGGCGGATTGACGATCAGAAGACCGGTCGAGGTGAGGGGACCGCCGGCCTGCTGCGGCGCGACGCTGAATTCGAGCCGCAGGCATTTTCCCGGCGGTCTGCTTTCGGCCGTCACGGCAGCGACATGGCGCGCGAGGCCGTCGGTGATGCGCCGGCTCTTCACCGGGTACCAGATCAGATAGCTGCCGGTCGGCCATTTCGCATAGGCCTCGGTGAAGCCGTCGGCCAGGGTTTCGAACTCGTCCTTCTGTTCGAAGGACGGATCGATCAGCACCAGGCCGCGCCGCTCGTTCGGCGGCACGAAGGCCGGCAGTGCGGTCCAGCCGTCGAGGTCGACGATCCGTGCCTGGGTGTCGCGGCGCATCGCGTCGATCAAGTGCCGGTGGGCATTCGGTTCGATTTCGCACGCCGTCAGGCGATCCTGCGGCCGCAGCAGCGCGCGGGCGATCAACGGCGATCCCGGATAGGCCTTCAGTTCGCCCGGCGGGTTGAACGCCCGGATGATGTCGAGATAGGGCCCGATCAGCGGCTGGGCTGCCTCCGAGAACCGCGCCTGCATCACCCGCGCGATTCCGGTCAGCCATTCGCCGCTGCGCCGCGCCTCGTCGCCGGCAAGGTCGTAGCGTCCGGCGCCGGCATGGGTGTCGATGACGCGAAACGCGGCCGGCTTTTCCTGCAGATAGGTCAGCATTCGCACCAGCACGATGTGCTTGATGACGTCGGCAAAGCCGCCGGCGTGAAAGGCGTGTCGGTAGTTCATGGGGAGGGGTTAGCACGTCATTGCGAGCGGAGCGAAGCAATCCACACGGCGGCGACAAAGGAAGAATGGATTGCTTCCGCCTTCGCTCGCGGAGCTACGGCGGACAAGTCGTCGCTTGCGCTCCTCGAACGACCAAGGGGGGTCAGCCGCCCCGTATCGGCGGCATCAGCACCTGGTCGCGCCGGCAGGCGCGGCGGTCGATCTCCTCGCAGGAGCGGAACTGCAGGTCCTTGCTGAGGCAGATCCGCACTTCGCTGAGGCGTCTGGAGTCGCAGGTCACCGAAACCGCCGAACTGCTCATGCCGGGGTTGACCTTGATGAACGCCGCCTCGAGTTCGTCGGGGGCGATCGATTTCGGCTCCGACAATTGCAGGAATTCCTCGGGGATTTTCACCGCCGCGCGGGCTTTCCGGATGGTCTCGAAATAGGCCCGCGCGCCGAGGCCGGAACAGGTGCCGTGCTTCTTCCATTCATTGAAGATCAGGCCGGGCGCCGGCATCAGGTCCAGCATCGAGGTCATGATGTTGCGATCGAGCCATTCCGCCGACCGCTGACAATATTCGGGAAAGCCGCGCTCATATTGCGGCCACAGGCCGTGCACCACGAAGGAGAACGGCCGGCCGCCGCACTGGGCCCCGGACCGGCCACCATTGCCGCGTTCGGAGGCCTGCTCGCAGAACGAGGGCGACCAGGACAGCGACAGCACGTAGAAATCGAATTCGCCCGGGGTGTTTTGCCGGCGGTCTTGGGCGAACGCCATCCCGGCAGCGACCACCATGAGAACCAGGGAAATGAGAAGTCGGGAAATAATGCGGGAAATCCTGATTGTTCGAAACATCAAACGCCCCTTTACTCGACTGCCTCGAGCCTAGCAGGGCGGAAGAACATTTCAAGAACAAAAATGGCGACCGGGCCAAAATCGACCGGAACGGCCGCCGCTATCAGGCAATTCAGCCGGCGATCAGGCCGAGAATCAGAAAGGAATCAGGGGCGGGCGGATTTGCAGCTCGGATTATAGGCCCAGTTGCGATCGAGCCCGGTCACGCACCATTCGACGCCCTGGCCGAAGCCGGCAAAGCCGCCGTCCTCGACGATCGCGTAGTGCACGGTACGCACCTTGCCGTCGCTCAGCATGACGTCGGCGGTGCAATAACGGCGCGGAATGTTGTCGGACTGCCAGGGCCGGAAGGCGGTCTCGTGGATCCGGCCGTAAGCGGTGATCGTGAGCGACGAATTCCAGAAGGTGCTTTCCTTTTCCTGGAATTGCGAGGTGATGGTCGGCAGCGCTCGCTCGCATTCGGCCACACGGCCGTCATATCGCGGGCCGAACAGCCCGAAATTCAGTTCGAGCGGATTGGCGGCCTGGGTGGGCAACCCGGATACCAAAAGGCCGCCGGAAGCCAAAACGGCCACCAGGCCGAGCGATTTCAGGAGTGTGAACAGGTTTCGCATGGGATTCCGCCGGGTCAGCCTATGCATGGGACGGTGCCGTGAAGCCCGGGCAAGGTCAAGTGCAACGCGGCAACACTCGGCGGACAAGTCGGCTTTCTGCCGCACGCCATTCTTTTCACGGTCGCGTGCGCACTCTATGGTGGGGTTCGAGCGAAATGGAGTCTGCGATGCGAATGATTGGGGCCGCGTGCCTGGTTGCCATCTCCGGAATGCTGGCGGGCGCTCCGGCGCGGGCCGATTGGGTGCCGCCGTTCAAGGGCAACGACACCGGCGGCATTATCGCTTATTCGACGGCGCATGCCATCGATGTCCGGCAGCTCGCGGTCGACCACTGTGCCGGTTACGGCAAGGTGGTGAAGTTCCTTTCGGTCGAGCCCCATGACGGCGGATATATCTCGTTCGCCTGCCGCTGGGTGCCCTATGGCGCCAACGAACGGCCGCTGCGCGCCGCCTACTGAGCGGCGCCCCACCTCAACCTCAACAGGCAAATCTCAACAGGCCGGGAGCGCGAGCATGATGCGATATCCTCTCGCATTTGGTTTTGCACTTGGCCTGCTGGCGCTGTTGCCTGCCAATACGGCAAGCGCGGTCGAGTTGCCGGTGCGCAAGGCCGGGCTGTGGGAAATGAAGGTGCTGCACACCGGTTCGTCGGTGCCCGACATGACGATGCAGCATTGCACCGACGAGACCACCGACAAGGAAATGAGCACCTCGTTCTCGCCGATGGCCAAGGAGATGTGCTCCAAGCAGGATGTCCAGAAGACCGCGACCGGTTACGTCAGCGATTCCGTCTGCGGCATCGCCGGCATGTCGATCACGTCGCATTCCGAGATCATCGGTGACTTCAATTCCGCCTATACGGTGAAGTCGACCTCGCATTCGGAGCGCGGCCCCACCGGCGTGCCGCGCGATTCGACCACGACGATCGAGGCGAAGTGGCTGGGGGCCTGCAAGGCCGACCAGAAGGCTGGCGACATCATGATGCCCGGCGGCATGAAGATGAACATCAAGGACATGGAAAAGCTGAAGGCTTTGATCCCGAAGCAACTGCCGAAGTAGTTGTGTCCACCTCGCCCCGCTTGCGGGGAGAGGCATAGGCCGCCTTCGGCGGCCGTTCTTAGAAAATAACGCCGAAGCACGCTTCGGCTACGTTGCACGCAGTGCAATCCGGGTGAGGGGGTACAGGTCTCACGCCATACTGAGGTCGTTGAGAGAGCCCCTCACCCCAGCCCTCTAAGAGCGAGCTTCGCTCGTCTCGACCCCGCAAGGGCGGGGCGAGGGAGAAGATGAACTCCTACACCGGCACCCTTACTGCCGCCCGCAATCCGCCCATCGGGCTGTCGCCGAGCGTGATGTCGCCGCCATGCGAACGGGCGATGTCGCGGGCGATCGCGAGGCCGAGGCCGGTGCCGCCTTCATCCTGGTTGCGGGCGTCGTCGAGCCGCAGGAACGGCTTGAACACTTCCTCGCGCATGTTCACGGGAATGCCAGGCCCGTCATCGTCGATGGTGACGGTCAGATAGCGGTGATCGCGGTGGCCGGTGATCGAAATGGTCTTGGCGTGCCGCGCCGCGTTGGAGACGAGGTTGGCGAGGCAGCGCTTGAATGAGGCCGGCTTCACGATCACGACAGGCAGGCCGTGAAACGAGACGGTCGTGGCATGGCCGTTGCGCTCGGCATCGCTACGCAATTCCTCCAGCGCCATCGTCATGTCGGTGGGCTGTGCGACCTCGCCGGAGTCGCCGCGCGCGAAGGAGAGGTAGGCCTCCAGCATCGCCGACATCTCGTCGACGTCCTTGCGCATGCCGTCGACTTCGGGGCTGTCGCCGATCAGCGCCAGTTCGAGCTTGAAGCGGGTCAGGATGGTGCGCAGATCGTGCGACACGCCGGCCAGCATCGCGGTGCGCTGTTCGATCGAGCGTTCGATGCGCGCCTTCATTTCCAGGAACGCCTGGGCGGCGCGCCGCACTTCCCGCGCGCCGCGGGGACGGAAGTTCGGCGCTTCGCGGCCCTTGCCGAAACTTTCGGCGGCGTCCGCTAGCCGCAGGATCGGCCTGATCTGGTTGCGCAGGAACAGCACCGCGACGATCAACAGGATCGAGGACGTCCCCAGCATCCAGAAGATGAAAATTTCCGAATTGGAGGCGTAGGCGGCGCTGCGCTGGGCAAACACGCGCATCACGGCGTCATCGAGCTGGATCCGGATCTCGACCAGGTTGGAACGGCCGACGGTATCGATCCAGAACGGCCTGCCGATCTGCCGTCCGAGCTGCACCGAGAGCGTCTGGTCGAGCAGCGAGAAGAACGGTTTCGGACCGGGCGGCGGCATGTCGCCGACGGGAAGAAAATCGACCACCAATTGCAGCCGCTGCCCGATACGGCGCAACTGCGCGCGGTCCTTGTCCTGCGGATAGAACTTGTAGACGTCGATCAGGCTGGCGATGTCCTGCACCACGGCGGCCGACAACCGCCGCGTCACCGTATTCCAGTGCCGCTCCATGAACACGAACGCGACCACGGTCTGCAGGATCACCATCGGCACGATCATGATCAGCAGCGCGCGGGCGTAGAGGCCGGTCGGCATCCAGCTCTTGAACGCGTTGCCCATCCAGCCATTGGCCGCGGACACGCGCTGCGACGCATTGCGGATCAGGGTCAGGCCGGTGTCGAGGGTGCTCATGTCGGGTTTACAAACGCATCACGGCGACGCCACCAGGCGATAGCCGATGCCGCGCACCGCCTGCAGGAACAGCGGATTGGCGGGATCCTTCTCGATCTTGCGCCGCAGACGGTTGATCTGCACGTCGACCGCGCGCTCATTGACGGTGCCGCCGCCGGTCAGCGCCGCGCGCGGCACAGTTTCGCCGGGGCTTACGGCGAGAATGCGCAGCATTTCGCGCTCGCGGTCGGTCAGGTGAATGATCTCCTCGCCCTGGCGCAATTCGCCGCGCTCCAGATGATAGATGTAGGGCCCGAAGGCGATCTGCTCCAGCGTCTCCACCGGCGGCGGCGCGGTGCGCTTGAGAATATTGCCGATCCGCAACACCAGTTCGCGCGGCTCGAACGGCTTGGCGACATAATCGTCGGCGCCGATCTGCAGGCCCTCGATCCGGGCCTCCGCCTCATGGCGCGCCGTCAGCATGATGATAGGCACCGAGGAGGAGGTGCGGATGAATCGCGCGAGATCAAATCCGGTTTCGCCGGGCATCATGACGTCGAGGATCAACAGGTCAAAGTGAAGCCCGAGCAGCTTGGCGCGCGCATCGCCGGCGCTCGCCGCCGTGGTGACGCGATAGCCCTCGCCGGAAAGAAAGCGCGACAACAGATCGCGGATGCGGCGGTCGTCGTCGACCAGCAGCAGATGCGGGGCGTCGTCGGCCGGCTTCAGCGGCGCGCGCGTGGTGGCTGAGGCGATGGTTGCTGCTTGCGCCACGATCACTCCTTAGGGTTTCTTGCCGCCGGTTCCGAAGATCGCCTCCAGCACCTTGTCGGGGTCGTCGCGATCGATCATCGCACGCAGGAACTGGTTGATGGCGGCCGTGCCGGCGGGGTCGATCCCGCCGAGCGCGCGGGTGATGCGGTCGGTCTGCAGCCCGGCCAGTTTTGCGACCAATGCTTCGCCCTTCGGTGTGGCGTAAAGCAGGCGCTGCCGGCGGTCGTTATTGCCGGTCTTCTGGACGATGTAGCCCTCGTCCAGCAATTGCTTGAGTACGCGGCCGAGCGACTGCTTGGTGATGCGCAGGACATCCAGCAGGTCGGCGACCTTGAGGCCGGGGTAGCGATGGACGAAATGCATCACCCGGTGATGGGCGCGGCCGAAGCCGAAAGCCTCAAGCTCGTGGTCGGCGTCGCCGACGAAGTCGCGATAGGCGAAGAACAGCAATTCGATGATGTCCCAGCGCAATTCGCCCGTTCGTGGGGAAGGGGTCACGCCCTCGGCACCCTTCGAATCGGGCTCGCCGGACGGCCTTGTGAAATTTATGTCAGTCATGTTGACATATCTTGGGTTCAATGTTACAAAACCGCCAGCCAAGGCGAAACTTTAAGTCGTTTCGACCTTGGCGACGTTTCAGGCAGCCGGAAAAAGCCAGCAATGGCGGCAACGGCCGCGAATTTAACTACCGTGCAATTGTCGAGCGGCATTTCGACAAACATACTGGACTTCGGCATTCCGCAAAAGCATGTCCTCAATGGACATGATGGCGATGGACACCGGTGACAAGGCCCTTAAAGGTCACGGCTCTAAAAGGTCTTGGCTCTTAAAGGTCAGAGCTGCCGGTGCAGGTGAGGTCCAGGCTACTTCAACGGCGCCAAGACGCCAGGCGCGCGTTCCGCGCCAATCCGGGAGAGAGCCCATGTCGTACAGTAATTCGGCCCAGCAGGCCCTCAAGGAAATGCCGGCGCCAGAGACCGCGGCAGCAGGAAGCAAGGCCATGAGCGTGAAATTCGACATCCAGCCGACGGCGACCCCGACGTCCGAGAAGGACCGCGCGGCCAAGCTGGTGGACCCGGGCTTCGGTCGGGTCTTCACCGACCACATGTCGATCGTCCGCTACAACCAGGCCAAGGGCTGGCATGGCGCGCGGGTCGAATCCCGCGCCAATTTCCCGCTCGATCCGGCCGCAGCCGTGCTGCACTACGCGCAGGAAATTTTCGAGGGCCTCAAGGCCTACAAGCGCGACGACGGCGGCGTGAACCTGTTCCGCCCCGACGCCAATGCCAAACGCTTCCACAATTCGGCTGATCGCATGGCGATGGCGCCGATCCCCGAAGCCGTGTTCATCGAAGCGGTCGACCAGCTCGTGCGGATCGACCGCGCCTGGATCCCGGGCGGCGAGGGCAGTCTCTATCTGCGGCCGTTCATGGTCGCGAGCGAGATCTTCCTCGGCGTGAAGCCGTCGGCGGAATACATCTTCGCCGTCATCGCCTCGCCGGTCGGCTCCTATTTCAAGGGCGGACCTGCGCCGGTGTCGATCTGGGTGTCGGAAAACTACACCCGCGCGGCGATCGGCGGCACCGGCGCCGTCAAATGCGGTGGTAACTATGCCGCGAGCCTGCGCGCGCAGGCCGAAGCCATCGACCACGGCTGCGATCAGGTCGTGTTCCTGGATGCGGTCGAGCGCCGCTACATCGAGGAACTCGGCGGCATGAACGTGTTCTTCGTGTTCGACGACGGCTCGCTCTCGACGCCGCCGCTCGGCACCATTCTGCCCGGCATCACCCGCGACTCCATCATCGCGCTCGCCAAGGATTCCGGCATGCGCGTGCGCGAGGAGCCCTACACGATCGAGCAGTGGCGCAGCGATGCCGCCAGCGGCAAGCTGAAAGAGGCCTTCGCCTGCGGCACCGCCGCCGTGATCTCGCCGATCGGCAAGGTGTGTTCGGCAAGCGGCGATTTCCTCATCAGCGGCGGCGCGGCAGGCGCGGTCGCGATGGGCATGCGCAAGAAGCTGGTCGATATCCAGTACGGCCGCGCGCCCGACCCGCACAACTGGATCAAGAAGGTTTTTTGATCTCCACTTTTTCGTCATGCCCGGGCTTGTCCCGGGCATCCACGTCTTGGCGGCAAAGAAAGTCGTGGATGGCCGGGTCAAGCCCGGCCATGACGATCTGGTGTTGGCCCCGCGACACGGTTGCCGCCTCGCGCGTCGGCTGGTAAACGCCGCTCATGGCTGAAAAACCCAAAAAACCGCAGAAATTGCGCGCGCGCCTGCCGCGCGGGCTGGAAGATCGTGGCCCGGCCGCGATCGCCGCCACGCGCCAGATGGTCGAGAAAATCCGCGACGTCTACGAGCGCTACGGCTTCGAGCCGGTCGAAACCCCTGCGATGGAATATACCGACGCGCTCGGCAAATTCCTGCCCGACCAGGACCGGCCGAACGAGGGCGTGTTCTCGTTCCAGGACGACGACGAGCAGTGGATCTCGCTGCGCTACGACCTGACCGCGCCGCTGGCGCGCTATGTCGCCGAGAATTTCGATTCGCTGCCGAAGCCATATCGCAGCTACCGCGCCGGCTACGTCTATCGCAACGAAAAGCCCGGCCCCGGCCGCTTCCGCCAGTTCATGCAGTTCGACGCCGACACGGTCGGCTCGGCCTCGCCTGCGGCCGATGCCGAGATGTGCATGATGGCAGCCGACACCATGGAAGCGCTCGGCATTCCCCGCGGCAGCTATGTCGTGAAGGTGAATAACCGCAAGGTGCTCGATGGGGTGCTGGAGGCGATTGGCCTTGGCGGCGAGGACAATGCCGGACGACGGCTGACCGTGCTGCGCGCGATCGACAAGCTCGACAAATTTTCCGCCGATGAAGTTCGCAAGTTGCTCGGTCCCGGTCGATGGGACGGTGGCGAAGAGGGCAAGGGTGATTTCACCAAAGGCGCTAACCTCAGCTCGGCGGATGCCGATGTCGTTCTGGCTGTCACGGCAAAACGCGATGACTGGAAAGATGCGATTGCTGCGGCTGACACGTATCTCAGCAAGAGCGAAGTCGGCCAGGCCGGCGTGAGTGAACTCGAAGAGATCGCCAAGCTGCTCACCGCGTCCGGCTACGGTCCGGATCGCATCAAAATCGATCCCTCCGTCGTCCGCGGCCTCGAATACTACACCGGCCCGGTCTACGAAGTAGAACTCACGCTGGAGACAAAAGACGAAAAGGGCCGCCCGGTTCGTTTCGGCTCGGTCGGCGGCGGCGGGCGTTATGACGGCCTGGTCTCGCGCTTTCGCGGCGAGCCGGTGCCGGCGACCGGATTTTCGATCGGCGTGTCGCGGCTGCAGGCCGCGCTGACCATGCTCGGCAAGCTCGACACCACGCCGGCGTTCGGGCCGGTGGTGGTGACCGTGTTCGGCGGCGAGATAGCCGGTTATCAGCAGATGGTTGCCAAACTCCGCAACGCCGGCATTCGCGCCGAGCTTTATCTCGGAAATCCCAAGCACAGCCTCGGCCAGCAGATGAAATACGCCGACCGCCGCAATTCGCCCTGCGCAATCATTCAGGGCAGCGACGAGAAGGCCAACGGCAAAATCCAGATCAAGGACCTGATCCTCGGCGCCGGCTTGACCGAGATCAAGGACCGCGAGGAATATCTGAAGAGGCAGACCGAGGCGCAGTACGTGGTCGATGAGGCCAGCCTGGTCGACGAGGTCAAGAAGGTCCTCGCACGCCATGACGTGAAGTGGGGAAGTTGAATTCGTCATACGCGGGCTTGACCCGCGTATCCATCTTCAAAATGATGGATTGCCGGGTCAAGCCCGGCAATGACAGGTGTGGCAAGTCAACAAAAACAAAGGGAGTAGTAGAATGCCTGAGATTACCGTGAGCATGGCCGCCGGCCGCACCGACGAACAGAAGGCCGGCATGATGCGCGACATCACCCAGGCGCTGGTGAAGAACCTCGGCGTCGATGCCGATGCGGTCGTGATCCAGATCAACGAAGCGCCGCTGGCCCACAAGATGAAGGGCGGCAAGACGTTCGTTGAGCGCGCGGCAGCCGCGAAGAAGTAGCACTCTCCGTCGTCCCCGCGAACGCGGGGACCCATAACCACGGCGCCGGTTGTTAATGACAGGCGTCGGACATCCTGCCTTATTGAAGGGCCGCGGCGTATGGGTCCCGGCGTTCGCCGGGACGACGCCGTTATTGTTGTCGGAACCTCCCCATGGACGCACGCGACGTCATCAAGATCGGCATGAGCGCCGAGCGTAGGCTCGTGGTGCCCATTGAGCGCACGGTTGGGCATTTCGTGCCGGGTATGCCGATGGTCTATGCGACGCCGATGATGATCCTGGAAATGGAGCTGGCCTCGGGCGATGCGATCCAAGGCCATCTGCAAGATGGTTGGGTCACCGTCGGCACCGAGGTCGATATCCGTCATCTCGGGGCGTCGCTGGTCGGCTCAACCGTGCGGACCACGGCAAAAGTCATCGCGGTGGAACGCCGCGTGATCCGCTTCGAGGTCGAGGCTTTCGAGGGCGAGCGCAAGATCGGCGACGGCCGCCACGCCCGCGGCCTCGTCAATGTCGAGAATTTTACCAGGCGGCTGCAGCCGAAATGACGGCGTCATTGCGAGCGCAAGCGAAGCAATCCATCTGACCGCAAGGAAGTCTGGATTGCTTCCGCCTTCGCTCAAGGAGCTACGGCGGACAAGTCGTCGCTTCGCTCCTCGCAATGACGAGGAAGGCACGAAGTAGCTACTTCGCCAGATCCTTCGAACGCTGCGTCGCCGCGGCGACCGCGCGCGTCAGCAGCGTCTGCATTCCGTTCGGCCCCATCAGAACTTCCAGCGCGGCGGCGGTGGTGCCGCCGGGGGACGTGACGTTCTGGCGCAAGGTGGTCGAGGTCAGCTCCGAGCGATGCAGCAACTCGCCGGAGCCGGCGACGGTTTCGCGCGCCAGTTTCGTTGCCAGTTCCACCGGCAGGCCGGCCGCGACGCCGGCGCGGGCGAGTTCTTCGGCGAGCAGGAACACGTAGGCAGGTCCCGAGCCGGACACCGCGGTCACCGCGTCCATCAGGCTTTCCTTGTCGACCCATTCGACCGAACCGGTGGCGCGCAGCAACGCATCCGCGACGGCGCGCTGGGCGGCGCTGACCTTTTTCGCCGCGACCGCGACCGTGATGCCGCGGCCGATCGCCGCCGGCGTGTTCGGCATGGCACGCACCACGCTGCCGCCCGAGACTTTCTCAAATAAGACCGCCTCGAGCGAGGTGATCGTCATGCCGGCCATGATCGAGACCACCAGCGTCGACGAGCCCACGAAGGGTTTCAACGAAGCGCCGGCTTCGCGGAACGATTGCGGTTTCACCGCGACCACCAGCGTGTCGACCTCGCCGGCGTCCTTGACCGAGGGATTGAGGCGGATGCCTTGAGCGGCCAGTGCGCCGATTTCGGTGGACGGATGCGGCTCGATCACCACGACGCGTTTGGCGTCGAGCCCCTGCGCCAGCCAACCGGTCAGCATCGCGCCACCCATCTTGCCGGCGCCGGCAAGGGCGATGGTGCCGTGGACGTTTCTCAGGGCTTGTGCGGTAGCGACTGAAGACGACATGCGTAACACTCTCTCGTCGTCCCTGCGAAAGCAGGGACCCATAACCACAGCCGGTTCTAGTGAAGCGAGGGACAGGCCACAAGCAGTTTGCTTGAGCCCGGAGGTCACGGCGTATGGGTCCCCGCGCCCCGTGCGCAATTGCGCACCAAGCGGGGACGACGGAAGATTACGCCTCGCCCTCGGTGTCGAACATCGCGGCACTCATGGCTTCCGCGGCGGTCTTGCCGGCCCAGACCACGAACTGGAACGCGGGGTAATAGCGCTCGCAGCCATGGATGGCGCCGACCAGCATGGCCTCGCATTGCGCGGCCGAGGCGGTCAGCCCGCCCGGCAGCACCAGTGCCTGCCGGTGCATGATCATGCCGGTGTGGGTCCAGATGTCGAAATGGCCGACCCACAATTGTTCGTTGATCGCTGCGATCAGCCGTTGCACCTCGGCGCGCCGCGCCGTCGGAATTTTCATGTCGAACGCGCAGGCCAGATGCAGCGATTCGATCTCGGCCATCCAGGTGAAGGAGAGCTGGTAGTCGGTCCAGCTGCCCTTGGAGACGATCGTGACTTCGTCTTCGCCGGAGCGCTCGAACGCCCAGTTGTTATCCGCGGCGATATCCTCGACCACCGCGAGCGGATTGATCCTGGAATCGATAGTGCCTTCGAGGAGGGACATGCCGTCTCGACCTTGCTCTTGAAGTCTTTTGATACGCAACGGGAAACGGCACGCGCTGAACTGATACGTCGCGGCCGGCTGCAATCCCCTGATCGCCTTGATCGTGCCGGGGGCTGCCGGGCTCAAGTGATGTGATTTGCGGAATCCGCGCAACTCACCCAGGAGTCCGTCCACAGGCCAAAACGCCGTCGTCCACAGCTCATGACCGTCATACACGTTAACTTTTGGAACAAACCGGAATCGGATTCACGGAAGCGTGAATCCGGTACGCCGGCGACGCGTTCGACGAGCGAGCGTGCCGGCACAATGGTTAATTTTTCCTTAACCTCGATTGACAGCCGCTTTGGGCGGCGCGCATATTTTGGACCGGGTGGATACGACCCGCTGCTTGCGCCCTCCAGGAGGGTACGGTGAACGTATCGAGCCGCTTCCGGCACCCTTTGCCCAAGCGAACGAGTCAGTAACGCAAGCGCCTGACATTTCTCGTTCGCCCATGCAGAGGAATATCCGATGCGCGACTTTCGCGATGCCAAAGCCATGGCGCAGACCCTGCGCGAAGCTCTGAAGGCCAAATCCGTTTCGCTGACCCACAGCGAGAGCCTGGAACTGATCGCCAGGACTTTTGGTTTTCCCGACTGGAATTTTCTGGCCGCGAGGATTCAGGCGAGCCAGCCGGCGCCGGCAGTGCTGGCAAGCGCGGTGCCGACGGCAACCGTTGTGCCGGTCCTTGCGATCCGCGACCTGGTCTTTTTCCCGAAGATGGTCGCGCCGGTCTTCGTCGCCCGCGAAAAAACCCGGCGCGCCATTGAACGCGCCTTGGCGACGGACCGCCGCATTATCGTGGTCGCGCAGCGGCGTTCTACTGACGACGATCCCGCCCTTGATGCGCTCTACCCCGTCGGAGTTAGCGCGGGAATCGTCAGTTGCGTGACGATCGTGGATGGAACCCTCAAGCTGATGCTCTCGGGCCTGGCGCGCATGTCGGTGCTCAGACCGGTCGAGGAGAATTTCCTGGCGGCCGAGGTCGCGCCGATCGAGGAGACACGCGGCCAGACCGTCGAAGCTGCCGCGCTGGCGCGCGCCGTTCTCGATGCCTATCAGGTCTATGCCAATGTCGATTACTCCAACTTGCCATGGACGCTTCCGTCCCGCCTGCTGCTGCCCAGCATCGGCGATCCCGGCGAACTGGCCGATACCGTGGCGTCATTGCTGTCGGCCGGCATCGATCAGCGGCAACAACTGCTGGAAACCGGTGACGTGGTCACGCGGCTCGAGAAGATTCTCGAATTGATGAAAGCCGGCCAGCAGGCGGCGTGACGGGGGAGGGGTGGCCGCGGCTTTACTCCGGCTTGATGCCGGCGGTGCGGACCACCTTGCCCCATTTCTCGGTTTCGTCCGAGATCAGTTTGCCGAAATCGGCTGGCGAGCCCGGCATGGTCTCGCCGCCGATGGCGGCCAGCCGCGCCTTCATGCCGGGATCGGCGATCGCTGTATTGATTTCCTTGTTGAGCTTGTCGACGATTTCGGCCGGCGTGTTTTTCGGTGCGGCGAAGCCGTACCACTGGCTCGCTTCATACCCCGCCACGAAATCGCCGACGGTCGGAACCTCCGGCAGCTCGGGCATGCGCGCGGCCGTCGTCACCCCGAGCGCGCGCAGCTTGCCGCTCCTGACATAGTCCGCGGTTCCGGGCGCCGCCGCGAACAGGATCTGCACCTGGCTGCCAAGCAGATCCGTCATCGCCGGGCCCTGGCCGCGATAGGGTACATGCACCATGTCGACGCCGGTCATCATCTTGAACAGCTCGCCGGCCATATGCGGCGCGCTGCCGCTACCGGCCGAGGCCATGTTGACCTTGCCCGGATTGGCCTTGGCGTAAGCGATGAATTGCGGAATCGTCTGCGCCGGAACCAAGGGGTGGACCAGCACGACCATCGGCACCCGGATCACGCCCGCGACCGGCGCGATGTCGCGCACGAAATTGAATTTGAGATTGTCGTAGAGCGAGGCGTTGACCGCGTTCGGCACGGTGGCGAGCAGCAGCGTGTAGCCGTCGGCGGCCGCGTTGACGACCGCTTCGGTGCCGATATTGCCGCCGGCGCCCGTGCGGTTCTCCACCACGAAGGGTTGTCCGAGATGATCGGCCAGCCACTGGCCGATCAGGCGCGCGGTGATGTCGACGCCGCCGCCGGCGGCAAAGCCGGCAATGATGCGCGTCGGCCGCGTCGGATAATCGAGTGCGAAGGCAAGCCGCGGAAGCGTCGATGCTGTGATCGCGCTGCCGGCGAGCTTGAGAAAATTGCGGCGGAGAAGTTTCATGCTGGCGTGCCCCCTGCTGGCTTCAAGGCCATTTGCAATGGCTATCCCAGTTGTCGCGACCCGAGTAAAGGCGGCCGGGCTGGCCATAGCGTTTTCGAGCGAAGCATGCCCTCGGACTTGATCCGAGGGTGGATCCCGGTTCGCGTGAAGAAAGCGCGTCAAAAATAGACATGCCCTGCCCCGGGGGCATGGGGACATGCCAATTCCCGATGCCAAAGATGCTTGCCCGCGTGTCGGCGTTTGGTCATATTCAGCCTCAGGTCGTCCATTCCGGGCGGCCGATGTTCTCAGGGCGGGGTGAAAATCCCCACCGGCGGTAAGGGTGACGTAGCCCAAGCCCGCGAGCGCCTCCTTCGTCGCCAGGTTTTCCTGGCGGGAAGAAGGGTCAGCAGATTCGGTGTGATTCCGAAGCCGACGGTTATAGTCCGGATGAAAGAGAACGGTTGCGGCGGCCTCGCGCGTTTGCGCGTGGCCAAAGTCGTTCCGTGTGCCCTGATTCTGGTCCTGAAAGAGGAAAGCCATGAATCAGATGTTGCAAGAGCCTGAAGTCAAATCCCAAACCGAAACTCCCCAAGTTAAGTCCTCCGAAGCCGGTCACGCGCCCGATACGCCGGTGCGTCCGCCGGCACCCAGCCATCCGCGTTTCGTCAAGCCGCAGCGGGTCGCCTTCGTGCAGGCGTCTTGGCACCGCGACGTGGTCGAGGAATGCCGCATCGCCTTCCTTGAGGAGATCGAGGCGCGCCATATCTCGCGTTCGCAGGTCGATCTGTTCGAGGTGCCGGGCTCGTTCGAAATCCCGCTGCATGCGCAACTGCTGGCCAAGACCCGGCGCTATACCGCGATCGTCGCCGCGGGGCTTGTCGTCGATGGTGGCATCTATCGCCACGAATTCGTCGCCGACACCGTGATCAAGGCGCTGATGGATGTGCAGTTGAAGACCGAAGTGCCGGTGTTCTCGGCGGTGCTGACGCCGCAGCAATTCCACGAGAGCGCGGTGCATCACGACTTCTTCCGTAAACATTTCGTCATCAAGGGGATCGAAGTCGCGGAAGCCTGCGCCAACACGCTGCATAGCCTGGAACGGCTGAAGGGCCAGGTCGCGGCGGGGATCGTGTAGCCAGAGTCGCTTATTTCACCTCTCCCCGCTTGCGGGGAGAGGTGAAATTCGCATTAGCGAATTTCGGGTGAGGGGGTACCGCTCCTTCGGACGTCATCGAAGCAGCCCCTCACCCCAACCCTCTCCCCGCAAAGTGCGGGGCGAGGGAGAACTTAGAACGATTGTCATTTCCGATGCCGCACCTGTAAAGTCGGCGGCGGGAGGAGGCCAGCCCGTGATGACGGGCGGCCGAGACGATCATGTTCGAAGGACACGATCCCTATCTCGTCGCGCTCTCGGTGGTGATCGCGATTCTGGGAGGTTACACCGGCTTCGGCCTCACCGCGCGCATCCGCGGGACGCCGGACGCCAGTCATCGCCTGCTGTTGGCGGGCGCGGCGTTCTTTCTCGCCATCGGCATCTGGACCATGCACTTCGTCGGCATGCTGGCGGCGCCGCTGCCGCCGGGCACGGTCTATCTGGTGCTGCCGACGATCATTTCGTTCCTGATCTGCGCGCTGGTCGTGGGCATTTCCCTGTTCTTTGTCAGCGTCGGCGAGCCGCCGGTGTCACGCGTGGTGTCCTCGGCGGTGCTGCTCGGGGTCGGGATCGCCAGCATGCATTATGTCGGCATGCACGGACTGTCCGGCGATTTCGCCATGACGCACGACAACGCCATGGTGGCGCTGTCGGTCGCGATCGCGATCGCGGCGGCCTATGGCGGTCTGCGCGCGTTCTTGGCGCGCCAGGGCGGCGTGCAACTGGCGCTGAGCGCGGTCGCGTTCGGCGTCGCCGTATCCGGCATGCACTACACGGCGATGGCCGGCATGCATCTGGTTCCCCCGTCGGAAGGAATGCATCACCATATCGAGGGACTGGCGGCGTCGTCGCAGATGCTGGCGCTGGTGGTGACGCTGCTCTGCTTCGTCATCGCCGCGGGCTTTCTGCTGTCGCTGGTGCCGGATCCGCGTAACAAGGTCGGGGCGACGGCGGCTGCCGCAACGCCGCAGGCGGTCAGTCTTGTCACGGAAATCCCGCCGGCTGATGCCGGCGCGGCGTCGACCAGTCCGCGGATGCGGCCGACGCCGCTGGGCGGCATCGGCCAGCCGCCCCGTGCGGCGCCCGCGCCACGGATGCCGGTCGAAGGCGCCGACGGTACCCACTTCATCGATAGCGCCGATGTCAGGAGCGTGCGGGCCGACGCCCACTATACCAAGGTGCATGACGGCACCCGCGAGCGGATGTGCCCGTGGTCGATCTCGGAAGCCGAAGCCCAGCTCGACCCAGGCCTGTTCGTCCGGGTGCACCGCAGCCACATCGTCGCGATCCCGCACGTCACCCTCGTGCGCAAGGAAGGCGACGGCGCCATCGTCGAACTCGACGGCCCGTCGCCGCACCGGGTTCCGGTCAGCCGCGCCAAGATCGCCGAGGTCAAGGCAAGGCTGGGTCTCGCCCGGCGGAACGCGTAAGGCTCACAAGCGAGATGCCTTTACCTCGCCCCGCTTGCGGGGAGAGGTCGGCGCGTAGCGCCGGGTGAGGGGGACTCTCAGCGAGTCGAGCTCGTGGATAGAGCCCCTCACCCCAACACTCTAAGAGCGAGCTTCGCTCGTCTCGACCCCGCAAGAGCGGGGCGAGGGAGCGGAGGCCGCGCCGTCTCCGCGGTAGGTCGCCCTGCCTGACGCAATTCGTGCGCGAAACTCCGCATCTCGTGCGAATTCCCCGAGTTTGTGCCCCTCGGCTTGCGGCTCAAAACGCCGGGAGTGAGCCTCCGTTCCAACGTCCATCCGCCTCGTAAAGGCACCAAGGACGAATGGAGGAGACGAATGATCCCAGGACCATTCAATTATCACCGGCCGGCAACGGTCGCCGACGCGGTCAAACTGCTGTCGACCCTGGGCGACGAGGCCCGGCCGCTGGCCGGCGGCCACAGCCTGGTGCCGATGATGAAGCTCAGGCTTGCGACACCCGAGCATCTGGTCGACCTGCACGGTGTGGCCGGGCTCAAGGGCATCTCTCGCAAAGGCAACACGGTCGTGATCGGCGCCATGACCACCCAGCACGAACTGCTGGCGTCCGACGAGATCGGCAAGTCGTTGCCGATCCTGCATGAAACCGCGCTTCTGATCGCCGACCCGCAGGTGCGCTACCGCGGCACCATCGGCGGCAACGTCGCCAACGGCGATCCCGGCAACGACATGCCGGCGCTGATGATGACACTCGGTGCAAGCTACCGTCTCGAAGGTACGTCCGGAGCCCGCGATGTCGCGGCCACCGAATTCTACCAGGGCGCCTATTTCACGTCGCTTGAGCCCGGCGAACTCTTGACCTCGATTTCCATTCCGGTCCCCGCCGCTGGTCACGGCTACGCCTACGAAAAACTCAAGCGCAAGGTCGGCGATTACGCCACCGCGGCCGCGGCCGTCGTTCTCACGATGGCGGGCGGCAAGGTCGCGACCTGCGCGATCGGCCTCACCAACCTTTCCGAGACGCCGCTGCTGGCGACGGATGCGGCGAAAGCGGTGATCGGCACCAGCCTCGATGCTGCGGCGCTGAAGCAGGCTGCGGCTGCGGCGGTCGCGATCATGTCGCCGGCCGCGGATGCCCGCGGGCCCATCGAATACCGCAAGCATGTCGGCGGCATCATGGTGATGCGGGCGTTGCAGCGCGCCATGGCCAAAGCCGGTTAGGGGAGAGACAAAATGGCAAAAACCCACGTCACCATGAAGGTGAACGGCGCCGAGGTCGAAGGCCTCGTCGAACCGCGCACGCTGCTGGTGCATTTCATCCGCGAAAATCTCGCTTTGACCGGCACCCATATCGGTTGCGAAACCACCCATTGCGGCGCCTGCACCGTCGATATCGACGGCATGTCGGTGAAATCCTGCACCATGTTCGCGGTGCAGGCGCAGGGATCCGACATCATGACCATCGAAGGCGTCGCCAATGCCGACGGCACGCTGTCGGCGCTGCAGGAAGGTTTCCGGATGATGCATGGCCTGCAATGCGGCTTCTGCACGCCCGGCATGATTTTGCGGGCGCAGCGGCTACTGCAGGAAAATCCGTCACCCACCGAAGCCGAAATCCGGATGGGCATATCGGGCAATATCTGCCGCTGCACCGGCTACCAGAACATCGTCAGGGCGATCCAGTACGCCGCCGCCAAGATCAATGGCGTTGAATTCCTGGAGGCTGCGGAATGAACGATATGACTCCCACGCGGGAACAACGCGAAGCCAAACTCGAAGGCATGGGCTGCAAGCGCAAGCGGGTCGAGGATATCCGCTTCACGCAAGGCAAGGGCAATTACGTCGACGACGTCAAATTGCCGGGCATGCTGCATGGCGATTTCGTCCGCTCACCCCACGCCCATGCGCGCGTCAAGTCGATCAATTCGGAAGAGGCGCTGAAGGTGCCGGGTGTGCTCGCGGTCATCACCGCCGAAACGCTGAAGACCGTCAACCTCGCCTGGATGCCGACCTTGGCCGGCGACGTCCAGATGGTGCTGGCCGACGGCAAAGTGCTGTTCCAGAATCAGGAAGTCGCGTTCGTGGTCGCGACCGACCGCTACGCGGCCGACGACGGCATCAACAAGGTGGTGGTCGAATACGAACCGTTGCCGCCGCTGATCGATCCGTTCAAGGCGATGGACGCGGACGCGCCGGTGCTGCGCGAGGACCTCGCCGGCAAGATGACCGGTGCGCACGGCCCGCGCAAGCATCACAACCACATCTTCGAATGGACCGTCGGCGACAAGGATCTGACCGATGCCGCGTTCCGCAAGGCCGAGGTGACGATCAAGGAGATGATCTCCTATCACCGCACCCATCCGTCGCCGCTGGAAACCTGCCAGTGCGTCTGCTCGTTCGACAAGATCAAGGGCGAGCTGACGATCTGGGGCACGTTCCAGGCGCCGCATGTGATCCGCACCGTGGTGGCGCTGATCGCGAAGATTCCCGAGCACAAGATCCACGTCATCGCCCCCGACATCGGCGGCGGCTTTGGCAACAAGGTCGGCGCCTATCCCGGCTATATCTGCGCGGCGGTCGCCTCCATCGTCACCGGCAAGCCGGTGAAATGGGTCGAGGATCGCATCGAGAACCTGACCGCCACTTCATTCGCGCGCGACTACCACATGACCACCGAGATCGCCGCCACCAGGGAAGGCAACGTCACCGGCCTGCGCGTCCATGTGCTGGCCGATCACGGCGCGTTCGACGCCTGCGCCGATCCGTCGAAATGGCCGGCCGGCTTCTTCAACATCGTCACCGGGTCGTATGACTTCCCGACCGCGCATTTGTCGGTGGATGGCGTCTACACCAACAAGGCACCGGGCGGAGTTGCCTATCGGTGTTCGTTCCGCGTCACCGAGGCGGCGTATTGCATCGAGCGTGGGATGGATATTTTGGCGCAGAAACTCGGCATGGATCCGGCGGAGCTGCGGCTGAAGAATTTCATCAAGCCGGAGCAGTTTCCGTATCACTCGGCCTTGGGGTGGGAATACGATTCCGGCGATTACCATACTGCGATGCGCAAGATGATGGAAACGGTCGACTATGCCGGCCTGCGCAAGGAGCAGGCGGAAAAGCGCGCGGCGTTCAAGCGCGGCGAGACCCGCGAGATCATGGGTCTCGGCGTGTCGTTTTTCACCGAGATCGTCGGTGCCGGTCCTTCCAAGAATTGCGACATCCTGGGGATCGCGATGTTCGATTCCTGCGAGATCCGCATGCATCCGACCGGAGCGGGCATCGCCCGCGTCGGCACCAAGAGCCAGGGCCAGGGTCACGAGACCACTTGGGCGCAGATCATCGCCACCGAAATCGGCATTCCCGCCGACGACATCATGGTGGAGGAAGGCAATACCGACACCGCGCCTTACGGGCTCGGCACCTACGGTTCGCGCTCGACGCCGGTGGCGGGAGCTGCAATCGCGATGGCCGCGCGAAAAATCAAGGCCAAGGCGCAGATGATCGCGGCCTACAAGCTCGAAGTGCACGAGGGCGACCTCGAATGGGATATCGACGGCTTCCGCGTCAAGGGCCTGCCGGAGAAGTCGATGTCGATGAAGGACATCTGTTGGGCGGCCTATAATTCGGTGCCGCCGGGCATGGAGCCCGGCCTCGAGGCGGTCAGCTATTACGATCCGCCCAACATGACCTATCCGTTCGGCGCCTATATCTGCGTCATGAACATCGACGTCGATACCGGCGTCTACAAGGTGCGCCGCTTCTACGCGCTGGACGATTGCGGCACCCGCATCAATCCGATGATCATCGAGGGCCAGGTGCATGGCGGACTGACAGAGGCTTTCGCGATCGCGATGGGCCAGGAGATCCGCTACGACGACGAAGGCAATGTGGTGACCGGCTCGTTCATGGATTTCTTCATGCCGACCGCGGTCGAGACCCCGCATTGGGAAACCGACTTCACCGTCACGCCGTCGCCGCATCACCCGATCGGCGCCAAGGGCGTCGGCGAAAGCCCCAATGTCGGCGGCGTTCCGGCGTTCTCCAACGCGGTCAATGATGCCTTCTCGTTCCTGGGGTCGACGCACATTCAGATGCCGCACGACTTCTGGCGCAACTGGAAGGCGGCGAAGAATCTGGGAGTGTTTGCGTAATGCGCTCGTAGAGCGGGGCTTCATCCTTCGAGACGGCCGCGTTGCGGCCTCCTCAGGATGAGGTCCAGTGTTGAACCCTCATGGTGAGGAGCGCGTCTTCGCGCGTCTCGAACCATGAGGCCACCGGAGAAGCAATGAAAACCCGTGAAGAGATCGCGCAAGCGCTTGCCGTCGCCGGCTATATCGCCGACGGCGAACTCGCGACCGCGATCTCGCTGATGCACCTGCTCAGGCGTCCGCTGCTGCTGGAAGGCGAGGCGGGCGTCGGCAAGACCGAAGTGGCGAAGGCGCTGGCCTCCGTGCACGCGACCGAACTGATCCGCCTGCAATGCTACGAGGGGCTCGATCAATCGGCGGCGCTGTACGAATGGAACTACCAGCGTCAATTGCTTTCGATCCAGGCCCATCGCGGCGATAATCCCGATGCGGTCGAGGACCAGATCTTCTCCGAAAAATATCTGCTGGAGCGGCCGCTGTTGGCCGCGATCCGCCGCAACAGGCCGCCGGTGCTGCTGATCGACGAGATCGACCGCGCCGACGACGAGTTCGAGGCGTTCCTGCTCGAACTGCTCTCCGACTTCCAGGTCTCGATTCCCGAGCTCGGCACCATCAAGGCCGTCACGATCCCGCATGTGGTGCTGACTTCGAACGGCACCCGCGAACTCTCCGACGCGCTGCGCCGCCGCTGCCTGTATCACTATGTCGATTATCCCGACGCCGACCGTGAGGCGCGCATCATCATGGCGCGGATCGAGGGATCGGGCGCGTCGCTGTCGCTGCAGATCGCGCGCATGGTCGAAAGCATCCGGAAGGAAGAATTGCGCAAGGTGCCGGGTGTAACCGAGACGCTGGACTGGGCGGCGGCTCTGGTCGGCCTCGACGTCCGTGACCTGCACGAGGCGCCCGAGACCGTACACGAAACGCTGATGTGTCTGCTCAAGACCCATGAAGACAAAGCGCGGATGAGCCGCGAAGTCACCGAACGGCTATTGGGGAGGGTCGCATGAGCTGCTGCGGCGCTGCACCTGACATCAATGAAGTGAACGAGGTCTCCCGCCTGGTCTCGGCGAAGCTCGCGGCGTTTCTGAAAACCCTGCGCGGCAGCGGCTTTGCCGTCGGTCTCGCCGAAGGCCAGGACGCGGCATCGCTGATGACCGCGGGCTATGTCGCCAAACCCGGCCTGTTGCGTTCGGCATTCAAGCATCTGTTCTCGGCGCGCAAATCCGACTGGGAGAAGTTCGACGGCATTTTTGACGCGTTCTGGCTCGGCAAGCGGGTGCGGTCGCGCTCGACGACCACAGGCTCGGCCAAGTCTGCCAAGAATCCATCGCTGAAGAGCCTGCCGAATCCCCGGCCGGAACCGCGCGCCGGCGGCGATACCGCGATGGATCAGATTCCATCCGCCGACGGTGCGGATGACATTGACCGTTCCGGCGAGGGCCGCATGGAGGGCGCCTCGCGGGCCGATCAGCTTGCCGAGATCGATTTCCGCAAGATGGCCGATCCCGCGCAGATCGAGGAAGCGCATGCCGCCGCCGCGCGGCTGGCGCAGACCATGCGCACACGGCTGACGCGGCGCGACCTGGCGCGGCGGCGCGGCTATCGGCTCGACCTGCGCCGGACCATTCACGGCAATATCAGCCATGGCGGCGTGCCGATCACGCTGGTCAAACGCCAGCGCAAGGAGAAGCCGCTGCGCCTGGTGATGCTGCTCGACGCGTCAGGTTCGATGAGCATGTATACCGGCGTGTTCCTGCGCTTCATCCACGGCGTGCTCGATGAATTTCGCGAAGCCGAGGCGTTCCTGTTCCACACCCGGCTCGCACATGTCTCCGACGCCATGAAGGAAAAGGACGCCGCCCGCGCGCTCGACCGTCTCTCGATCATGGCGCAGGGCGCCGGCGGCGGCACCAGGATCGGCGAGAGCCTGCAGACCTTCAACCGCTGGCATGCCGCGCGCGTGATCCATTCGCGCACCGTGGTGATGATTGTGTCTGACGGCTACGAGACCGGCGACGCCGCACTACTCGGCCGCGAGATGGCCGCGCTTGGCC